>NZ_JBANBJ010000018.1:0-132624 GCF_059803515.1 Bradyrhizobium sp. UFLA05-125 | reverse complement strand
TAGACCATGGCATCGATGCCGACGCGCCGGAGCGCCGCGGCGGTGGCAAGCCCGCCCATGCCGGCACCGACGATCGCAACCGAAAGCGGCTTCGCCATCGCTCCCCACCCCTGTCGTCGCGCGGCCCCGACGGCCGTGTTATTATCTTACGCTCACGCCGGCTGGAATCCGGCCCGCGCCAGCGCCGCGCGACTCTCGTCCGAGGCGAGCGCGTCCAGAAAAGCCTGCACCGCCGGACGCTGCTTGCGCGCGCTCACCAGCGCGAAATCATAATGCTCTTCGCTAAGCGGAATGAAACCGAGGCCGGACGCATGGGCGACCGGCGCGATGGTCATGCCCCAGTCGGCGCGATGCTGCGCCACCGCAGCGGCCACCGCATTATGCGAGCGCGGCTGATTCCAGTAGCCCTCCGGCCGCGCACCGCCGAGCAGGCGGTCGATCAGCATGCGCGTGCCGGCACCCTGGTTGCGATTGACCATGATGCAGGCGGCATCGGCAAGCGCGGCAGCGACGGCGTCCTTTGCGCTCAGGCCTTCGAAGCGCTTGTCGCCCTGGCGGAACACGATGCCCTGCATCCGCCGCCAGCCCGGCACCAGTTCGAGCCCGTCGGCAAGGTAAGGTGCGTTGTAGGTCTCGGTCTTGTCGTCGAACAGATGGATCGGCGCGAGGTCGCACTCGCCGCGCCGCGCCGCCGCCAATCCGCCGAGACTGCCCACCGCAATCGAGCGCACGGAAAGACCTGCGCGCGCGAGCGGCGCGGTGACGAGATCGAGCCCCGTACAATGACTGCCAATGATGACGAGATCGGGCACGCGTACATGCGGCGTGAACAGCGTCACTTCCGCCTGGCTGCCGGCCAGCATCTGGTCGGCGAGCGCATCGATGCGCAGGAAGCCGTCAGCCTGCGCGAACGACGTGATCGCGCCGGAGCCCTTTCCCGAGGGGTAAGCGATCAGTCCGTCCTTGCCATCGACCAGCGACACCATCACGAACTCGGTGCGGCCGAGCTCGGAGGCAATCCGCACCGGCACCTTCGCGCTCACTTTGGCATCCGTGCGCGGCGGCAGGCCCGCCATCTGCCGCAGCACCGGCACGATCATGTCGTGGAAGGTGAACATTGCCGAGGTCGGAAAGCCCGGCAGGATCACCACCGGCTTGCCGCCGCAGACCGCAAGGCACAGCGGCTTACCGGGCTTCAGCGCAACGCCATGGGCGATGATGCCAGGCTGGCCGAGGCGTCCGATGATGCGATGGGACACGTCACCCGCGCCTTTCGACGTGCCGCCCGACAGCACCAGCATGTCGGCCTCCACCAGCGCCGTGCGCATCGCCGTCTCGAGCTCGGCCTCGTCGTCCGGAATGGCGCCGACGAAATGCGCCGCGCCGCCGTTCTCGTCGATCGCGGCAGTAACGATCGCGCCATTGGTGTCGTAGATCGCCGCGGGCGCGAGCACTTCGCCGGGCTGCACCAGTTCGTCGCCGGTCGAGACGACCGCAACGCGCGGCTTGCGCACGACCCTGACCTCGGCCATGCCACAGGCAGCTAACATTCCGATCTCGCGCGAGCCGATGATCGTGCCACTGCGCAGCAGAGCTTCGCCACGCGCGATGTCCGAGCCGGCATAGGACACGAACTGGCCCGGCGAAGCCGCGCGGCGGACCTCGATCGCGGCGTTCCCTGCCGGCTGGGTGTGCTCGACCATGACCACCGCATCGGCGCCGCGCGGCAGCGGGCCGCCGGTTGCGATTGCCGTCGCCGTACCGGAGGCGACCTGAAGGACCGGCGCGGTGCCGCAGGCGATGATCTCGCCATTCAGGGCGAGACGGACAGGCGCGGCTTCGCTGGCTGCGGCAAGATCTGCGGAGCGGATGGCAAAGCCGTCGACATTAGAGCGGTCGAAGGGCGGCACGTCGATCGGCGCAAAGACGTCTTCGGCCAGCGCGCTTCCGAGCGCAGCCGCAAGTGTGCGGATCTCGCTCGGCAGCGCGCGGGGGAACAACGCGGCCTCAAAGCGCGCCAGCGCCTCCTCGCGGGAGAGGATCTTGAGAAACTGTTCCTGATCGACCGGACTGCGGTCGTTCGGCTGCGGAATCCTGTTCATGCCGGAACCCATATCATTCCCGCATCAGATAGGCATCGACCGGCGCGCCCGCCGCGAAGCCTTCACTGTCGCCGGGGACGAGCAGCCATGCATCGGCACCGGCGATCGACTGCAAGGCCAGCTCACCGACCGCAAGCGGTAGCCAGCCGCCTTGTTCCTCGGCCAGCAGCGCGATCTCCGCCAGTCCGACGTTTGATGCGATCTTGCGGACGAGCGGCAAGGTGGCGGATTTGCGCGAAACCCGCACCGATAGATGATCCAGCACCGGTCGGACCAACGCGAGCCAAACCGCAAATGCCTGATCCGGCGCACCCGGCAGCGCTATGACGGGAACTGATCTGAGCTTTCCGATCGCCGCCGTACGTCCCGGCTGCATCGCAATGCCGTGGGCCAGGACCTCGCCGGAATCGGCCAGCGCGGTGACGGCGGCATCGCGGCGACCGACACCGGTGCCGCCGACGGTCAGCAGCAAGTCGCAGGCCGAGACGTCGAGCGCGTTCGCGATCGACGCCGCATCGCGTCCAACTGCGTCAGCCACGGTCACTTCGGCACCCGCGGCTCGCGCCAGGTCCACAACAAGCAGCGCAGCGGTCTTGCCACCATGCGTGTTGACCACGTGCAGCCGCGGACGTCGCACGCTCAACGTCTCCACGGCTGCCGCTCGCGCCAGCAGCAGTTCGCCGGTACGAACAGGCATGCCCTCCGCGACGATCGAGGTGCCGGCGGCCACGTCGCTGCCCCCGCGCCGCACGCCCTGCCCCGGCAGGCCTTCCACCAGCACCTGGCTGATCGGCCCCACAGTGTCGAGCACATCGGCATCGAGCACGCAGTCGCATCCCTCAGGCATCGCATCGCCGGCCTCGACCCAAGCTGGAGGCGCTGTCAATGGCAGCGGCGAGTAGGAGGACGCGCCGACGAGATCGCCGGCGCGCAACGCCCAGCCGTCCGTGGCAGCGATATCGTGCGGCGGATAAGCGCCAAGCGGCGGCATCCCGGCCGCGACGCAGCCGAGCACTTCGGTGAGCGGCAAATTGACCGGCGCAACCGGCTCAACGCCGCGCAGCAGCGCAGCGAGGACAAAATCGAGAGGCGTGAGCGACGGCGGCAGGCGCTGGGTCATCCCTCAGATGGACCACGCAGCGCTCGGTTTGGCAACTCGCCTATTCAGGCTTCCTGGTAGCATCCGGAAAGAACAGCTGCTGGCCGTCGACCTTGTAGCCGGCGATTGCGGCCTGGCCGTCCGGCGAGATCAGCCAGTCGATGAAGGTCTGCCCCAACTCTTTCTTCACCGACGGATACTTTTCGGGATTCACCAGCATCACGCCATATTGGTTGAACAGCCGCTTGTCGCCCTCGACGACGATGTCGAGATCGCCGCGGTTCTTGAACGAGATCCAAGTGCCACGATCGGAGAGCACATAGGCATTCATCGCACTTGCGGTGTTGAGCGCCGCGCCCATGCCTTGCCCGATCTCGCGATACCAGGCGCCCTTGGCGCTCGCGATATCGATGCCGGCGATGATCCAGAGCGCGAGCTCGGCTGCATGGGTGCCGGAGCGGTCGCCGCGCGAAACGAACGGCGCGCCCTTCGCCTCGATCGCCTTCAGCGCGGTCGCGATGTCCTTGCCCTTGACGCCGGCGGGATCGCTCTTCGGCCCGATCAGCACGAAGTCGTTGTACATCACGTCAAAACGCTTCACGCCAAATCCGTCGGCAACGAATCTCTCTTCCTGCGGTTTCGCATGCACGAATACGACATCGGCATCACCGCGGCGCGCGGTGTCGAGTGCCTGTCCGGTACCTTGCGCGATCACCTTCACGTCGATGCCGGTCTTGGCCTTGAACATCGGCAATAGGTAGCCGAACAGACCGGAGTCCTGCGTCGACGTCGTCGAGGCCAGGACGATCGAGCGATCCTCGGCCGACGAAGTCGAACAGACCAAGGCGGTGCCCAGCAACATCGCGAGCGCAAGGAACGGGCGGCGAGAGGCCATCAGAAAACTCCCCTTCAAATCACGAGATCTCCGCGCAGGAAGGCCTGCGCTTCCGGCGTCGACGGATGGTCCAGAAATTCACTCGTCCGCGCGCGCTCGCACAGCGTCCCGCACGCGAGGAAGACCACCTCGCCCGCAAGCCGCCGCACCTGGCCGAGATCGTGCGAGGCCATCACGATCTTGATGCCGGATTGCGCCGCGCTCGTGACGATCTCTTCCACCGCGCGCGTCGCGGCAGGATCGAGATTGGCGGTCGGCTCGTCCAGCAGGAGAAGCTCGGGATCGCGCGCGAGCGCCCTAGCCAGCGCGAGCCGCTGCTGCTCGCCACCGGAGAGAAGCCGCGCCGGACGGTGCGCGAGATCGGCAAGGCCGACCCGCTCCAGCAGCGCCGCCGCGCGCATCGTCCGGTGCGCGTGCGGCGCGCCGGCCTGCGCCAGGGCGTAGGTGACGTTGGCCAAAGCGGTGCGCCGCAACATCACCGGGCGCTGGAACACGAAGGCGCGGCGCGTCGGCGCCGGATCGCTGCGGCCGCCCCAGCTGATGCGGCCACTCGTCGGCGCCACGAGTCCCATGCACAGCCGCAAAAGGCTGGTCTTGCCGGAGCCGTTGGGACCGACCAGCAGAGTCGGCGCACCCAGCGTGATCGTGAGGCTGATGCGATCGAGAATCGCGGCCGCGCCCCTCTGTAGCATGACGTCATGGAGCACCACGGGAAGATCGCTGACCGGCGCCCGCATGGTCACCCCATCACCCGTTGCGACCAGACGCGCGTACCCCAGGCGGCCGCATTGATGGCGAGCACGATGACGATCAGAATCGCGCCGAGGCCCATTGCCAGCGGCAGATTGCCTTTGGAAGTCTCGAGCGCAACGGTGGTCGTCATGGTGCGGGTAAAGCCGTCGATATTGCCGCCGACGATCATGACCGCGCCGACCTCCGCCGCAGCGCGGCCGAAGCCGGCCAGCAGCGCCGTAAGCAGGCTGAAGCGCGCATCCCACAGCAGCGTCGTCATGCGGCCGACCGGGCCGACATTCATGGCGCGAAGCTCATCGCGATACTCGACCCAGAGATCCTCCACAGTCTGCCGGGTCAGCGCGGCGATGATCGGCACGATCAGCACCGTCTGCGCGATCACCATCGCCGCCGGCGTGAAGAGGATGCCGAGCTCGCCGAGTGGCCCCGCGCGCGACAGCAGCAGATAGAGCGCAAGCCCGACCACGACCGGCGGCAGGCCCATCATCGCGTTGAGCAGCACGACCAGCACGGCGCGTCCCGGAAAATGCGTCAGCGCCAGCAACGCACCGAGCGGCATACCGATTGCTGACGCCAGCGCGACCGCCGCAAGGCTCACACCAAGTGAGAGCCTTACGATCGCCAGCAACGCAGGATCGCCGCTGAGGATGAGTTGCAAAGCACTGAGATGATCGGGCATGGTTCCCATAGGATGACATTGAACTGCAGAAATTCCGGGCTGCGTCAAATGCCAAAAAGTAAACAAAGATATGCATAGGAATGCAGAATGGAATTCCTGACGACGAGTGAGGCGGCGGACTACCTCAGGCTGGGGGAGCGCAAGCTTTATGAGCTCGTCACCAACGGGGCCATCCCCTGTAGCAAGGTGACGGGCAAGTGGTTGTTCCCGCGCCACGAACTCGATTTATGGGTGCTGTCGGGCCTGGCGCGTCCGGCCGGCATGCGGGCCACCGAGCCGCCGCCGATCGTCGGCGGCAGTCAGGACAGCCTGTTGGAATGGAGCCTGCGAGAATCCGGCTCCGGCCTCGCTTCGCTCAACGAAGGCACGGCACGGGGGCTGGAACGGCTGCAGCGCGACGAGGTGATGGCGGCGGCGCTGCATTTTCACGGCCTCGACAGCTCGGATAATTTCGCCAACGACGCCAATGCCGCAGCCTTGCGCACCGCCCCGGACCTGCACGATGCGGTGCTGGTCGGCCTGGTGCGCCGCGAGCAGGGCCTGCTGGTCCCGCCAGGCAACCCAAAGGGGCTGCGCAGCCTGCCGGACGTGCTCGCGCTCGGGGCCAGCATGGCGCTGCGACAAGAGGGCGCAGGCGCGCAGATGCTGCTCGACGTGCTGCTCAAGCGCGCAGGCGCCTCCTCTCGGGATCTGCGCCGGCTGGACGGACCGAGCCTCACTGGACCCGACCTCGCCGCCACGATCCGCGCCGGCCATGCCGATTGCGGCGTCGCAACGCGCTCGGCGGCAAGGTCGGCCGGCCTCGATTTTGTCCCGCTGCTCTGGGAAAATTTTGATCTCGCAATGCGGCAGCGCAGCTATTTCCGCCCGCCGATGCAGGCGCTGATCCGGTTCCTCAACGAGAAGAAGCTGCGCCAGCATGCCGAGGCGCTGACCGGCTACGATCCCTCAGCGGCCGGGCAGATCCGCTTCGCTGCCTGATGCGCGTTGACGCCCGGCCCCAAATAGTTGCAAAAGAAACCAATTCAGCCGGGCCATACCCGGCCGCGATCGAGGAAACAGCGGCCAACGAGCCGCATGAGGGGAGGAATAGCGTGACTCCAGGCAGAACAGGACTGTCCGTCGTGGCCGCGGTCGCGGCGGTGGCGCTGCTGTCGGGCGCCGCTTTCGCGCAGGTGTCCGACGACGTCGTCAAGATCGGCGTGCTCACCGACATGAACGGACCGGCCTCGACGCCGACCGGACAGGGCTCGGTGACGGCGGCGCAGATGGCGATCGACGATTTCGGCGGCACCGTGCTCGGCAAGCCGATCAGCGTGGTGGTCGGCGACCATCAGCTCAAGCCCGATATCGGCGCCGCGCTGGCACGGCGCTGGTACGACGTCGACCAGGTCGACCTCATCGTCGACGTGCCGGTGTCGGCGGTAGGACTGGCGGTGCAGAACATCGCCAACGAGAAGAAAAAGCTCTTCATCACCCATTCGACGGGCACGGCCGACTTCCACGGCAAATTCTGCTCGCCCTATGCGATCCAGTGGGTATTCGACACCCGCGCGCTCGCGGTCGGCACCGCGCAGGCGGTGGTCAAGCGCGGCGGCGACAGCTGGTTCTTCATCACCGACGACTACGCTTTCGGACACTCGCTGGAGCGCGATGCCTCCGCGGTCGTGACCGCCAATGGCGGCAAGGTGCTCGGCTCGGTGCGACCGCCCTTGGCGACGCCCGACCTCTCCTCCTTCGTGCTGCAGGCGCAGGCCTCGAAGGCCAAGATCATCGGCATTGCCGCCGGCCCCCCGAACAACATGAACGAGATCAAGACCGGTGCCGAGTTCGGCGTGTTCAAAGGCGGCCAGCAGATGGCGGCGCTGCTCGCGCTGATCACCGATATCCACGGCCTCGGCCTTCAGGCCGCGCAGGGCCTGTTGCTGACGACCTCGTTCTATTGGGACATGGACGACAAGACCCGCGAATGGGCAAAGCGCTATTTCGCCAAGATGAACCGGATGCCGACGATGTGGCAGGCCGGCGTCTATTCGTCCGTGATGCATTATCTCAACGCCATCAAGGAAACCGGCACCGACGATCCGCTCAAGGTCGCGGCGAAGATGCGCGAGAAACCGATCGAGGACTTCTTCGCCCGCAACGGCAAGCTGCGCGAGGACAATCTGATGGTGCACGACCTCTGGCTGGTGCAGGTCAAGTCACCCGAGGAAAGCAAATATCCCTGGGACTATTACAAGATCCTCGCGACGATCTCCGGCGACCAGGCGTTCGGCCCGCCCGATCCGGCCTGCGCGCTGGTGAAGAAGTGACCGCGTAGTAGCGAACCCGCAATCTCGAGATTCCGGGCTCGCGCTTTTGCGCGCCCCGGAATGACGGTCGCCTTGAGCGACCGTCACTTCACCACGCCGATCTCGCGGAAATATTTCATCACGCCGGGATGAATCAATTCCGGCTTCGGCGCGGCCGCGACGGTGTTCGCGGCCGTGGTCTCGCAGGCCTGCGCGAGCTTCTTGCAGAACACGGCCTCGACGCCGTGCAGCGTCTTCGCCAGGCGATAGGCGACATCGTCGGGCAGGTCCTCGCGCGTGAGCACGAAGCTCCATGAGCCGAGCGAGGCGATCGCCTCGGCCTGCTTCGGATAGGAACCGGCCGGCACCGTCAGCGGCTTGAGGAAGGAGTGTTTTGCGCGGATGCGCGCGATCTCGTCGGCATCGGGCGCAATGAAGCGCGCGCCGGATGCGCTTGATGCGACCGTGGCAAAGCCGGGCCAGCCGATGCCGGCGCCCCATAGCGCGGCGACCCGGCCGTCTTCCACCATCGCGGGACCGTCGCCGGCACGGTCGAGATAGATCGCCTTGAAGTCCTCGTCCTGCTTGAGGCCGAGGCCGTCGAGCACGTACCGCGACAGGATCGGCAGGCCCGAGCCCTTCGCGCCGAACGCCACCGGCTGGCCGACGAGGTCGCGGATGGTCTTGTACGGGCTATCCGCCCGCACCACGAACATGCCGGGATTGGAATAGATCGCCGTCAGAATTTTCAGCGCTACCTTCGCGCGACCGATGCCGGCGAAGGCCTCGTAGGCCGGCTCGCCCGCGACCAAAGCGAGGTCGAGCTCGCCCTTCTCGAGCAGCGGAATGTTCTCGTTGCTGCCCTTGGTGTTGCGCGGGGCAATCGCGAGCGCAGGATCGGCCGCGTTCATCACGTCGGCGAAGGCGTTGCCATAGAGCGGGAAGCCGCCGCCGGGGGTTGCGGTGCCGAGGCTGATCGTCGTTTTTGAAATGGCCTTGTCTCCGTTTTCTTGGTTTTGGGCCGAGGCTGCGCCTGCAAGCAGCACCATGCCCAGCATGATCAGCGAACGAAGTTTCATGGGGGCTCCTCGGCGCACTGCGGCAACACTAGACTTGTGACGATGTAGGCAACCGCACGATTTTATGGAAGCATGGCGGCAACAACAATAAAGTTATGGGAGGCGTCATGTCGGGAGTCTTGCGTCGCGGTCTTTTCGGTCTCGCTCTTCTTTCCGCCCTCGCCGGCGTTTCACCCCCCGCCTCCGCCGCCGACTACCCGAACCGCCCGGTGCACTGGCTGATCGGCTTTGCCGCGGGCGGCCCCGTGGACATCGTGGCGCGGATCATGGCGCAATGGCTGTCGGATCGTTTCGGCCAGCAGTTCATCGTGGAGAACCGCACCGGAAGCGGCGGCAATATCGCGGCCGCCGCGGCGATCAACGCTGCACCCGACGGCTATACGCTGCTGTTCGTCGCGCCCAACAACGCGATCTCGACCTCGCTGTACAAGAAGCTGCCGTTCGACTTCCTGCGCGACACGACGCCGGTCGCGAGCATCATGCAGCTCACCAACATGCTGGTCGTCTCCAATGCGATGCCGGTGAAGACCGTCCAGGAGTTCATCGACTACTGCAAGGCCAATCCCGGCCAGATCTCCTATGCGTCCTCCGGCAACGGAACCTCCGTGCACATGTCGGCGGAGCTGTTCAAGGCGATGACCAAATGCGACATGGTGCACGTGCCCTATCGGGGATCTGCGATCGCCTTCCCCGACATCATCTCCAACAAGGTGCAGCTGATCTTCGACAACCTGCCCTCCGCGCTGGAGCAGGCGCGCGGCGGCAATGTCCGCGCGCTCGGCGTCACCTCGCCACAACGCTGGCCGAGCGTGCCTGACGTTCCCGCCATCGCCGAGACGGTGCCGGGATTCGAATCGGTCGGCTTCTACGGCATCTCGGCGCCCAAGGGTACGCCACCGGAGATCGTCGATCTCCTCAACAAGGCCGTCGGCGAGGCGCTGAAGGACCCGAAGCTGGTGGCACGGCTGGCCGAGACCGGCGGCATCCCGAGGCCGATGACGCCGGCCGAGTTCGGCAAGCTGGTTACCGACGAGACCGAGAAATGGCGCAAGGTGGTGGAGTTTGCGGGGGTGTCGGTGGATTGAGAGGAGGCCATTGCGGCGAATCCCGCCGGTGGCCGAGACCCGCAACGATCAAAAACTGAAAAACAACCCCATGCAAAGTAGCCAAGGGGCCAGCACGATCTCCTACGCCTTTTCCGAAGCCAATTGACACGTCGGGCAAATCACCGGCACAATTGCCTTATCGGGCCCGTCTCGGCAGACTGCCCAATCCACCGCGGCGGCGCGCGCGGGGTCGGCATTGCACCCTCGGCTCAAGCCTTGTAAACGAACCGCGCACCGTTGCCGGTCGCCGTCCTGCGGCCGCCTCGCGGCGGGGCCTGTAGCTCAATGGTTAGAGCCGGCCGCTCATAACGGTCTGGTTGCAGGTTCGAGTCCTGCCGGGCCCACCAGCAAATCAATCCAGACAACACATTAGGGGTTGCGGTAACCGCGTTCCTGCAGCACCCGGCTATTGCCGTCCGGGTCCGAGAAGTTGGCGAAGCTGGCATAGTCTCTGCGCGCGGGGTCGAGTCCGGATGCGAAACGTCCGTCCCAGGCATCAATTGGTATCTTGTGCCTGATCTCGCCGACCTCGACACCGCGTTCGAGCAGGCGGCTCCGCACCGCGTCGAGGTCGGTCACGACGAGATAAATGTCGCGGGCTGATCCCGCGGCTGCGTCGGTCAGTCCCTTGCCGATCTGTATCGAGCAAGACGATCCTGGCGGCGTGAGTTGCACGACGCGGAACGCGTCGTTCGGTGCATAGTCGACATCGAGCGTGAAGCCAACCCGATCGACATAAAACCGCAGTGCGCGATCGACATCACTCACCGGCAACGTGATCACCTCGACCGAGAACTTCACCACCGCCGCTGTACGATTTGTATTCATCGCCTCATCCCTTCACAAATCGATGACGACGTCACTCGTCGGCTGTGAGCAGCAAATAAGGAGGTTGCCGTCGGCGGGCTGATCGAGTGGCTCCGGTCCATAGGCAACCGCGCCCGAAACCAGACCGCTCTCGCAGTTGTGACAAACACCGGTCCGGCACGACCAACGGACCGGGACATCGCAAGCCTCGGCCAACTCCAGGATGCTTTGGTAGGAGGACACCTTCCAATGTGCGGCGACGCCGCTTCGCGCGAAAGAGACCAACGGGCCAGTGTCGGCGTCGCCCTCGGGCGGGTGCGGGACGCGCGTCCCCGTACCAACGAAACCCGGGTTCATCGGCTCGCGGCCATTGAAGGTCTCGGTATAAACTCGTGCGGGCGCGACACCCAGGTCTGCAAGCGCCTCCTTCATGTCTGCCATGAAGCGAGCCGGCCCGCAGATATAGACATCCGCTTCTCTCGCGATACCGACCTTGTCCAAGGCTGATCGCGACAGACGGCCGATCGCGTCGAAACCCTCGCCCATCTCGTCGCGCTGGTCCGGCCTGCTGTAACAAACATAGTGGCGGCCGTGGGTGAGCGCGGGCATGAGGCGGCGGACTTCGGCGTCAAAGGGATGATGCTGCCCATCGCGAGCCGCGTGCAGCCACAACACTCGCCGCGCCGAGCGCGCGGCTGCCAGTGCGTGCAGCATTGCCAGAACAGGCGTCGCTCCAATTCCCGCGCTGAGCAACACCACCGGCCGCTCTCCAGACTGCAGGACGAAACCTCCGCGCGGCGCGCTGACGTCGAGGACGTCCCCCAGACGGACTTGCTCCTGGAAATACGTTCCTGCCGCCCCGTTCGGCTCGATCTTCACACTGATCCGATAGCGGTCGGTCGAAGGCGGACCGGAGAGCGAATAGCTGCGAAGGAGCGGTGGGCCGCCGCCGGTTCGCTTGAGGCGCAGGACGACGTACTGGCCCGGCAGCGGCTGTGACAGCGGCTTGCCACCCGGATGCCGCATCGACACAGAGAGGACGTCTGCGGATTCCTGATCGATCGCCACCACCGCGAGCGGCTGAAATCCCGGCGCCACCGGATGCGCCGCCGCTGCCGGCACGAGCCCCGCGTTTCCACTCCCACCGGCGGTCGTCTGGCTCTGCAACAGTGCTTCGAACGATGCGCGCCATCCCGGCGAAAGCGCCTCGATCCGCAAGGCGCGCTGCAATCGATCGCGCGCATGATCGGACAAATAGAGCAGCGCGTTGATCTCGGCGACGGTCATTCGCTCGTTCGCCTCTCCTACTTTCACGATTTCGTCGCCGGCGCCTACCATGCCTTCCCTCAGGACGCGAAAATAGAATCCCGGCCGACCGCTGGATGTCAGCAACGCCGGCATCCGCGGCTCGTCGGTCCGAATGCCGACGCGATAGCAGGTGACGCGAGGCTGCGTGACCTCGAACAGGGCGCTGCCGATCTGAAAACGATCGCCGATGCAAACGGCATCGTCAGGCAATCCTTCGATCGTTAAATTCTCGCCGAACTGTCCATGGACGAAGTCAGTTCTGTTCAATTGTTCCTGCCAGTAGCGATAGGATTCGATTTGATAGACGAAGGCGGCTCGCTGTTCGCCGCCGTGGCCAGCCAAATCGGCTTGGCCGTCTCCTTCCAGATTCAACCGGCCGACGCGGCACCGGCCGTGGACGGGACTTTTCCAGATCGCGGTGCGTACAATGCGGCCCTTCCATTCGATATCACGCGGAAGTCCGACGTTCACGGACAGTAGTCGAGCCATGTGTCGCTTCGCCTTGATTGAGGGGACCGCAAACCAGCCTAGCCGCTCGCAGCGCGGTCCAGTTCGGCGAGGTCGAGGTTGCGATCGGGGCCGTGCGGAACCACCGACTGACCAGGCTCAAGACGGAGCTGGGTGCCGTCGAGATGCACAGTCACGATATCAGGCTCGAACGACACCAGGTTCGAGATGCGGCGAACCTCGGGATAGGCGTCGGGATACGACCATGCTGCCTGACGCGCGTCGCCAATCGAGTAATAGCTACAGAGTCCCTTGTACGGGCAGAACGTCTGGAGCTTGACAGGCGTGAGAGCTGATGCGTCGATGTCATCGCGTGGAACGTACCAGCGTGGTGCGAAACCCGACTCGTAGAGAACCAGCGGCCGCTTGGTATCGGCGATGATCCGGTCGCCTTGGCGGACTACGAGGTTGCGGGAGGTCTGGCGAATGTCTATGCGATGGTAGGGATCCGCGGCATGGCCTAGGATACGCTCGTCTTCTTCGTAGAAAGCGTCCATGGCGCGCCAGGCGAACGCAACGCGTCCCTGCAATTCGCTCGCGTGCGCGGGCAGGCCGGTGTGCTGCCACGCTCCTCGCGCAGCTATGTGCTGCTCGTCCGCTCGCACGCTATACCAGGAAGTGAGCCCGAGATCCGAGTGTTGAGTCGTATTGTCGGTCATTTCCAACACATGGGGAGATATGTCGGCCTCCGGAAAGTAGGCAACCGGATAGCGGCCTGGCTCGAACAGCAGGAGAACATTCTCGCTTTCGGCGATCCAACGGCCTCCGAAGCGCACGCGCATGCGTCTGCGCAATCGCTCGACGTACAACAGCTTCTTGGGCAGCGGTTCGGGTACTATGAACTTGCCGAGTGCTCCCGTTGAGAGAGGACCTTGTTGCCAGGACAATCCCACGGCTTTCTCCTATCTGGTTGGATGATCGGGGCGCCGCGCACCGTCGATTCTGTCATCGCCGACGGACGGCCGTCGATCTGCCGGTCAGCCCAGCGTCTTCATCCAGGCTGCGATGGCACTGCCAATCTCGTCCGGCGAGTCTTCCTGGACGAAATGGACTCCCTTGACCGTCACTTCGGTCTGCGCTGGCAAGCTTCGGGCTAGTTCAAGAACCTTGCCCTCCGCGAGGATTCCACCGGGCTCGGCCTTCAGGAACAGCTTCGGCACGCGGCTGCTCTTCAGCCAGTCCGCGTAGGCGTCCACGACCGCCGTTACGTCGGCAGGATCGCCTTCGATCGGGATTTCCCGGGGGAACGTCAGCGTCGGACGCCGACCCTCGCCGGCTTCGGTGAATGGCCGGCGGTACTCCGCCATCTCCGCGTCCGAGAGCTTGCGCAGTATCGCCCCCGGCAAGACCTTCTCGATGAAGAAGTTGTCTTGCAGGACCATCTGCTCACCGGCTTCGGAGCGCAGCGCCTCCAGGACCGGGCGCATTCCGAACTTGTCCCAGTGGTCCCAATACTGTCGTCCCACCATCGCCTCCATATACGCGATACCCCTCACGGCATCGCGATGGTGGTTGGCCCAGTCGAAGCCGAGAGTGGAGCCCCAGTCGTGAATGACCAAAGTGACGCGCTCGCGCACATTCAGCGCCTCGAGCAGGGCGCCGAGGTAACGGCGGTGCTCGACGAACCGATAGGAACCAGGCCCACTCTCGGGCAGCTTGTCTGAGTCGCCCATACCGATCAGATCGGGGGCGATGCAGCGGCCCAGCGGCTCCAAGTGCGGCAACACGTTGCGCCACAAGTACGACGATGTTGGATTGCCATGCAGTAGTATGATGGGATCCCCCTTTCCCACCTCCACGTACGCCATCTCGCGGCCAAGGACCTTGCGCCACTGCTTTTTGTAAGGAAACGCCGCAGATATCATGATTGCTTCTCCTCACCGATTGTTAAGCTGACCGTGCCCACCGTTCTTAGATGACTGATTGCGCTGAACGTTCTCCTCCGGGCGTGGCTCGGCTTGAGCTAGTTTCCCGAGCAGCCAGAAGATTTCCGATACTCCCTGCCGTAAGCGATCCTCGTTGGAGCGAGCGTTGGGGTGATCATGGAAATGGCAAGCCTGTCGGCAGATCGGGTGCTGTTGCTGGGACTATTACAGGTCATCCAAAATGGCGTCCCTTGCACCAGCCGCCTTCGCGCAAGGTCTGGGCCTCCTCGCTTATCTCCCGATGGCGCCGCGGCCTGTCACCCGCGAAAAACTGTGCGAGTTGTTTTGGGACGCCGCGGACGCCCCAGAAGCGAGTTGCGCTGGTGCCTTTCCAAGCTACGCCCGCTGGTCGATCGGCCGACGACGACGCGGATCATCGCCGACCGCAAGCAGGTCTGGATCGATACAGGTTCACTCGACGTCGATGCCCAGTCTGTCGCGCGACGTACGCAGGAGACGCTAACTTTACACCAAGCGAGCTTCGGTCGCTATTGGCTTTGTTAAAGGGCGATTCTCGAAGGCCTTTCGGTCGAGGGGGTTCCGTTGCTCGAAAATTGGCTCGCCGCCCGGCGGCACCGCTTCGGTCAGCTGCGCCAACAGCTTCTCGAACGGCTTAGCTCCGTCATGCCGCCGGAGAGCGATGATAGTAAATCAATGGCTTAGCAGGCGGTCACTTCGTAGCAGTTTAGGCACCGCGCTCAGCGCCCGACCTCTAGCTTAGCTTCGAAAGAACGCAAGCAGGTCGGCATTGATCGTGGCCGCCTCGGTCGTTGGCATGCCGTGCGGGAAGCCCTTGTAGGTCTTCAGCGCACCATTCCTCAGCAGCTTTGCAGACAATGGACCGGAGTCCTCATAGGGAACGATCTGGTCGTCGTCGCCATGCATCACCAGGACCGGAACACTGATCTTCTTGAGATCCTCGGTAAAGTCGGTCTGCGAGAAAGCGACAATGCCGTCATAGTGCGCCTTGGCGCCGCCCGTCATACCCTGCCGCCACCAGTTCTGGATGACCGCCTCGGATGGCTTGGCGCCCGGCCGATTGTAGCCGTAGAACGGACCGGCCGCGAGATCTCGGTAGAACTGCGAACGGTTGGACGCGACCTGCACCTGGAAACCGTCGAATACCTCTTTCGGCAGCCCGCCAGGATTCGCCTTGGTCCTCACCATCAACGGCGGCACCGAAGCGACGAGCACAGCCTTTGCAGCCCTGCTCTCGCCGTGTCGAGCCAGGTAGCGCACCACCTCGCCGCCGCCTGTGGAGTGGCCGACATGGATGGCGTTCTTCAGGTCGAGATGCTCCGTCAGCGCCGCGAGGTCGTCGGCATAGTGATCCATATCGTGCCCGTCGGCCACTTGGGCAGACCGGCCATGGCCGCGTCGATCATGGGCGACAACGCGGTACCCGTGATTGAGAAAGAACAGCATCTGCGCGTCCCAGTCGTCGGATGACAGCGGCCATCCGTGGCTGAACACGATCGGCTGTCCCTTGCCCCAGTCCTTGTAGAATATTTCGACGCCATCCTTGGTTTTGATCGTAGGCATGGTGATATCTCCTCTGGTTCTCGATTTCATCAAAACAACGGCGAAGCGCCGAACAAGTCGTTTGAATCCTGCAAATCGCTAAGGCGATCGCTGCTCTCGTTATTCGTCCGGGACCTCCGCGGGAGCGAATCGTCCGGACGCCCGGTGCGCAGTTCGAGGAGCCCGAGCAGAATCTCGTCCCTCTCTGCCTCGAGCTCCTTGATGGAGCGCGATCCAACCTCGGCGTGAACGCTGTCGACGAGCTTCTTCTGAGTCTCGGGCGTGAGCGCCGGCGTGCCGAGTGTCTTCCACGAAGCGGCCATCGGGCCGGCGAACTGCTGGAAGAAGTGCTCGATGCCGCCCGGCCCGCCGCCGAGATGATTGAGCATCATGTTGCCCATGATGCCCCAGCGCAATCCCGGACCCCAGGACAGCGCGTCGTCGACGTCGGCAGCGCTCAGGACGTCTTCGGCGACGAGATAGTAGACCTCGCGCGCCAGCGCGATTTGCAGGCGGTTGGCGACGTGGCCCGGCATCTCCTTGTTGAGACGTATCGCCTTCTTCCCGATCGATTTATAAAACTCGATCGCGCGCAGGATCGTCTCTTCCGAGGTCTTCGCACCACCGACCACCTCGACCAGCGGGATCAAGTGCGGCGGATTGAAGGGATGGCCGATGACGCAACGTTCCGGATGCGATGTAACGCCAGTTTGAATATCGCTCATTTTAAGGCCCGACGAGCTCGACGCGATAATCACGTCGTCCGGCAGCAACTCGTCGAGCTGCCTGTAGAGTTTCTGCTTGAAATCCAGCCGCTCCGGGCCGTTCTCCTGAACGAAGTCGGCGCCCTTCACTGCTTGCGCGAGATCGGCGGTGAATCTCAGGTTCGACTGCGACGCACCGGGCGAAAGGCCCAACCGTTCGAGTGCTGGCCAGGCCGCTTTCACGAACTTTCGCAGGGCGATTTCTGCGCCGGGCGCGATATCGGTCGCGACGACCTCAAATCCCCTGGCGAGATACAGCGCGCTCCAGCTTGCGCCAATGACACCGGTACCGATGACCGCGATGCGTCGTATAGTTCTGGTGTTGCTCATGTCGTTCTCCTTTTCGATGCTAGAAGGTGGCGTAGGCGACGCCGGTGAGATTGCCCTGGGCGGCCAGCAGGGTCCGCTTGCCCGTCCCATCGAGATTGGCGACGTAGAGGGAGCCGGCGAGATCGGTGACGAACATCCTGTTGCCGACGACGTCGAGCGCGAGCCCGATTCCCTCCATGAGGTCCGACACCACGATCTCGAGCGTCTGCTGTCCAGGCCTGGCGTCGATCCGCGCGCGGTTCACCGTGTTGCCGCGCGGAGGATTGCCACGGTCGGTCCAGTAGAGGACGCGATGTTGGAGATCGAGCTCGAGATCGATCGGCTCGGGAAGGTCGTCAAACAAGACTTCGGCGTCGCTGCGGTTGGCGGCTGTCTGGCCTTTTGGGATATCGATCCCGGCGCGCAGGATGCGCCCAACCCCGGCGTTGTCTCCGCCCTTTTGCGTCCAGTAGAACTGTCCGCGCACCGGATCGACCGCAACTCCAACACACCAGCGCGTCTGGTCAGGGCGGTCATGATCGCCCTCACCCGTCTGGACGAGCACCTCGATCTGCGAGCCATCGAGATTGGCGCGCATGACCCGCATGCCCTCGCGATCGGACCAATAGAGCTTGCCGCGCGCCTTATCGAGGTGGAGCTGCTTGGGCGTATATGTGCCGCCGGGTGCAACGATGAACCGGCGATTCTTTCCGTCGAGATCGGCGCGCTCGATTGAGCCGTCGTTCAACCTGGGAACGCCCATGTTGGTCCAGTAGACGTGACCGGCGGCGACGTCGACAGCGATACCATCGGGATAGGGGCAATCGGTGGCGATGACCTTGCGATTTGACCCGTCGGCATCCATGGAGAGAACGCGTCCGCCGCTCAGGTCCAGCAGAAATAGCCTGCTGCGAACCGCAACGGACGGCATCTTTGTTTTGGTAGCTTCACGTATACTCATTGTTTGACTCCTTCGGCGTCCGACCCATCGCTTATGCGACCCGTTCCCTTGCTTTCGGGATGGCACCATCTTCTCGCAGGCTCTCGATGCTCCTGGCGTCGAAGCCCAGCACGCTGAGAATCTCCTCCGTATGCTCGCCAAGGCCGGGCGCGCGCCGGGCCAGAACCTTCGTGACACCATGAACCTGGATCGGGCTGCTGATCGTCGACATCACTTTGCCGCCCGCACCTTCGAGCGGAACGACAATCTCGTTTTCCGTCAATTGTGGATCGTTGATGACGTCCTGCGGTCCGCGGACTTCGCCAAAAGTGACGTTGACGTTGGCAAAGACCGAATGCCAGTGCGGCATGGCCTGAGCGCCGAACACCTCGTCAAAGATGGCCGTGAGCTGCGGCATGTTCACCGCAAGCTGAGCTGCTTCAGAGAAGCGCGGGTCGGTCAGCAAGTCCGGGCGGCCGATTGCCGTCGCCACCGCCGCGAACTTGTCCGGCGTGATGATGAGAACGAACCATGTTCCGTCCGCGGCACGATAGACGTTCGTCGCGGCATTGGCGGGATGCTGACGGTCGTGCAACGGAGGAAATTTGGCTCCGGCGAGCGCCGCCTGAATGGAGACACTCGCGGACCAAACGCCCTCGGCAAGCAACGACGTCGTGACATAGGCGCCCTTGCCGGTCCGCTCGCGCCGGTAGAGCGCGGTCACGATAGCCGAATAGAGTCCGACAGCGGTGGCATTGTCGCCGCTGCCACTCACCGGCCAGGTGGGCGGAGCACCGGCGTCGCGCGTCAACGAAAGCAGACCGCTGCGTGCCCAATAGGAGGTGATGTCGAAGCCGGGCAGATTCGCATCCGGGCCCTTCTCGCCGAAGCCGGTGAGGTCGGCGTAGATCAGGCGCGGATTCCATCCCGCCACATCGTCATATTCGAGCTTCAGCTTCTTGCGCGCATGGTGCGGCGTGTTGACGATGAACACGTCGGCCCAGTTGGCGAGCTCAAAGAGGACCTGCTGCGCGCTCGGTGACTTTAGATCAAGCGTGATGCTGCGCTTGTTGCGGTTGGCGAGATGCCACTGATAAGGATCCGCGGCCTGCGGCTGGATCGGCACCTTGTGCCCGTTTCGCCACGGATCACCGTGCGGCGGCTCGACCTTGATGACGTCGGCGCCGAAGTCGGACAAGATCACAGCGGCGCTTGGTCCCGCGATGAAGCTCGACAGATCGACGACCTTCAGTCCTGAAAAGATGTTTTCATCAGTCATTGGAGACTCCTGGGTTTGAGTTGTGGTTTTCGCTGCTCGTCTTTTGCGATCAGCGACCGTGAAATCGTGCCGGGCGCTTCTGAAGGAATGCCGACGTGCCCTCCTTCTTGTCTTCCGTTCCGGCGCTGAGTCCGAAGTACGCGGCTTCCAGCGCGAACCCCTCGCCCTGGGACGTCTCCATTCCCTTGTTGACCGCATCGAGCGCATATCTGACGGCAAGGGGCGCGTTGGCTGCGATCTCTTTCAAGATCGCTTCCGCACGTGGAATGAGATCGGCGGCTTGGACGATCTCGTTGACCAGCCCGATGCGGTGCGCCTCCTGCGCGCTGATCATCCCACCGGACAAAATGAGCTGAAGGGCGCGGCCCTTGCCGACCAGCCGCGGCAGACGCTGTGTTCCGCCGCCGCCGGGGATCAATCCGAGTTTCACTTCCGGCTGGCCGAACTTCGCGCGTTCCACCGCGATGCGAATGGTGCAGGCCATAGCTGTTTCGCAGCCGCCGCCCAGTGCAAAGCCGTTGACAGCGGCAACAACGGGCTTGCCGAGATTCTCGATCAGATCGAGCACACCTTGGCCGTGGTGACTGGACCGTTCGGCGTCGATCGCCGTCGCCTGAGCAAGGTCGCCGATGTCAGCTCCTGCGATGAAGGCTTTGTCACCCGCTCCAGTCAGGATGACCCCGCGCACGTCCGGGTCGTTCTGCGCATTCTCGAAGACGGTGCGCAATTCTTGCCATGTCGCCCAGTTCAGGGCGTTCAGCGCCTTCGGCCGATTGATCGTCACATAGGCAAGGCCGTCTTTCTTTTCATAGAGGACGTTCGCGAGCGCCTGTGCCGGCGTTGACGAGACGGGTTGCTGGTGAACTGTTGCTACTGACGATGACATCGTCATTACTCCTGTTTGATGGGTGGGCCGGCAAAGTGATGCCGGCCCGTCAGTGGCGTTACACGAAGGCACTGAAGCCGGTGGCCGCCTTGGCGACGATCAGGTTCTGCATCTGGAACGTGCCTTCGTAGGAATACAAAGCCTCGGCGTCGGAGAAGAAGCGCCCGACATTGTTGTCGACGGCGATGCCGTTGGCGCCGCACACCTCGCGTGCCCAGGCCACCGTCTCGCGCATCCTTGCGGTGGTGAACGCCTTCGCGAGCGAGGCATGCTGATCGAGCAGCTTGCCCGCTTCTTCGATCTCCGCGAGCCGCAACATCATGGACTGGCAGGCCGTGACGTTGGCGAGCATCCTGGCGATGAGGTCCTGAACCATCTGAAATGAAGCGATTGGCTTGCCGAACTGCAGGCGCTGCTGCGTGTATTTGAGTGCGGCTTCATAGGCGCCCATCTGCAATCCGGTCGCCATCCAGCCAACTCCGGATCGGGTCAGGCGCAGCACATGCGCGGTGTCGCGGAATGAATTGGCGTGCTGCAGACGGTTCGCTTCCGGAACGCGGCAGTCCGTCATGGTGATCAAGCCATTCTGGACCACCTTGAGAGCCATCTTGTTCTGGATCTTCTCGACGCTAAAGCCAGGCGTCGCCTTGTTCTCGACGATGAAGCCCTTGACCTGGTTGTCCTCGACGTCGCGTGCCCAGATGATGGACACATCGCACCAAGGCGCGTTACCGATCCACTTCTTCTGACCGTTGAGGATCCACGTGTCGCCTTCGCGCTTCGCGGTGGTGGTGAGACCGCCACCGGTTCCCGAGCCGACCAGAGGCTCGGTCAGGCCGAAGCAGCCGATCTTCTCCAGGCGCGCCATCGGCGGAAGCCACTTCGCCTTCTGCTCCTCGGAGCCCAACACGGCGATCGTACCCATGGCCAGGCCGATATGCACGCCAAAGAAGGTCGAGAACGACGCGTCGACTTTGGTCATCTCCATGATCAGCATGCCGTGCAACTTGTCGCTGGCGCGCTTGTAGCCGTAGCCGTCGACGCCGAGGCCGCCGATATTGAGTTCCTTCAGCGCCGGCAGCACTTCGAACGGGAAGGCGTCTTCGACCCAGTATTTGTTGATGATGGGCGCGACCTTCGTCTCCATGAAACCACGCACCTTCTTGAGGATCGCCTGTTCATCCGGACTCAAAGTCTCGGTGATCTGATAGAAGTCGCTGTTCGGCGCCGGAAGCGGTTTCCGGGCAGCCGGCGGCTTGAGCGCTGTTACGGTCGTCATATGGATCTCCATTCCTTTTGCTTGCATCCTCTGCCGATCGACAAGACGGGTTCGGCTTCACGCGAGTTATGTGAGATTTGCTGCCCGCCGGCTTTGCTCTGGTTGCCGGGATTTTTTCATTAGTTGCTGTTGGCGGCGTTCAACCGGCTGCGCCCTGTATGCGCGTTATTCGCCGCGCTCGTCGTTGCCATGAAACGACCTGGACTGAGCACGAGCGCCATCAATGCTCGTCCGAAATGCGCGAGCCGAAAGCCAAGACGGGATAGGATCAATCAGGAGAAAGGTTAGCCGTGCGGTTCGCGGGCCACAGCTCGGTGAGCCATCCCGGAATCATCCCGCGATCAAAATGGTGGCGTCGGAGGTGAGGCCGTCAGTTGAGCCAGTGAGATCTGCGGTCGCCGTCACGATAGCGATCGTACGCGATCGAGCAGATAGCCGAGTCCGTCATTCGTGCGGCGACGCGAACCCGAACACATTCTGGGCGAATGTGCCAGAGGGCGCTCGACAGACTTGTGTGATCGTTCTAGAGAACCACGTCAGGCAGCAGCCCAATTGCAATCGAGTCACATTGAGGTGCTTATACTGGCGCTCGGTGGCAGCGCATCGAAGCGCAATAGATCAAATGATGCGACGCGATTGATGTCGGCAAGGCGTCGATCCGGGTTCGCCGCGAGATCGAGACTTGCCAACAGGTCCAACAGACGACGATGGACCAGGTCGGCGAGCTCTGCCGGCAATGGCTCCTCGTCGAACCACTCGATATAGCCGTCAACGAGATTGCTCAGAAGCCGATAGAGACCCCGCTGCTCGGGCTCATCCCTGCTCAAACGTTCGAGTTTCTGCTGGAAGGTTTTGAAGGTCCGCAAGCCGTGGTGCTGTTGCGAAACCCACCAATATAGGTCGTTCATTTCAGCTTCTCCAAATTAAAGAAGAAGCTGTGGGTGAATACACTGCACCGCATTGTCGGACAAATCACAATCTTGAGGGTGCGCCATTCGAGGCCTCCCGGCAAAAAGCGTCAATCGCAACTCGAAGTGCCTTATTTGCCGCGAGGCTCAGCAAGTTGCCGGCCCTGGCCCGCCGTCACGCGCGCGCGGTATTCGCCAGGGGATTCGCCAAACCAGCGATGGGTGGCGCGAAAGAAAGTGCTCTGATCGGCATAGCCCAGCAGGTAAGCGATCTCGGAAGAGCTCAGCCGCTGATCGGCGAGATGTTGCTGTACGAGCTCACGCCGCGTCTCGTCGACAAGCTTGGTGAACGAAGTGCCCTCGCTCATGAGGCGGCGCTGGAACGTGTGATCGCTCATGTTCAACTCTGCGGCAATGGTCGAGCGTAACGGCGCGCCATCCTGCAAACAGCGCGCGACCGCCTGGCGTGCTCGATGGCTCACGCCGGTGTTCTTCAGACAGCGCAGCGCCTGCTCGGCCATGCGATCGTGCAAGTCGGCCAGCTCGGGGGCTGCGGTCGGCAGTTTGCTCGCAAGATCTTCCGAAGAGATCAGCAAACCGTTGAAGGGCGCGTCGAACCGCAGGGGCGCGCCGAAGGCTTCGTCATAGGCAGCAAGTGAACTCGGCAGGTGGTGCCTGAAGGCAGCAACCAAGGGCCGCAGGGGTCGACCAAGCGTCCAGCGGCAGAAAGTCAGCAGGGTCAGGATTAGATAATCGTAGCGCTGACGGGGAATCGGACAATCGCCGCCAAACAGCTCCACGCGCGTCCACTTACCGCCCTTTCCCGGGTCGAGCGTGATCGTCACGGCGTCGCTGACAAGACTGAGGTAGCGGATCTGCCGCGCAAGGCCGGTCTCGAGGTTGGGACTCGACATCATGGCGTAGCCGACGAGCCCGTAATGGTCGGGCCGCGGCGCGTGCGGGTTGAACAGGCCGATGTCCGGATTGCCCGAGCGTTCAGCGGCGATCGTCCAAAGCTTGCTGATCCCCTCGGTTGGCCAGCGAAAATCGCCATCCTGCAGCTTCTCGATGCGAAGTCCGGCTTGCGCGAACAACGCGGCCACGTCCAGCCCGTGCGCGGCGAGCGAACTGGCAACACCGCGCATCCAGGCGGACGAGGTCGTGCGCTTGTTCAACATTTTGTGTGGCGTTCCCAAGCCAGTCATTTGGCTTCCCGAAATCATTGTTCGGGGCGGCGCCGTTCCTACCTGCAGAGGCTCAATCCATAGCGAACTAGATTCACCACCGAAAATCAAGGCGATACTGCCAATGTCCGAGCTTGAAACGTCCACCCCAGGGGCCAGCGCTATCGCCCTTGTTGACGGTCAGTCGGCGATGACCGAGCCGCAGCCGTACTGCGACGCTTGGCAGAGCCATGGTCCGACGAAGCTGCTGTCATCTTCGGTCGATCGAGGCTGGTCAGGCTTGTCGGCCGAGTTACGGGCTCATGGCAAAGGCGTAGTCCCTTGGCGGGGTGCGCCATCCGATACCGAAATTTGCGTGGGCATCCGCGGCGGGATGGGATCGCTCATCACGCGGCAGGCCGCCGGGATGTCAGAGCAGACTGTCGCCCGCCGCGATATGGTTTGGCTTACTCCCGCCGGTTGGCAGAAAGGCTCAGTCGAGTTCGCCGACGACGTGCCGGAGGTCGTGCATATCTATCTTCCCCCGAGCCAGTTCTCCCCGAGCAAGCTTGGCATCGAGAGCGATCACTTGGTGCTTGGCGCGCTGAGATATGAAAACGCATTCAGGGACCCGCTGCTGGGCGGGGTGGCACGAGCCATTGCCTCCGAACTGAAGTCTGAAACATCTGCCGGCAAGCTGTTGGTTGAATCCCTGGCCAACAGCATGGCGGTAAGACTGGTTCAAAACCACGTCAGCACGCCAGCCGCCGAAACCGGGGCGTCTCACGCAAGAGGAGGGCTTGATCGACACAGGCTTTTCCGTGTTCTGGATTACATAGAGGCAAACCTGGAAGGCGATCTCAGTCTTGATGGCATGGCCTCGATTGCTTGCCTGAGCCGATACCATTTTGCGCGCGCATTCAGGCAGTCGGTCGGGCAATCGCCGCATCGCTACCTTAGTGCCAGGCGGCTTGAGCGTGCGAAAGCACTGTTGAGACGCGGCGATCGTACGCTGGTCGACATTGCGCTCGCGCTGAGCTTTTCCAGTCAGGCCAATTTCACGCGCGCATTCAGGCAGGCGACAGGTCAGGCACCCGGCCGATATCGTCAAACGGCTGGAGGAAGCGGAACGCCCGCCTGGCGCCAACAGGGGCGGCTCGCAACCTTGAACGAGCATCGCACCAGTTTCGCACTGGAAACGATCTGAACGAAACCCTACAAACGCGATCGAAATCAAACAAAAGCGCGGCAAAAACAACGAAGCTGATCGTTTCCCTCCGCGCATAGCGGCCTGGTTGCCGGCTCGAGTCCTGCCGGGCCGGCCAGCCTTCGCTCGTTGCGAGAGCTTCGGCTTTCGCAGGTTCGAAGGCTCACGAATTGAGCGCTCCGCAATTCCAGCGCCCCTTCCGTAAACCTCTTAATCTTCGACCCGGTACAGCCGCCATCGCTCGGGCACGCCTTTGAGCTGGTGAACGCCGTGATCCCTGAAGCGGATTTGCGCGTGCGACACGAGCAGGTTCTTGACCGCGCTCGAGACCAGGACTTCGCCGGCGCGCGCTTTGGCGGCGATGCGCGTGCCGATGTGAAAGGCAAGACCGACCATTTCGCCCCCGCTCACCGTATACTCGCCCGCATGCAGCCCTACCCTGATCTCGAGCCCGAGCGTGCGCACGGCCTTTTGGATCGCGGTCGCGCAATTGACCCCGGCAGCCGGCGCCTTGAACGTCGCCAGGACTCCGTCCCCCGTCGTCACGACTTCCTTTCCGCGCGAGGTTTTCAGCTCCTTGCGCACGGCGGCGTAGTAGTGGCCCATCACCTTTGTCCAACGCGCATCGCCGAGCTTTGCAGCCTTTTCGGTGGAGCGGACGATATCGACGATCAGGATCGTGGCGAGCGCCTGTTTGAGCTCGGTGCCGCGCTCCACGGATCTGGGCCGTAGCGCAATCGGTCCGGCCAGCGATTCGTAGCGATGGCTGCGACGCCGCGCGATCGCGGCTTTTGCATAGTCCTGGGCACGCTGCGCCGTCCCACAACGAACTGTCTTCTCCCTCGGCGCAAGCGTCCAGTAAACCTTCCGCCCGTCTCCGGCGCCATGGACTTCCACGGCGCCCCACTTCAGGAAAACCGCCGAGCCAACGCGCCGAACACACCACGCCTTCGACGTGTATCCGGAAACGTTCGACTGATGGACGCCGATGCGCAGGAATTTTGGCATGAACGTGCGGCCAATCGCAGGACCATTTGGGCGTAGCTGAGGTAAAGCGTAGTTGGACATTCCCGCGTTGGCAACAGGACTTCCCGACCCAGGATTTGCCTATGCCTCTGCCGTCAAGTTCGCGATCAACCCGCAGGAGAGGGTAACGAGACAGGCATTGTTCGGTCATCGCGGCCAGCGGCGAGTGCCAAGAAGAATGCCGTGTTGCAGCCCCGGCACGTTGACGTCGTAGATCCGAAGATCTGACCAATCGAACGCGTCTTCAACAGCCTTGAGTGCCGTCGACTCGTTGATTTCGTGAACTTCGGTCGCGTAGAGAACAGGCTGCCCGCCGTAGACCTGCTCGAAATCATGAACGATCTCGAGAATGGGCGGCTTCGTACGGTCAAGATGCAGACCCGTATCGGGACGTAGCGCGTCACCCCACGGGGGAGCGAGGAAAACTACAATCAGATGATCGGCGGGATGTCTGTGCGAGGCGATAAGATATTTGTAGCTGCCACAGACGAGTTCAATAGGGGCGTGGAGGTGAGCAATATTCCGGATCGTCAAATCGAAGACTGCGGGTTCGATCTCAAAGCCGATCCCCTTCGCACCGGGTAAATGGCGCACAATCGCGTTAAGGCCATTGCAAGAGCCCGCGAACGGATCGACGACGCCGATCGGACGGCTACCGGCTATTGGCGCGACGACCTCGGCGATGTCGCTACCAATTTTATTGCCAAGGGGGTCTTTGACGGCCTCAAGGCATGTCCGCGCCAGGATGCGCACACCGCGCCCGTACCAGTCCTTTGGAGCCATCCCGTAGAGATGAACATGATTGGGATCGTTGAAGCAGTCCCTGCCATACTTTTCGACCTCCCACAGCTCAACGAGTTGATTTCGCTTTTCGGAACTGAGCAAGAAGTCTCGGTCGTACTTCCGATCCACATCATGTGCTGGCAAGACGCACCTCCACAGATCGTGCTCGGGTCGGAAAGCTATCATCCGGGCGCGCTGCCGACCAGAAGATGGCCGCAGCGGTAGACGTCCTTTTCATTGCCCCATCATCAGGCTACCGCACCAGAAATATCTGTTTCGCACCTCTTTCCTTCACCTCAACCGCGGACAAACTATCGCTCCGCATTCGAAGCCACTCGGTCGTGCCGTTGCACGAAAAGGCTGGATTGGTTGTTTCCCTCAGCCGAATTTTCCCTCCTTCAATGGCCAGGCCGCCAGGCAAACTGACAAAGATATCATCGGTGTCAGAAACTGACTCATTTGTAATTGGACATTTTTGGAACCTTGCGTGTTTTCAATGTTTCAGTTTGCGCGCCTTGCCGTCCGCGCTGCATGGGGCCGGCTCAAGCGCGAAAGCATCTGGTGCCAACGCCGAGACTCGCCCCCCGAGTGACCGGTTGCTGGAGGGCTTTGGGCATCAGGGGCCGATATTTCAGTCTTCAGCATCGCCTTGAAACAGGAGTCAGAGATGAAATACCTCATGGCCTCCCTCGCTGTCAGTGCCTGCCTGCTGGTCCCGTCGGTCGTGCTTGCCGCGAATCCACATCTGGTGACGAACCAAAAGGGACAGCCGGGCTCGAACCACGGCATATCGTGCAATACTGGGAGTGTCGGCCCCGGGCCGGGCGGATCGGTCAACGCCAACGGCTCACCGTTCAATGTCGACGTCACCAAAACCTACGCCGGCAACGCAGGCAATCCGACCGGGCCCGGCGGCCATGCAAACGCGAACACCGATCACGCGGTTTCGCAGTACGACGTCGCCTGCTTCCAGCATTCCCAGATGCCGTAGCGGATCTGTTTCGACCGGGTTTCCATCACCCGGTGGAGGAAAGCATTCTCCGTGAGCTCCGGAGATGCCTCCGGCGCGAACAGGCTGATCTTTGCCTGCTCGCGGTTTGCCCGCTTCGGAGCGCCGGGCGGACTGCTCGGTTGTAGCGACAGGAAGAGAGCCACATGCGTCTCGGCGTTGCGGGTGCTCTCGTCTGCGTACTCATGGTCGGGCTTGGCTACGCCAATAGCCCGGGGGGCTCGACTTCGACTTACATCACCGCCGCCGTGGAGCGTGGCAACATTGCTACCCGGGTAAGGGCGAGCGGCACCGTCGAGGCAGTCGTTACTGTCGATGTCAGCTCCCAATTGTCCGGACGCATCGCCAAGGTGTTCGTTGGCTTCAATGATTCGGTCACGGCCGGCCAGCCCATCGCGCAACTCGATCAGGAGACTTTTGTCGCTCGCGTGAACGAGGCGAGAGCCGCACTGCGCGTGGCGAAGGCGGCGGCACAGCTTGAGACGGCTGCGTTCGAACGGGCGAAAATCGCAGTGGAGAACGCGCAGACGGCCGAAAAGCTGGCGGAGGCGCAATCCACCGCCGTCAAGGCCAAACAAGGCGAGCTGGAGAGAGAGCTCCAACGAAAGATTCAGTTGGTGCGCACCGGCAGCGGCACCGAGCAGGACTTGACCCGCACACAGGCGCAGCGCGATTCCGGAAACGCAGACCTGCGTGCTTCCATCGAACAGATCACGATGAAGACCGAAGCGATTGCAATCGCGGAGGCGGAACGGCAGATGGCGGAAGCCAACCTCGAGAACACGCAGGCCGTCATCGAGCAGAAGCAGGCTGCTCTCGAACAGGCGCAACTCGATCTCGACCGCACCCTGATCCGCGCCCCGATCGACGGCATCATCATCAAGCGAGACGTCAATCCTGGACAGACCGTCGCCGTCAGCCTGGAAGCGAAGACGTTGTTCCAGATAGCGGGGGATCTGCACGAGATGGAGGTGCATGGGAAGATCGACGAGGCCGATGTCGGACAGCTAAGGATTGGCCAGGCCGTGGAGTTCGCGGTCGACGCCTATCCGGATCGAACCTTCGGCGGACGCGTGCTGCAAATCCGGAAGGCTCCCGAAATTGTCCAAAACGTCGTGACTTACACGACGATCATTTCCGCGCCCAATCCCGATCTGCTGCTCTTGCCGGGGATGACCGCGCAGCTCGGCATCGTGATCAATGACAGCGGCGATGTTCTCAAGATCCCCGGCCAGGCGCTGCGATTCAGGCCGGTCGATCGTTCGGAGGATGAGAGCCGTGTCGCCGCGAAGGGATCGACCACGGTATGGGTGGTGAATGGCGAGGGTCGACCGGACCCAGTCGTCGTAAGGCTCGGCGCAAGCGACGACAGCGGTGCTGCCTTGCTGGAAGGTCCCCTGACAGAGGGCCAGCAGGTGATCACGGGTGTTGCCACCTCACAGAGCCGCCGAAACTATTTCGGAGTCCGGCTTGGATTCTAAGATGGCCTCGCTGGTCCAGACGATTGGGCTTTCCAAGGACTATCCGTCGGGAGGAGGCCTCATTCGCGCCGTGCACGACGTGTCGGTTTCGATCGCAGGCGGCGAGCTTGTCGCGATTCGCGGCCGCTCGGGCTCTGGAAAGTCGACCCTGCTGAATCTTCTGGGTCTCCTCGAGCGACCCGACCGCGGCCGGTACACGTTGAACGGACGGCCGGTGGAGAATCTGGACAACAGCGCCTGCGCAAGGATCCGGGGGCAGGACATCGGCTTCATATTCCAGATTCCGGCCCTTGTGCCGCGGACGAGCGCACTGGAGAATGTCGAACTGCCGCTGGTTTATGCGGGCGTTTGTAACCGTGAACGCCGCGCCAGGGCCGCGGAAGCGCTGGACCGCGTCGGACTGGCCCATCGTCGCCATCATTGGCCGAACCAGCTCTCCGGCGGAGAGCAGCAACGAGTCGTTGTTGCCCGCGCTATCGTCAATGACCCAACACTCATACTGGCCGACGAACCGACGGGTGCACTCGACAGCACGACAGGCGACCAGATTCTTTCGCTGTTCGAAGAACTGCACCGAGACGGTCGCACGATCATCATCGTTACCCATGCGGCGGAGGTCGCCGGGCGCACGCGACGGCGGATCACCCTCCGGGACGGTGAGATCGTCGAGGATGATGGGGCATCGACTAGCAATTCTCCTCCATTGACCTTCTACCAAGGGCGCGTGCGATGAGCCCCCTGGAAGATCTCCGCATTGCCACGCGAGCACTTCGGGTGAACAAGCTGCGAAGTGCGCTGACTGCACTTGGACTCCTGGTCGGAGTTTCAGCAGTCGTCTGCATGGTGTCGCTCGGCGCCGGTGCCCGGGCGGAAGTGTCTGAGACAATCCGCACCCTCGGCGCCAACCTTCTCCTGGTATGGCCTGGCGCGAGAACCAATTCGAACGGAGCAAGGCTCGAAGCCGGAACACAGCCAACGCTGACGGAGGAGGATGCCGCGGCGATCCGGCGCGACCTCGCGAACGTACGGGTTGCGGCGCCATTGCTGTCGCGCACGATGCCGCTTGTCGCAGGAGACAGAAACTGGAAGACGTTGGTTGCCGGAATCACGCCCGACTACCTGGTCGCTCGTGAATGGACGATATTGGATGGCCGCTCGTTCAACAGTGCCGAGATCGATTCCGGCGCCAAAGTCGCCATCGTTGGGGCAGTCATTCCTGTAGAACTGTTCGACTCGCGTCCCGCAGTCGGAAAGACATTCCGGATTGGCGACGTGCCCTTTACGGTCGTTGGTGTGCTGGACAAGAAGGGAATCGGAGCCGCCGGCCGCAGTCAGGACGATGTCGTCTTCGTTCCAATCTCGACCGCGAAGAGTCGCGTGCTTGGCTCGGTACATGGTACAACCCGCCAGGCTCTGGATTTCATCGCCGTCAAGTTTTCGGACGTCGCCGCAAGACCGGCGATGGAAAGCGAAATCGAAGCACTGCTTCGGCAGCGACATCATATTCGCGCTGATGCGCGTAGCGATTTCAGTATCGACAACCCGGCGGACGTTCTCATTGCACGAGAGGCCGCGGTCCGGACCCTGGGAATTCTGCTGATTGCGGTCGCATCAGTCTCGCTCATTGTCGGCGGCATCAGCATCATGAACATCATGCTGGTTTCGGTCACGGAACGGACACGCGAAATCGGCTTGCGTATGGCCGTCGGAGCCACGCAGGGGGACATCCAGCGGCAGTTCCTGGTCGAGTCTGCCGTCTTGGCGACGCTGGGAGGCCTGATCGGCGCTGGCGTTGGGATTGCCGCGGCCATCGCGATCGCGTGGAGGGCCGGCTGGCCGGTCATGATCAGCCCTTGGCCGGTATTGGCCGCTTGCTGCTTTGCCGGTTTGATCGGAATTGCGTTTGGCATGTATCCGGCGCGACGAGCAGCCCGCCTCGATCCAATCGTCGCGCTGCGCTTCGAATGACCGAGAGAGAGAGAGTGTGTGTGGTAATGCGCCCCCACCGTTCACGGCGACGACGGCACGGCATCCGCCAAATACTGCGCGAACAGGCGCTCGCCGTTCTGCGCCGCCCGGCGCTCCTGTTCGGCGACTTCAGAACGGGCCTCGTCGTGGCGGCCGAGCTTGACCAGCGCCTGCGCGCGGAGCGCACCGAACCAGGTCTGCCAGGTCTCGAAGCCAGTCGCCTTCCAGGCGGCGATGCCCTCGTCGAGACGCGCAAGGCCACTCTCCACCGCGCCGTCCCGGATGTCGGCCCAGCCGAGCGCGACGTCGGCGAAGGCAACGAATTCCGGAAAGCCCATCTCGACGCAGAACGGGCGGCAGCGCGTCGCCCAGTCGCGCGCGGTCGCGACGTCGCCGCGCAGCATCGCGACGATGAAATTGGCGAGCATGGAAAAGCCGCGTGAATGCGGCTGGCCGAGCGCCTCCGCAAGCTGCACCGCATCCCGCGCATGGGCCGCGCCGGCATCGCCGGCGCCCGTCATCGCGCAGGCGATGCCGAGATAGAAGCGGCCGAACACGCCGAAATCCATCATGTAATGCGGATAGAGCGGCGCATGGCGCTCCGGCCGGTAAAGCCCGACCGTCTCGCTCAGGCGGCTCCGTGCCTCCATCGCATCGCCGAGATGCAGGCGGATCATGCCGTTCATGTTGCCGGCCGCGAGCGTGTGCTCTTCGCTGGGGTCGTCGGCCTTCATCGCATCGAGCGCTTCGGCGAGCGGCAGCGCGGTTGCGAATTCCGCCTTGCCCCAGTGATACAGCGCAAGGCCATAGGTGATGCGGAACAATGACGGCGTGTCGGGCAGTGCGCGGCAGGTGTCGTAGGCGCGCCGTTGCACGGCGCCGAAGTCGGGACTGCCGGGGCCCTTCATTACCATCTGGGCCGGGCCGAGCACGGCGAGCAGGCCGAGCTCCTCGCGCCGGCGCGCCTCGTCGTCGGGCTGATCGGCGAGCGCATCGAGCCCCGCCTGCAACAACGCCGCCGCTTCCTGCGCGCTGCCGCGCCCGATCGCCGCGCCGCCCGCGCGCAGCCACCATCCGGCAGCCGCATGCGGCTTGCCGCCGAGGGTGAAATGGCGGGCGACGATCTCCGGCTCGCGCTCGGCGATTTCGGGAAAGTCCGCGATCAGCCGCAGCGCGACGCGCTCGTGCAGCTCGCGCCGCGGCCGCGCCAGCAACGAGGCATAGGCGGCATCCTGGATCAGCGCGTGCTTGAAGCTGAGGTTCTCGCCCGGCCCTCGGCCAACCAGGCCGGAGGCGAGGATCGCCTGGAGGGGCTCGTCGAGCTCTTCGAGAGACTGTTCCGTCACTGCGGCGAGCAGCGCGGGCGCGAACTCGCGCCCGATCACGGCGCAAACCTGGATCACGCGCCGGGCCGGGCCGAGCCGATCGAGCCGCTCGGTCAACAGGTCGGAGAGGGTTTCGGGCAGATCGCCGCGGCGGATGCGATCCGGCGACTCCAGCATCATGCGCGTCATCTCTTCGACGAACAGCGGCACGCCGTCGGTCTTGGCGACGATGCGCGACACGTCGGTGGGCGACAGCCCGATGTCGCGCCCGATCGCTTCGGCAAAGCGGGAGGAATCGTCCGCCGTCAATCGGTCGACCGCGAGCGTGGTCACACTCTCGCGCGCGGCCCATTCGAGCCGCGATCCGGGCCGCGTCGTCGCGATCATCATCAAGGGCGCAGCGGGGCTTGCCTCGACGAAGCCGGAGAGGAAATCGAGCGAGGTGGGATCGGCCCAGTGCAGATCCTCATAGACGACGACCAGCGGCTTCTCCCGCGCCTGCGCAACCATGAGCTCCTGCAGGATCGCGAGCGTGCGCGCGCGCTGCTCGGGCGGGCTCATGCGGACCGGCGGCACGTCTTCGCCGGCGATGCCAAGCAGGCTCGCGAGCAGCGCGGGGGCTTCGGGATCAGTCGCTGGCCGGTCGTCGAGAAACACGCGCAGCTTCTGCAGCCGCACGCCGTCTTCGTCATGGGCCGCGATGCCGCATTGCCGCTGCAGCAGATCGATATGGGGATGCAGCACGGTGTTGGCGAGCGCGGCGTTGCATTGCAGGTTGACGGTCTGAAACGCCGCATCCGGTGCCGTCTCGTCCAGCACGTGCGCAAGGCGCGACTTGCCGATGCCGGCTTCGCCGACGAGATTGATGAACTGCGCCGATCCGGCGCACGCCACGTCGAACAGGCGCCTGAGCGCATCGCGCTCGACATGGCGATTGATGAGCGGCGCGCGGGCGATATCGAGCCGGCGCTCGAAGCGGCTGCGGCCGGCGCGAATACCGGTGGGCACGAACGCTGCGATCGGCTCGGCGAAACCCTTCAGCGTTTGCGGCCCGAGCGCGCGCGCCTCGAACACACCCTCGACCAGGCGCGCGGTCGACTGCGCCATGATGACCTCGCCCGGCGCAGCCAGCGACTGCAGCCGTGCGGCAATGTTGAGCGCCGCGCCGGTGAAATTGTCCTCGATGCGCGCGGTGGCCGCATTTCCCTGCCCGACGATCACGCCGGTGGCGATGCCGACACGGACCTGAAGCGGCGTGCCGGCGACCGCAGGGGCGAGCCGCGCGACTTTGTCGACGATGGCCAGACCGGCGCGGACCGCGCGCTCGGCTGCGTCCTCATTGGCGATCGGGTAGCCGAAGCAGACCACCACGCCGTCGCCGAGATGATGCAGGATGAAACCGCCGAAGCCGTCGACGGTCTCGCGGATGGCCATGCGATAGGCGGCGAGGCCGTCGAGCAGCTCTTCGGGGTCGCGCCCGTCGATCATCTGGGTCGAGCCGACGAGATCGGCGAACAGCACGGTCATGCTGCGGCGCTCGCCGAGCGCAAGCCGAACCGTCACCGGCTTCGCCTCGGCAATCCGCGCGCCGCAGGCGCCGCAGAACTTGACGCCCTCGCCGAGCGGCGTGCCGCACTGGGTGCAGAAGGCGGTCAATGGACCGGTGTCCGCTTGGGCAGCAGGGTGAAGCCCTGTGTGCTCTGCTGCGCGGTGCCGATGGCGAACATCAGGAGCAGGTCATAGTCGAGCCCCCGCGGCGCCTTCGTAAGGGCGCGGTGGACCGCCTGCGGATCGACCGGCGTCGCAGGATTTGGCGCGAAGCGTACGAACGGCAGCGCCGTCATGCTCGCGGTGGAGACGGCCGCGGGCAGCAGCAGCGCCGGCAACAGAAGCTGCGGCTGGTCGCCCGGGCGGTTCTGATACCACTGGGCCCATTGCGGGCCGCCCGGCGTGTAGAGGCAGAACGGCGTTCCGTCCGGCGGCAGCGACGCGATGATCGGCGAGGGATACATCCGCGCCGGGACCAGGCTTTGAGCAGTGCCATGGCAGCTCAGACAGGCGGACGCATGGAAGGCGCCGGAGACATTGGTATGCTTGACGTTCGGCGAGTCGCAATCGGCGTCGGTCTTGAGCTGGCCGCGCTGCACACCCTCCACCAGGATCACGCCGTGGCGCTGGGCGATGTCGATCGGTCCCGACATGCGCCCGCCCCATCCGAGGGTGGCCTCGGTGTAGTCGGGCGCCTTCGGATTGTGCCAGAACTGCGTGAGCGCCGTGCCGGGCGGATGACCTTCCGGATAGTGATCGAATTGCGGATCGTTGCCCCAGGCGGCACCGAGCGGCACCATCTGGTCCCAGGCACCTGTGCCCTTGGGCGCATCCTTGTCGTAGACGAAGGTCGCAAACACCCAGCCCGTCTCCGGTGCCGCGTCGGTGTCCTTGACGATGATGTCGAACTGCATCACGCGCAAATCCGTCACTTGCAGCGTGTAGGGCGCCTTCGAGCCGTGCAGGCGATGGTCGAGGATCTCCTTGAGCGGCGGCCGGTACACGCGCCAGATCGCGGCGCCATCGACCACCGGCCAGTCAGCCGGCGTCGCCGCCACGCCTCCGGCCTTCACAACGAGGGAGCCCTCGGGAAAGCTCGCGGCATCGACGTCGGGCTTGCCTATGTCCTTCCAGATCTTGTCCAGCATCGTCGCCGCCATGCGGTCGTAATAGACGATGGTGTGGTTTTCGGTGTCGCTCTTGAGCCCGCTGTTGGTCTCGCTCGCTCCAAGAATGATCTGTCCGGTAAATGCACCAAGGATCGGATCACGTCCGCTGTCATAGTCGCCGGGTGCGTCCGCCGGCCCCATCCAGGGCATGTCGTACCAGCCGCTCGAGGCCGGATCCCATTGCGCGGGCGCCTCGATCATCTTGCGCAGCGAGGGCGCGACATAGTCCTTCAGCCGCGCCATGTAGTCGCCGGCGTTGGCAACGGTGATGGGGCCCTTCGGCTTGACGTCGCGCCACGACCGCTCCGGTGGCTGCGCCGGATAGTCGTGGCTCAGCTTGCGGAACTTGTAGGGCCCCTCGAACGGCGGCGGGTTGGAGTCCGCCGGCGGGTAGACGCCAAAGTTGGAGGCGAACGGATCGGCCGCATCGGCCGCGACTGCGGCCGCGGGCATGAGTGCAGATATCAGTGCAAGCTTCAGCGTCAGCGTCGTGGCGGCTGTGGCGACGACCGCCCAGCTCGACCGGGATTGAGATCGCGGCATGTGCACCCCCTCGTGCCCATGGGACTGCTGCTCAAGCACGCATGCCTGCAGGACACGGCTTCCGGCGTTCAATCTGAACCCGAGATGCCGTTTGCGCAAGCGCGCCGGCGGACGCCCCCATTAAATTTGCAGAACTTTGGAATTTGCAGAAATTTTGAAAGCTTGCCGAAACGACCCTGCCGGGACGATTGACACACTCAGAAACAAATACGGCGCCCACAGCGGACGAGGCGTAGCATGGGATCAACGGAAGACATGTGACATTCTTCACAATTCGGCGAGGGTTTGGCGGCTGACGTCGGAGACGCCCGGCATCGACCTCCGGCGCGGCGTCATGATCCTTGGCGACCGCGTGACCCCAAAGTTGATGGTCGGTGGGCTGCTCGCGATCTCCGGCGTCGCCATCAAGTCAGACCGAGCGCTCGACCAATTTGAACCCGGAAGTCGCGCCGTGCCCAGCGTCGGCGTGGTAACGCGAGAGAATGCCGACGCTGCGAAGCGTCCGGCCGAGCGCTTCAGCATCCGTATCAAGCCGGAACTTGAAGCCGGAACTTGAAGCCGGAGTTTGGCGCCAGCAGGAACCCACCATCGACAGCGATCAACGCTTTCGTGAAATATGAAGCAGGTCACAGTCGTAAATCGACGGCCGGGTTACTCGGGCGAAGAATTCCGGCCGTCGATTTGGGGGCGATGAGATCGGAAGTGCGTCTGATGACTGACGGGAAAAGACATGAACCAGGAGATCGGAGCGACAGGCTATGTCCTGATCGTCAACAATGATCCGTTGATGCGGCAGGCGGTGAGCAGCTACTTTTCCGACCACAATTTCCCCACTAGTTGTTCGTCCGACTGGAGCGAGTTGAACTGCACCCGAACGCTTCCCAGCTTGATCATCATGGACCAGCCACACGGCCTGCATCACGGGCTGGATCGACTGCGATCCATCCGGTCGAAATCAGACGTTCCAGTCATCGTCACCGGCAATCGCGCCGACGAGGTTGACTCTGTCGTCAGCCTCGAACTTGGCGCCGACGACTACATCGTAAGGCCCAGTCCCAGAGAATTGCTCGCACGTGCCCGCGCGATACTGCGACGCCGGGAAATGTCGCGTTCAGCGCAAACTCGTGTGCGGGAAGGCGGCGGCTACAGGTTCGATGGCTGGCGGCTCGAGCGTTATGGCCGACGTCTCGTCGACCCCAACGAAACACCAGTCTCGCTAACCAAAGGCGAGTATGCCTTGTTGCTGGCGTTCCTGGAAGCTCCTGAGCGCCCCCTTTCACGCGAGCATCTCCTGAATGCGACGCGGGTTCATGAAGATATTTTCGATCGGAGCGTCGATGTTCAGGTCCTGCGGCTGCGGCGCAAGTTGGAGATTGATTCGGATGCACCGCCCATGATCCGGACCGAGCGCGGCGTCGGCTATGTTTTTGCCGCGCCGGTCGAGCGCTTCTAACCAATTCTTCGAACCGGCCATGTAAGACCCGATCCTTGACGGCCTTGATGGCGACCCGGCCGCAAGAGACGTGTTCCATTGGGCAGGCGGACCCCGGATGTGATTTTGGCGGGCGCGCATTGTTGTGTGACCGAGCCTGCGCGTCATCTTGCAGATGTGCGCTCGTTTGCCGTGAGCCACCACGCTACGGCTGTAACGCAATGCGTAGTTCCTGAAATTCTTGCGTAGCGCGTCCCGCTCATCGTGCGGGAGGCTCGCTCAGCTTCGCCGCCGGCGGAAGATTGTGCCGGCCGACATCGCATCCATCGGGAACCCTACGCATGTCAAATCCGATACTCAAGCAAGCCGTCGTCATCGGTGCGGGGATGGGAGGTCTCGCCGCGGCAAAGGCCGTCGCGCCGTACTTCGAAAAGGTCATGGTGTTCGACCGTGACGCATTGCCGGACGTGCCTGTGCCTCGTTCCGGCACGCCGCAGGCTTGGCACACGCATGGGCTGCTCGCGGGCGGACACCGAGCACTCGAATTTCTGTTTCCAGGCATCGAGCATGATCTCGTCGAGGCTGGCGCCGTTCGGATACGCGTTCGGCGCGACATGCGCCTCGAGGCGCCGGGCTTCGATCCTTTCCCGCAGCGCGACCTCGGCTTCGATCAATTCGGCATGTCGCGCCCTGCGCTCGAGCACGTCTGCCGTCGCCGGGTCGAACGTATCAGGAATATCGAGTTCAGGCCGCGCACGCGCGTGACGGAACTCATCGCCTCGCACGACAATCGTGCGGTGGCCGGAGTGCGCTTTGACGACATGCGCGGAAGGGAGGGAAGTCTTGCTGCGGATCTGGTCGTCGACGCCTCGGGTCGGGCTTCGCCAGCGCTTCGCTTCCTCGAAGCGATCGGCTCGGCGAAACCGGCAGCGATCGAGATCGGCATCGATCAGGCCTATGCGACGGCCATCTTCGAAAAGCCTGACGACGCTCCGACGGATTGGCTCGGCATGGTGCACGTGCCGATGCCGCCGGCCAGCAGCCGCCTCGCAATCATCATGGCCATAGAGGGGCAACGATGGAGCGTTTCGCTTTGCGTAAATCACGGCGAGACGGCGCCGGGCGACATTGACGGGTTCATGGCCTTCGCCAAGTCGCTTCGCCGTCCCACCATCTACAATGCGATCCGCGGCGCGAAGCAGGTCGGCAACATCGAGCGGTTCGGAATGCCATGCAGCGTGCGGCGCGCTTTCGACAAGCTCGACCGTTTCCCTCGCGGGTTGATCCCGCTCGGGGACTCGATCTGCCGCTTCCCCCCGGTCCAGGGCCAGGGGATGTCGGTCGCCGCGCAGGAGGGCTGCGTTTTAGCGACCCTGCTCGAGTCGCGCTGCCGACTCATCGATCCGCTCGATGGCCTCGCGGAAGCCTTCTTCCGCGACATCCAGCCGCTTCTCGAAACGCCATGGACCGTCGCGATGGACGATCTCGTTTATCCGCAGACGCGCGGCGTGCGGCCGCCGGACCTCGAAGCGAGGACGCAATACACGCGCGCGCTCATGCGGCTCGCCGCCGAGGACTACGAGACGGACAGGATCGTCTGCGAAGTACGAGGGCTCCTCAGGCCGCAGAGCGCGCTGCACCAGCCCGAGCTGGCAAGCCACGTCAAGTCCATGATGGCGGCCGCGTAGGCCCTTCATGTCTTCGAAATCACAAGTGGAGGAATTGATGAACGTCATGAACAAATCGACGACCTCCGGCCCAGCCGCGGAACTGGGCGCAAAGATGCAGGGACGAATCGTGTCACGGGGCGACGATGACTATGCCCGCACGCGGCGGGTATGGAACGGCGCGGTCGAGAACCAGCCTGCTTTATTTGCAGTGTGTGAGACGACCGCGGACGTGCAGGCGGCGGTGCGCAGTGCGCGTCGGCACGGAATCCCTCTGTCGGTGCGCGGCGGAGGTCATGACTGGGCGGGCCGCGCCTTATGCCCGAACGGACTCGTCATCGACCTCGGCAGGATGAGGCAAGTCATCGTGGATCCGCACGCTCGAACAGCAACCGTCTCCGGCGGAGCAAGGATCAAGGACGTGGCTGCCGCCGCCGGCTTCTACGGTCTGGTCGCGGCACTGGGCAACTGCGGTGAGGTCGGCGTCACCGGCCTCACCCTGGGCGGCGGCTACGGCCCTCTGAACGGTCGGTACGGCCTGGCGGCGGATAATTTGCTGGGCGCCGAGGTGGTGCTCGCGGACGGGCGGCGCGTAACGACCGGACCGGATGCGGAGCCCGAGCTGTTCTGGGCGCTACGCGGCGGCGGCGGCAATTTCGGCGTTGTCACCTCCATGCGGATCCAGTTGCATGAAGCGCCCCGCATGCTCGCGGGATCGATCGTGTATCCCTGGACCGAAGCCGAGTCAGTGCTGCGCCGCTACGCGGCGTTCGCGGAAACCATGCCTGACGAACTCGGTGTGTCAGCGATCATGACATCCGGTCCGGATGGCCAGCCCGCGCTCATGCTGTCGCCACTGTGGAACGGCGACCAACATCGAGGGGAACGCATCATCGGTGACCTCCAGGCCCTTGGAACGCCGCAATTCGCACAGCTTGGGCCGATGACCTACACCGACATGCTCGCCCCGTTTGACGCCTGGGTGGCGGAAGCGGCTGGCTGCCACTGGGAGATCCGGACGCGCTCGCTGCCCACGCTCATGCCCGGCGCTATCGATACGATCATCGGCGCAGCCGCCCGCAAGACGTCGCACCGCACTGCCATCGCTTTTCACCACTTTCACGGCGCGGCCACGCGCATTCCGGCGGATGCGATCGCCTTCGGCTTGCGCCAGGAGCATTTCATGGTGGAGATCATCGCCGGTTGGGAGCCCGATGGGAGCAACGGCGCGGAGCACAGGCAATGGGCGCAGAACCTTTGCAGGAGCCTCGCCCCGTTCGCCCTGCCGGGTGGCTACGCCAACCTGTTGGCGCCGGATGATCGCGAACAGGCGGCGACGGCTTATGGCGACAATGGCGCCCGGCTCTGCGCCCTCAAGCGTCGCTTCGATCCCAATCGGGTCTTCGCGTCTGCGATCCCGCTGCCGGAGAGATAGAGCCGTTCGATCGGGAAATCATGTTGCAGCCGTAACCATTCCGTCCGTCTCTGTCACACTAGCTCTGGAGATACACCGATGGTGACCACTCAAGTTCAACTTGTGCGCCAGGACACCAATCGCCCCACGAGGCAGCAGCCCGTTGCGCGTGAAGTCGCGCGACTGCTCGCGTCGATCAATGAACTGGCGCCGGAGATTGTCGCTCGCGCTGGCGAGATCGAGAGCGCCCGACGAATTCCTGCCGACATCACCGACAGGCTGCGACAGATGGGCTTCTTCCGGACCATGCTGCCGCGCAGCCATGGCGGGTTGGAGCTGAGCGTGCCTGAGGTTCTGCCGCTGATCGAAGCCTTGTCTGCGCTCGACGGTTCGCTCGGCTGGGTGGCCGGGATCGGAACGACGTCGCAGATGTTCTGCATGCGGGCGCCGCGGGGAATATTCGATCGTATGTACAAGAATGGAGCCGATGTGCTCGTGGTCGGGGTGGGCACGCCCGCCGGTCGGGGTGAAACGGTCAATGGCGGTTATCGAGTCTCAGGACGCTGGCCATTCGCCAGCGGCTGCCAGAACGCGCAATGGATCGCCGGTCATTTCGTCGTCCACAAGGACGGGGCGCCGGTGATGTCGGGCGCGCGGCCATTGACGCGCGCTGTCGTGCTTCCAGCGGAGCGCTGGCACATCGAGGACACATGGCAGGCCTTCGGACTGACAGGCAGCGGCAGCCATCATGTGACCCTCGATAATGTCACCGTCTCCGAGGCCGAGTGTTTCGATCTGCTTCATGGACCTTCATGCGTGCCGGGGCCGTTCGCGGGTGCCATCGCGCCGTTCATCGGAGACCTTCATGCGGCCGTCCCCATCGGTATTGCGACCGGCGCAATCGCCGATCTCGTCGCCATGACCGGTGGTGGCCGCCGCCAGCTCTTCGCGCCCGCCGATCTCAGGGATTCGCCTGTCTTCCAGCACGAATTCGGCCGGCTCGATGCCGGGCTGCGGGCGGCACGTGCGCTCCTGCAGGTTCAGGCGGAAAACCATTGGGATCGCGCAATCGCGGGCGTGCTCGATGACAAGACGGATTTTGCCGAGAGCCTGCAGGGTAACGCCTGGATCCACGCGACCTGCGCCGACGTCGTCAGCGGCTGCCATGGGCTCGGCGGATCCTCCGTCGTGTTCAACGCATCACCGCTGCAGCGGCGGTTGCGCGATGTTCACGCCGCGAGGCAACATGTCTTTGCCCAGGAGCGGTTTTATGCGCGCGCTGGTGCACACGCGCTCGGCTTCCCTCCGGTCGATCCGGTTTCGGGACAATAGTGCCGCGGTAAGATGGAAAGGAGTCCCATCTGCTTTTCACGCGGTCCTCAATACTGTTGGACTTTCCTGGGATGCGATGCGCGCTGCTTGAAGAGATGGCGCCTATTCATATCGCAGTACGTGTTCCATCGGCCGGATGCTGACGCCAGGCACTGCTCTCTTGTCTGGTAAGAACAGTCACCGGAGGCGCCAAGCCCTCCGCCAAAGACACACCAGGGATAATCGTGTGCAGCATGAGCCGTGGTAACGGCTGCCAATAGCGTCAGTGCGACCAGGATCGTGCGCATCGTTGCTCCAACGGAAAGCGGGGCGGATATGACGGTCGCGAGAGGGCACCGAAACGACAAGACGACCGTTGAGCTAGATCAAACGTTTCCGGGCTCGTAGCCGTTCCCGTGGTGCGTTATTCCGTTGCCAAATTTTTCTGTTGCCAAATTATTCCGTTGCGAAGACCCGAACACCGGCCATCCACGCAGCCCCATTTCGAAAGTTGAAGTGCAGCGCCGGCTGGCCAAGGAGGCCAGCGCGACGCGACAAATGAATACACGAGCGATGCGACTTCAACGGAGCTATTTGACAGGTATCCTGATTTCGCCCAGCCCCTCGATTCCTCCCGTCATCACCTGGCCGCGCTGCACGGGGCCGACGCCTTCCGGGGTGCCCGTCATGATGATGTCGCCGGGTTTGAGCACCATCGACTGCGAGCAGATCGAGATGATGTCCGGCACGGGCCAGATCAGCTTTGAGATGTCGGAGTCCTGCTTGAGCGCACCGTCGACGGCAAGCCAGATGCGCCCGGCGTTTGGATGGCCGACCTCCGAAACCGGTCGCAGCGGGGCGATCGGCGCCGACAGGTCAAAACCCTTGCCCCAGTCCCAGGGACGGCCCTGCTCACGGGCCTGAAGCTGCAGATCGCGGCGGGTCAGATCGATGCCGACGCCGTAGCCCCAGACATGATCGAGCGCGCGAGCGACGGGGATGTCGGTGCCGCCCTGGCCGATCGCGACGATCAGCTCGATCTCGTAGTGGAAGTTGCTGGTCTGCGGCGGATAGGGAACCGTCGTTCCGTCGTCCACGACCGTGTCCGCGGGCTTCATGAAGAAGAACGGTGGCTCGCGATCGGGATCGCGCCCCATCTCGCGCGCGTGCGCCGCATAGTTGCGTCCGACACAGATGATCCGGCGCAGCGGAAAGCGTGCCGACGAATTGTGGACCGCGACCGACGCATGCGGCGGCGGCGGCAGAACGAAATCAGAGTGAGTGTTGGCGTTAGGCATTGCCGCGGTCCTCCCGGAAAAGATGCAGGGCTTCCTGAATGGGTCGATCGGAATAGGAGAAGATCACGGCGTCGCCGTCGATCGCTTCGTGACGCACGCGATGCCAGGAGGGGACGACGAAGATGTCGCGCTTGCCCCACTCGACGACGATGTCCTCGCCGGATCGCGATGAGATGACACTGCGCCCCCTGCCCTCAATCGGCACGAACACGGTCGCGTCGGTCGAGCGGTAAGCCGTCGTTGCAAACCCCTTCGGCAGGAGCTGGATGAAGGTCGCCATGGTGGCCATGGCGTGATTGCCGGTGATCGGGTTGGTGTAACGCATCTTGAGTCCGTGGCATGCGTCCCAGGCCGCGCCACGTCGCAAGCGCTCGAGCGACTCGCGCGTTCGCGCATAGGGATAGTTGAACACCGGCGAGGTGCCGCCGCCTCCCCTGTGATCGACGGGAAGCAGGTTATGGCCGTAGCGGGCGTCGCTGTCCCCGACGGGACGGGTGATCGGCTGCTCGTCGACGTCGAGATGTTCGGCAAAGGATGCATCGAGCATCTGAATGACGGGAATATCGAGACCGTCGAGCCAGAACACCGGATTGGGGCTGGGGTTGCCGTGATCGTGCCAGGCCCAGGGCGGCGTGATGATGAAATCGCCCTCGTGCATGATGGTGCGTTCGCCGTTCACCGCCGTGTAGGCGCCCTCGCCTTCGAGGATGAATCGCAGCGCGGATTGGGTATGGCGGTGGGCCGGCGCAACCTCACCCGGCATCACCAGTTGCACGCCGGCATAGAGATCCGTGGTGATTTTCGACTGGCCGCGAAGACCGGGATTTTCGAGGACCAGAACCCTCCGCTCCGCCTCCTTGGCGGTGATGAGACTTCCGGCCTCGAGCATATACGCCCGGATCTCATCAAAGCGCCAGGATGCCGCCCGACACGCGCTTCTCGGTTCGGGCGTGACGAGATCGGCCAGCGACAGCCATAGGGCCGTCAGGTTCCTCTTGTCGATCTTGTCATAGAAGGCCCGGCGTTCCGGCGTATCGGCGGTTGGGGCCATGATCGTATCGTGGGACATCGTTTGTCTCGCTGTGATTGAGAACAAGATGGTTAGTGATGCAGTGTCGCGGCCGACGACACGAGTGCGAGCGCCGGCTCTCGTCTGCGAAGCGCGATCACCGCCAGTCCCGCCAGAATTGCCGGCACCGCCGCGGTCAAGACGACGGACTGCGCGGTCCATCCGAAGCCGAGCAGCACGCCACCTGCGACCGGGCCAATGATCGATCCGATGCGACCCACGCCCAGCGCCCAGCCGACCCCGGTGGAGCGGATCGCGGTCGGGTACAGGCTTGCCGCGAGCGCGTTCATGCCGATCTGCGCGCCGACCACGCCAAACCCGGCGAGGAAGGTCGAGATCATCAGCGTCCACACATTGGAAGAACCGAATGCGATACCCGCAATGAAGAGCGCGGAGGCCGAATAGGCGCCGCCGAGCACGAGATATGGATCGAGCCGATCGACGAAGCGGCCGAGAACGATCGCGCCGACGACGCCTCCGGCGTTCAACACCGCCGTCGAGAGGATCGCGATGTTGAGGGGCAGGCCGCTCGCCTTGAGCAGCGAGGGCATCCAGTTCACCAGGAAGTACATGACGAGCAGGTTCATGAAGAACGCGATCCAGAGGAGCGCCGTCATGGATGCGCGGCCTTCCCCAAGGAGCTTCGTCACCGGAAATCCGGGCGCTTGCGAACCATGCATGACATAGCGGCTCGCCGCCGTCGCCGCGATGGTCGGGTCGAGCCTGACGAGCAACCATGCGATCCGCTCGTCTGCGACGTCGCGTGTCATCAGATAGCGGATCGATTCGGGCAGCCAGATCAACAGCACGATCAGGGTGACGAGGGGAAGCACGCCGCCCACGACGAAGACCGCTTGCCAGCCGAGCGCACCGATCAGCGGCGCACTGATCACGCCGCCGATCGTCGAGCCCAGCGGAAAGCCGCAGAACATGATGGCGATGAGCAGCGCGCGCATCCGCTTGGGCGCGTATTCGCTGGTCAGCGCGATGATGTTGGGCATCGCGCCACCGAGTCCAAGGCCCGTCAGGAAGCGGTAGACCAGAAGCTCGTTCAGCGTGGTCGCGCGCGCCGTGACGAGCGCGAAGATGCCGAACAGCAGCACCGAGAGCAGGATCACGCTTTTCCGACCAAAACGATCGGCAGCCGGGCTCAGGACGAAAGCACCGACCGTGAGCCCAGCCAGGCCCGCACCGAAGATCGGACCGAAGCCGGCCATGGCGATCCCCCATTGCTCGGCAATCACGGGCGCGACATAGGCGATCGCCTGCGTGTCGAAACCGTCGAGCAAGGCGATCCATGCGCAAAGAACGAGGATCAGAAGCTGGAGGCGTCCGAACCGCGCCTCTTCGATGACCTCGGTAACGTCTACAATATTCGCAGCGGACATCACGAACTCCAGTGAGCCTGTGTTTCTAAGCCGGTGACAGTTCTGTAAGCTTGGGGAAGTGGAGCTGGCTGCCTGGTCAGGCCACCAACGGGGCGCTACGCAGCTTCTGCCGATCGATCTTGCCCGTTCCTGTCTTCGGCAGATCGGACCGGTATTCGATCAGGCGTGGATATTTGTAGGGAAGCAGCTTTGACTTGACGTGATCCTGCAGCTCCCGCGTCAACGACTCGCTCGCCACATGACCGTCCCGAAGGATCACGAACGCTTTCGTGGTCATGCGGCGATCGGGAAGCTCGAGGCCAAGCACCGCGCATTCCCGGACTGCGGGATGATCCGACAGGCAGAGCTCGATCTCGACCGGGTAGATCCACTGGCCGCTCACCTTGATGAGATCGTCGACGCGACCGACGAAAGTGAAGAAGCCGTCGGCGTCCTCGACGAGCCTGTCGCCGGTCCAGATCCACCCCTCCTCGCGCATGGTCTGCTCGGTCTTGTCGGGCCGGTTCCAGTAGCAAGGCGCGTTGGAGTGACCGCGGACCCACATCACACCTTCTTCGCCTTGCGCGACGGGCTCCCCCTCGGGCGTGGTCAGTCGGATCTCGTATCCCGGAACGCGCTTGCCGGCGGTCCCGGTTTTCTTCTGTTCGTGCGTGTTTGAGAGATAGATGTGCAGCACCTCGGTCGATCCGAGTCCTTCGACGATCTCGAGCCCAAAGCGTCGCCGCCAGTCGTTGAAGATGTCCTGCGACAGCACTTCGGCGGCCGACAGGCAGAGGCGCACGCTCGACAGGTCGGCGGTTTCGATGCGGGGATGATGCAGCAACGCGTTGTAGAGCGTCGGCAGGCCAAAGAAGAGCGTGGGCCTGAATTTTTCGATCAAGTCCAGAACCGCATTCGGTTCTGGCCGCCCGGCGAGCAGGACCGTGCTGGCGCCGACCGAGAACGGGAACGTGATCGAATTGCCGAACCCGTAGGCGAAGAAGATCTTCGGCACGGAGAAACAGATATCGGTCTCTTCGATTCCCAGGATGTGACGGCCGAAACTATCCGCCGTGTAGGCCATGTCGTGCTGGAGATGTACGATGCCCTTTGGCCGGCCGGTGCTGCCCGAGCTGTACATCCAGAACGCCATGTCGTCGCGGCTCGTGGGCGCGGCGTCCAGTTCCGCGGGAAACTGGGCGAACCATTGGTCGCCGTGCAGCATCTTGATCGAGGACGGTTCGCACGCGGCATCGCCGTTGACGACGACCAGCGCGCGCAGCGACGTTCCCGCAATCGTCTCCTGGTCGAACAGGGCAGCATATTCGGCGTCGACGACCGCGACCGGTGCGGCCGAGTCCTGAAGATAGAAGCCGATGAGTTCCTTCGGCGAGAGCGTGTTGATCAGCATCGGCACGAAGCCGGCGCGGATCGCGCCGAAGAACGCGGCGGGATAGGCCGCCGTGTCGTTCAGCAAGAGGAGCACGCGGTCACCGGCGACAAGTCCGAGCGACGTGAGCGCGTTTCCGCATTTGGCGGCCTTGGCGCACAGTTCGCCATAGCGGGTGTTGCCGGTCGCGGCAAAGATCGCGACCTTCTCGGCACGACCCGCTTTGAGATTGTCGAAGAGGATCTCGCTGGCGTTGTAGCGCTCGGCGATTTCGAAGCCGATCTCCCGCGCGCCGGGCGAATTGTCGGGCACGTGGTCCACGATCGCGTGGTCGATTCCGTCCGTCATGGAAACGCTCCTCATCATCGCTTACGTGCTGGAGACCAATGAACTGGCGTCGTAACGCGCCATGAAGCCCGGCGACATCGCGCGGAGCTGATTGTCGTCGATCCGTCCCGAACGGGTGATGTAGCTGTAGCCGAAATCCAGCGGCTTTAGCTTCATGTGCTCGGCAAAGCGCTCGTACCAGGCCGCGCTCGTTTTTGCGGCCTTGACCAATTTCTCCACCACCGGTCGGCGCGTGGCCTCGTAGTCTTCCAGTGCACGGCGGACGCTGTGCGGCTCGCCGTCCAGCGCATTGACGAGGGCGATGACGTCCTCGAGCGCGAGGCGCGTGCCAGATCCGATCGAGAAGTGCGCGGTATGGAGCGCATCGCCGACGAGCACCATGTTGCGGTGCGACCAGCGATCATTCCACAGCCAGGGAAAATTCCGCCAGACCGATTTGTTATTGACGAGCGGATGTCCTTCGAGCGTGTCGGCGAACACCTTCTCGCAAAGGGCCCTGCTCTCTTCCTCGGTCTTCTCCGCAAAGCCGGCGCGCAGCCATGTGGCGCGATCGCACTCGACGATGAACGTGCTCATCGTCGGCGAGTAGCGGTAGTGATGGGCGTTGAAGCAGCCGTACTCGGTTTCGACGAAGGTCTGGGTCAGCGTCTCGAAGCGCTTGGTGGTGCCGTACCAGGCGAACTTGTTGTCATCGTATGAAAGGGACGTCTTGAAGTCCCCTTCATGGGTCCTTCGGATCAGAGAGTTCACGCCATCGGCAGCGACGATCAGGTCGTATCCCGCGAGTTCATCGACGGAGCGCACGCCCGTGCCGAAATTCAGATTGGCGCCGGCGGATCGTGCGCGCTCGGTCAATTGCGTGATGAAATCGAGTCGTCCGACCGCGGAGAAGCCGACACCGTCGAGCGCGACGCGCTCGCCACGGTGAACGAGCGTGATGTCGCGCCATGTCTCCATGCGCGCCGAGACGGCTTCGGCCGTTTCCGGATCATCGGCGCGAAGGAAGTCGAGCGCCTTGTCGGAGAAGACGACGCCAAATCCCCAGGTGGCCCCTTCCGGATTCTGCTCGAAGACGTCGACGTGGTCGCCGGGATGCCGACGCTTCCACAAGTAAGCGAAATACAGTCCCGCAGGACCGCCCCCCAGCACAGCAATGCGACCGAGCCGCATGACTTTCCCTTCCCTGTTGCTTTGCTAACCGCATTCTTATTGCGTATTATGCAATCGATTTCTCGATATGCAATACATTTTTGCATAGTGAGGAAATATTTTTCTTATAGGGAATGCAGCCGGCAAAGCTAAGCTTCGGTCCGGCGTCATGCGGCAGGAGGGTCTTCGGATGTTTGAGACAGCTTTCACGATCGAGTGGGGTGATTGCGACGAAGCCGGAATCGTCTTTTATCCCAACTACTTCTATTGGTTTGACTGCACCTATCAGCGCTGGCTGCGGAGATGCGGATTGAGCCAGCGGGAGCTCAAGCGCCGCTTCAAGAGCGTCACGCCGCTGGTCAATGTCGGCGCCCAATTTGTGGGGCCCGCCCGTTACGACGATGAGCTGGTGGTCCGCGCAGAAGTCGCCGAGTGGCAAGAGCGGCGGTTTCGAATCGACTACAAGCTGTCGGTCGGAAACGTGCAGATTGCGAGCGGCTTCGAACAGCGCGCCTGGGCCTCTGTCACGGACACAGGCGAGCTCCGCGGCGCGAGCGTGCCGCAAGAGTTCAAGGACATGTTGGGATGAAACGGACGCGCCCGAAAGATACTGATGAAGAGAGCGGCGGGACGGCCCCCGGCGGCATCCAGGCTCTCGACGCCGCGCTTTCGGTTCTGCGAGTCCTGCGATCCTTTGACGGGCCGGCGACGCTGTCGGATATCGCGCGCGAAGCCGGCATGCCACCGAGCAAGGTGCATCGCTATCTGGCAAGCTTCATTCATGCGGGCCTTGCCGTGCAGAAGGAGCGCTCCGGCCGGTATGACCTCGGCCGCGAAGCAGCGGAGCTGGGTGTTGCGGCCATCAGCCGGAACAACTTCGTCGTCCGTGCGTCCGAAGAGCTCGAGGAACTGGCTGCCGTGACCGGACAAGCCGCGCTGCTTGCGGTCTGGAGTCACAATGGCCCTACCGTGGTCAGGATGGAGAGAGGTCCCCATCTGACGACCACGTCGATCGGTCTTGGCAGCACGTTCCCCCTGCTCGACTCCGCGACCGGGCGCATCTTCCTGTCCTACCTGCCGTCTCAGCAGCTGGCCGCGCGGTTGCAAAACGAACTCGCGCGCGCCGCTTCTGAGGGCGTAAGCTGGCCGGATCTCAATCCCGACCTGGAAAGCGTCGAGGCACTGACGACGAAAGTCCAGCGCGAGCGTATCGCCTATGTCGACGGACGTTACATTCCGGGCCTGAGTGCGATCTCGTCCGCGATCACGAACTGGCAAGGCGAGATCGAAGTCGCCGTGACCTTGTTCGGAACGCACAGGGATTTGCTGCAGCCGGATAGCCCAGCGCGAGGCGCCTTGATCGATTTTGCCGCGCGTCATTCGATCGTCCCGCCGGCCCAACTCGGCAATTCGCGCGGCATGCCAGCGCGATAACAAGAGGGAAAGAGCAGGAGCTCGGCCCCACACTGCCACCGTCGTCTCCAATTGACACCGGTCTCGCTTGTCGGCACGGTTCATGTCCGCGAGCATGCGGGAACGACTTGCAGATTCGGCGGCGACGGCCTGCAAAACCGCAGCATCGCAAGACGACCCTCGGGGCACTCAAGCCGCATCGGCGCAGCTGCTGAAGTAGACAGATGGCTCCATCGAGAACGGATATTGGCCGGCTTGACCTGCGGATAGGGCGTGATCCGTCGCACGTCGCTGCTCATCCGCCGGCGGAAGATCACGTTGCAGATGACCAGGATCTGGAATCAGGCGCCGGGCAAAGCAACGCACCAACTGTTCGTCCGGTCGACGAAGCTTTTGCCGTGTCATCCGCGCACTTCGGCTCCGGGGGAGATGAGTCGGGAGACGTGACCGCCTTTGGCAGATGGGTGGCGCGAGGACGCAGCATCTGGCGCAGGCATCTCCAGCGCGATGACGTCCCAGAGACGACCGGGCAGTCGAGAGGGAACCTCGAGCGCTGGTTGCTCGCATTGCTGAGCGTCGTCGTCATCGTGAGTTGCGTTTGCGTGACCATTGTGTTCACGCAGGTCAAGTCGCTCAAAGCGGAGATCGCAACGCTGCAACGCGAGATCATCGCGCTCAAGCTGCACATAGCCAGGCTCGATCAGATCGCAAGCGCCAACGAGGCACGTGACAGGCCAAGCAGCGAAACACCGAGGCCGCCGGCGGAGACTCGTCCCGACCAGGGCTCGCTCATCCTGTCGCGCGAAGAGATTCAGCTGATCAGAGACTTCATCAAGCCTGCCCCAATTGCGGCGTCCGCGACTGAACCGATCAAGGTCGGCGATCCCGTCGCGGGAGAAACCATCCCCTTCCCTTCCCCAATCACGGACAAGGTGCGGAAACTGCTTGGCGCGAGATTTACCATTCGCAACGGCGTCATCGTCATCACCCGGAACGGCCGCCAGGTTGATGCCGTGATCGGGCCCAATTGACGAGAGGCGGACTTCGGGACTGCGGTGAGTAACCGCCTGCTAAGGTCCTCACCCCAGATCGTCAAACACGCGACGAAGATTGCCCTTGTGGCTGGCGAGAAGATTCGCCGCTTCCGTCTTGTCGTATCCGAGCACGACGAGGGCGGCCAACTTGATGTCGCCGCCGGTCGATTCCAAGGCAGAGGCAGCTTGCTCTTCACTGCAACCGGTGATGCGGGCGACCATTGCGTCGGCCCGACGCTTCAGCTTTGCGTTCGTGGGCAGCATATTGACCATCATGCCGCGGTAGACGCGACCAAGACGCAGCATGATGCCGGTCGACATCAGGTTGAGGACGATCTTTTGGGCGGTGCCGGCCTTCATCCGCGTTGAACCAGCGATGAGCTCAGGCCCGGTCTCGACGAGCACCGGATATTTCGCTGCTGCAAGCAGCGGGGCCTGGCGGTTATTGGCAATGCCGACGGTCACGGCCTGATACCGGCCGGCCTGGCGCAATGCGGCCACGGTGAACGGGGTCGTTCCGCTCGCCGCAACCGCGATGACGACGTCGTGCGACGACAGCCTTGCGGCATCGATCTGGGCGATTGCGTCGTCGACATCGTCTTCCGCGCCTTCGACGCTGGTGACAAACGCGCTCTCGCCGCCGGCGATGATGAAGTGGACGCGCTGCTGAGGCCAGGCGAAGGTGGGCGTCAGTTCGGCGCCGTCCTGGATGGCCACCCTGCCCGACGTTCCTGCGCCGACATAGACCAGGCGCCCGTCATCTCCGAGGGCTTCCGCCGCGGCATCGGTCGCCGCCGCGAGCGCAGGAAGACATTGGCCGACGGCTGCGACTGCTGCGAGTTGACCTTCCCACATCGCTTCCAATGCGGCGGTCCCCGACCATGCGTCCAAATCCGTGAAGCGAGGATCGACGGCTTCAGTTGCATTGGCGCGATCCGTTCGTTTCATGGGTTCATTCCACCGTAGCGCGACGACTCTGAGGTGCCCGTGGCCGGCCTGGCGCGGGCCAAAGGCATGTCGCCGTTCGTATCCATGGGAATGCCAGCGCGACCGGAGAGCTAACTTGGATCCCGGCACATCGGTTCCCGTCCGGTGGGAGCCACTGGCCACGCAGACGGTTGGTCCCGCTGCCAAAATAATCTCAAAAACGCGGAAAATTGAACCCGCGAACGGTTCTCAAAAAAATGCCGTGCCTGAAGGCACGGCCAGTTTCAGGGAGCAAACCGGCGCGCTGGCAGCCCGCTAGAGCATGATCCGGAAAAGTGCGGAGCGGTTTTCCGGAAAGATCATGCTCAAACAACAACCTAAAGCGCGATGACGATTCATCCTAACCTCATCGCGCTTTAGCGGGGCCGCATTCCATCGCGGCGGAGTTCGGGATCGCTCAGTGGTCCATATCAGGCCAGGCTCACCATTTGAGGGCTGCGGTGCGGACCGGGTGGTCCCACAGCGCCGTCGCCTCGGCATCGAGCAGGCTCAAACTGAGCGAGCAGCCGGCCATGTCGAGCGAGGTGACGTAGCTGCCGACCAGTGAGCGGGTGATGCGCACGCCGCGCTTCTCGAGCAGCTTTCGCGCGGCGTTGTACATGAGATAGAGCTCGATCGTGGGCGTACCGCCGAAGCCGTTGACCAGCAGCAGAGCTTCAGTGCCCTCACGCGCACCGAGATCTTCCACGATAGCCGTCGCCATCTCGAGGGCGATGGCGTCGGCGCGCTCCAGCTTGACCCGTCGACGGCCCGGCTCGCCGTGAATGCCGACGCCCACCTCCATCTCATCCTCGGCGAGCGCGAAGGTCGGACCGCCCGCGGCCGGGACGGTGCAGCTCGTCAGCGCCACGCCCATCGAGCGCGTCCGCGCATTGACGCGCTCGCCGAGCGCAACGCAGCCGGCGAGATCAAGGCCCTTCTCGGCCGCCGCACCGACGATCTTCTCGACGATCAGCGTCCCCGCGACGCCTCGGCGACCGATGCTGTGGGTGGAGTTCTCGACCGCGACGTCATCATCCGTCACGATGGTCGCGATGCGGCCTTCGGCGATCTCCGCCGCCATCTCGAAGTTCATGCGATCGCCCGCATAGTTCTTCACGATGAACAGCACACCGGCCTCGCTGGCGACGGCCTGGGCGGCCTCGACGATCTGGTCCGGCGTCGGTGACGTGAAGACCTGCCCCGGACAGGCGGCGTCGAGCATGCCGTAACCGACGAAACCGGCATGCAGCGGCTCGTGCCCGCTGCCGCCGCCGGAAACCAGCGAAACCTTCCTCCGGTTGAGCTCACGGCGATGCACGAATTTGCGCTCCGCGCCCAGCGTGACGAGATCGGCATGCGCGGCAGCAAACCCATCCAGGCTCTCCGCCAGGACGTCGTCGACGGAATTGATGAACTTCTTCATGCGACCCTCCCCATCACTTATGCCTCAGTTTCCTGCCTCATTCTTTTTCCTGCATGATGGCAATCAGCCGGCGCGCGAACTCCTGGAGCAGCGCGTCGAGCTGAGCATTCCGCTTGCCGCTGCCGAGATCGGGCAAATGCAGCGTCAAGGTCCGCTCGTGCGGTCCTTCGGTCAGACGGCTGATCCTGCGCGGATGCGCGCGCGCATAGGCGCGCAGAAAGGCCGCCTTTGCCTGCGGAGGAAAGTGGCAGACGTCGAAGATCGTGTTGAGATGCTGCACCGGGATCGGCACTGGATAGGCCGGATTGGAGATCTGGCTGACGAAGCTCCGGTTCTTTCCCATGGCATGGGCGAGCCGCAGCCGCATTCCCGAGGGGCGCTTGTCCAGGACCTCCTTGAAGATGCGCTTGTAGACGGCAACCGCGCCGGCCTCCGCCGGTTCATCGACAACGGCGTCAGTCAAGTTTTCCACCTCCGCTGCCCAGACGATCGATCGTTTGCTTGATTTGCGCAAGCGCCGATACATTCACGGACAGCTCCCGAAGCCCGCAATCGAGCAGCGCGGGAATGCAGCGCGGATCGCTCGCCATGTCGCCGCACAGGCTCACCGGGATTCCGGCGCGCCGGCCGTGCTCCGCGGTCCGCGTGATCAGTTCGAGAACCGCCGGGTGCAAGGGATCCAGCAGCGGCGCGAGAGCGCCATTCGAGCGGTCGCAGGCGAGGACATATTGCGCAAGGTCGTTCGAACCGATCGAGAAGAAGGCGCTCTTGAAGCTGGCGATCGAAAGCGCCGCCGCGGGCACCTCGACCATGATTCCGAGCTCGGGAAGCAGCGCCGCGGTGCCTTTCGCCTGCAAGTCCTGCACGATGTCGGCGAACAGCTTTCGTGCCGCCTCGACCTCGTGGGCTGAAGTGACCATCGGGAGCATGACCTTGAGATTCCCGCGCACTGCCGCACGCGCCAGCGCGCGGAGCTGAACCGCAAAGATCTCCGGCTGGGCGAGACAAAGGCGAAGGCCGCGAACGCCGAGGAAGGGGTTTGCCTCGCCGTCCGGCGTGAAGCCCGGCACCGGCTTGTCGCCACCTGCGTCAAAGGTACGGATCGTCACCGGACGCCGCTCGGCCCAGCGCAAGACCTGATCGTAGACCTGAAACTGCGTCTCCTCGTCAGGCAGGCCGCGCTCCGACAGCAGAAACTCGGTGCGCATCAGGCCGACGCCGTCGGCATATTGCGCGTCCGGATAGTCGAGGTCCTCGACGCGCTGGATGTTGATGAGGAGCTTGATCCGTTCGCCGCGCCAGGACGCCGCTGGCCGCCGGAGGATGGCTCGCGCGGAAGCCCTGCTCTTGCGGTGAAGCTCCCGCCGCTTCTCGAACAGGCCGACCTGCTCCGCGCTGGGATCGAGCTCGAGCGTTGCGCCCTCGCCATCGAGCAGCGCCGAGGTCCCCGCCGCCGGCACCGCGCCGAGCTGCACCACCATCGGGATGCCGCGGGCGCGCGCCAGCATCGCGACGTGGCTCGTCGGACTGCCGCGCAACAGCGCCAGGCCGCCGCCATCGGACCAGTCGATCTCGAGGAAGCGCGAAGGCGGCAGATCGTCGGCGCAGACGACCGCTCCGCTCGGAATCCTCAACGCATGGCCCTCGCCACCGCGCAAGATGTTCAACACGCGATCGCGAAGGTCGGCAAGATCGGAGCTGCGCGCCTTCAGATACTCGTCCGGCGCCGAATTATAGTCGGCGATCTGCTCGTCGAGCGCCGTGCACCAGGCGGCATCCGCGGGCTCGCCCTCGCCGATCGCTGCCAGGATCGCGCTGACCAAGTCCTCGTCCTCCAGCAGCGCGACCTGGAATTCCAGGATTTGCGCGGCTTCGCCCCCGGCGATTGCGGCAAGCTCGGCGATCTGCCGGCTCGCGGTATCGATCGCACTTCGCAACGCCAGCGCTTCATCGACCAGGGTGCCGGCGACCCGCTCGCCGTTCGCGCCCGCATCGACCCGGATGAACGGCCCCTGGGCAAAACCGATGGAGGCGGTTCTGCCACGGTAGGCCGGTCCTGAAGCGCTGTCTCGCATGTTACGCAATCCCGTCTGGGAAATCGGATGCAATCAGATCGATCAGCGCCGCGACGGCAGCTTCCGCATCGCTGCCCAACGCCTTGATCTCGATCATGCTGCCATGGGCGGCGCGCATGGCCATGATCTTGGCCACGCTCTTGGCATTGATCCACTCGGCCGCGCCGGCAACGCGGACGGAAATCTGCGCCTCGAACTTCTTGGCGAGCTTGGTCAGCTTGACCGCGGGTCGCGCATGCATGCCGACCGCGTGCACCAGTTGCACGTTGCCCGTGAAGATCTGTCCGTTCACGTTTGAAGTTTCCAGCATCGTCATATTCCATCTTCGCTTCGCCGAACTGTTGTCAGTCGGCAGAGAGTTCCTCGGCCACCGCCCGCACCTCTGCCAGCGAGCTGCCGCCAGCCGCCTCAGTCGCCGCCATCACGGCGCCTTCGACGATCGGCGCGTTGCAGACGACAACGAGATCCCGCCGCTCAGGGTCCAGCATTTCGACCGCCATCTCGCTGTTGGTCTCGGCGCCGCCAAGATCGACGAGGATTGCAACGCCCTTCGGCGACCAGGCGTCGTTGATGGCATCGACGATCAGGGCCACGCTGGTTCCCAACCCGCCGTCGGGATTGCCGCCGCAGAAGGCGACCCTGACCTCGCTGCCGACCATCTGCCGCACCATGTCGGCGGTGCCTTTGGCGATGTCCTTCGAATGCGAGACGATCACGATACCCACGGTGTCGTTCATGGCCGCCCCTCGAGGCTCGCGCACACCGCTTGCAGAAGGACGCAGCTCGACCGTGCACCGGGATCGACATGCCCGACACTTCGCGGTCCGAGGAACGAAGCCCGTCCCTTGGTCGCCTGCATCGGCGCAGTCCGCTCGGCGGCCTCGGCGGCCGTGGTGCGAATGCGCTCGACGATGTCGGGGCGCCCGGCATCCGTCTTCAACGCCTCCAGGACAGGAACGAGCACGTCGAGCATCGTCTTCTCGCCGGCGTGAGAGCGGCCGCGCCTGCTCACCGCGTCGACCCCGCTCGCAAAGACTTCGGCGAGATCGTCTGGCAAATGCTTGTCATGCGAGAGCGCTTCACCCGCTGCAAGAAAGAAGCTGCCGTAAAGGGGGCCCGACGCGCCGCCGACGGTCATCACCAGCGTCTTGCCGATCGTCTTCAGAGCCTCGTCGAACGGCTGCGCGGAGATCGCATCGAGCTTGCCGAGCACGGCCTCGAAGCCGCGCTTCATGTTCGTGCCGTGATCGCCGTCGCCGATCGCCTGATCCAGGCTCGTGAGCTCCGGCGCGCTGGCGATGACCTGCTCGGCGGCCACCTTGACCAGCGATTTGAATGTCTCGGGTTGCAGCGACATTGAATGATCCTCAGTGAACCATGGCGTTGATGCGTTGCCCAACGCCGTCGAAATAGAGCGGATGCTTCAGGTGCAATTCGACCTCCTGACCGACCTGGAGCGGCTGGCCCGGATCCGCGAGCGTCACCAGCGTCTGCCCCTTATAGTCCAGGTGAACGTGATTCTGCTCACCCAGATGCTCGACCCGATGCACGCGGCCGATCAACCGCCCGCCATTGCGCGCAGCGATCTGCAGATGCTCGGTGCGGATGCCAATGGTCTCGGTCCCGGGTGGAAGGACTATCTCCGAAACAAGGCGTGCCGGAAGAAGGTTGATCTGAGGCGTGCCAAGCCGTGATGCGACGTAAGTGCTGGACGGGCTCTCGTAGATTTCCCGCGGTGTGCCGAGCTGGAGAAGCTGGCCTTCCTTGATCACGCCAATGCGCGTGGCCATGGTCATGGCCTCCACCTGATCGTGCGTCACATAGAGTATGGTTGCACCGAGCTCGACCTGGATCCGCTTGAGCTCGAGGCGAAGCTCAGCCCGCAGCTTCGCATCCAGCGAGGATAGCGGTTCGTCCATCAGGTAGATCGACGGATCCCGCACCAGGGCGCGGCCGATGGCGACGCGCTGCATCTCACCGCCGGACAGGCGGGTGGCGCGGTTGTTCAGCTTGCTGGCGATGTGCAGAAGCTCGGCGGTCTGTTCGACGCGCTTGCGGATGACCGGCTCCGGAACGCGGCGCGCCGGCGAGCGCAGCGGAAACGCCAGATTGTCGTAAACCGACAGGTGCGGGTAGAGCGAGTATTGCTGGAAGACGAACGCGATGTCGCGCGATCCCGGAGGATCGAGCGTGACGTCGCGGCCATTGATCATGACCGAGCCCGAATCGGGTTGCTCGAGCCCGGTGATGAGCCGCAAGGTCGTGGTCTTGCCGGCGCCGCTCGGGCCGAGCAGGACGAGAAACTCGCCGTCGTTGACCGCAAGCGACAGCTCGCGCACCGCCTCGATCGCACCGAAACGTTTGTTGATGTTGCGCAGAATGACGTCAGCCATGGCGAGCGCCTCCTCCGTTCGCGGTGCGGATCGCAAGGCCGCTGCCGGCATCGAACAGCGCCAGCCGTTCGGAGTGAAATTCGAGACCGACCGTCTCGCCGATCTGGACCGGCGTGGCTGACGGCAGCCGGGCCGCGACGCGCCCATGCGCAGTGTCGACGGTGACGATCTGGTTGGTGCCGAGATACTCCGCGCCGAACACCTCGCCACGAACCGGCGCCGCATCGGTGAAGCGGATATGCTCCGGACGGACGCCGAGTACCAGCGGCGCGCTGGCACGGTCCTCGCGGATCTCTGGCACGGCGATGTCGGTGTCATGGAAGCTGACGGCGCGATCGCCACAATGCAGGCCGCCTTCAAAGCGCAGGAAGTTCATCGGCGGCGAGCCGATGAAGTCGGCGACGAACATGCTCGCGGGCCGGTCGTAGATCTCCTGCGGCGTGCTGATCTGCTCGACGCGTCCCTTGTTCATGACCGCGATCTGATCCGCCATCGACATCGCCTCGAGCTGGTCGTGCGTCACGTAGATCGTGGTCGCGCCGATGCGATCATGGAGATCGCGGAGCTCACCGCACATCAGATGGCGGAACTCGGCATCGAGGGCCCCGAGCGGCTCGTCCATCAGGAAGGCCTTCGGCCGCCGCACCATCGCCCGACCGAGCGCCACGCGCTGGCGGTCGCCGCCCGACAGCTTCGAGGTCTTGCTCGACAACAGGTGCTCGATCCGCAGCAGCCGCGCGGTCTCCTCGACCCGCTGGCGGATTTCGCGCCGGCCCATGCCCTGACACTTGAGGGGAAAGCCGATATTGCCCGCGACGTTCATGTGCGGATAGAGCGCGAAGAGCTGGAACACGAAGGCAATGTCGCGCGCGGATGCACGGTCGAAGGTCACGTCCTCGCCATCGAGCAGGATCTTGCCCTCGGTCGGTAGCTCGAGACCGGCGATCATGCGCAGCGTCGTGGTCTTGCCGCAGCCGGAGGGGCCGAGCATCGCAAAGAAGGTGCCGTCGTCGATCGTGAAATTCGAGCCTTCGACGGCCGTGAACTGATCGAACGATTTGCGCAGGTTTTCGACGCGGATCTGTGCCATCTCTGCCGCCCTATTCCGGAAAATGGCTCACGACGACGTAGCCGAGCGTGCCGGCCAGGATCGTCACGAACGAGTAGCTAAAGAGATCGAGCGAGAACGGCTGCACCAGCATCACGATGCCGACGCCGATCAGGATCGTGGCGCCCGTCTCCCAGGGCCCGCGCCGGAACCAGCGCATCAAGCCGCCATTGGCAATCGCAGAACCGCTCATTTGCGTACAGCTCCGAAGGTGATGCCGCGCAACAGATGCTTGCGCAACAGAACGGTGAACAGGACGATCGGGACGACGAACAGCGTGGTCGCGGCGGCAACGGCCGGCCAGTCCTGTCCGCCTTCGCCGATGATGAAGGGGATGAAGGGCGGCATGGTCTGGGCTTCGCCGCTGGTGAGCAAAACCGCGAAGGCATACTCGTTCCAGGAGAAGATCAGGCAGAAGATTGCGGTTGCCGCAATGCCCGTCACCGCCTGCGGCAGCACCACCTTGCGCAGCGCCTGTAGTCGCGTGTAGCCGTCGACGAGCGCCGCCTCCTCATATTCGCGCGGTATCTCGTCGATGAAGCCCTTCAGCAGCCATACCGCGAGCGAGACGTTGACCGCCGTGTAGAGCAGGATCATCCCGAGCCGGGTGTCGGTCAGATTGAGCTGGCGGTACATCAGATAGATCGGGATCGCGACCGCAACGGGCGGCATCATCCGCGTCGACAGGATGAAGAACAGGAGATCGTCGGCAAGCGGAATGCGAAATCGCGAGAACGCATAAGCTGCGAGCGTGCCGAGGAAGACGGCGAGGAAGGTCGAGCCGAAGCCGATGATGAGCGAATTGACGAAGCGCGGCACGACCTTCGAGGGACCGGCGATCACCATGTCGTGCTGGCGCACGAGCTTGTCGTACCAGGTCTGCGGCGGCGGCAACTTTGCGATGAAGTCCGGCGTCTGCCGCGTACGCACCGTAAACAGGTTCACATAGCCCTCCAGCGTCGGCTGGAACAGCACCTTGGGAGGATAGGCGATCGCATCGCTCTGCGACTTGAACGCCGTGGCAACGATCCAGACCAGCGGCAGGATCGTGATCACCGCATAGAGGATGACCAGGCTGCCGGCCACCGCCTTTGCGCGCGACGAGGATTCGACGATGGAATGAGCAGTGGATTTGGCGATAGCGGCGGTCATCGTTGCTTCACCTTGTTGAGCACCTTGACGTAGATGTTGGCTGCGCCGAACACGGTCACGAACAGGATGATGGCGAGCGCGGAGGAATAGCCGGTGCGCCATTTCTCGAATGCCGCGCGCTTCAGCGTGATCGAGACCAGCTCGGTGGTCGATCCCGGTCCGCCCGAGGTCAGGAGGTTGACCATGTCGAACATCTTGAAGTTCTCGATCGCACGGAACAGGACGGCGAGCATCAGGAACGGCACCGTCATCGGCAGCGTGATCGACCAGAACTGGCGCCAGGCCGAGGCACGATCAACTTCCGCAGCCTCATAGATGTAGTCGGGAATGGAGCGCAGCCCGGCGAGGCAGATCAGCATGACGTAAGGCGCCCACATCCAGGTATCGACGAGGACGATCGTCCACGGCGCCAGCGCGACCTCGCCGGTCATGCTGAACGAGCTCGGCGGCACGCCGGTGAACAGGCTGATCAGGTAATTGAACGGTCCGATCTGCGGCTGGAACAGCAGGGTCCAGAAGTTGCCGACGACCGCAGGCGACAGCATCATCGGCAGCAGGATCATCGTGGTCCAGAAGCTGTGACCGCGAAACTGGCGGTTGATGAGCAGCGCGAGCCCAAATCCGATCACCACCTGTAGCGCCACCGACGAGATCACGAACTGCGCCGTGGTCTGCAGCCTGATCCAGACATCCTCGTCGGTGAGAATGTCGGTGAAATTGTCCAGCCCGACGAACCGCAGCGGCAGATAGGACATGCTGAGGTTGAGGCTCGTGAAGGAGAGCCTGATCATCCAGACCAGCGGAAAGATGTTGATCGCGAGCAGGAGCACAATCGTCGGCGCGACGAACAGCCAGGCGATGGCCCGGTCCGACAGGCCGCGGACGCGCCGCGTGGCACGAGATTTGGCGGGCTCGCTCACGCCGGGGATCGTAACATGATCGGGTTGCAGAATCGTCGTCATCTTGTCCATCGGCTGGCTGGTTCGGCTTCCCCGGGACACTTTCTCCCCCGGGGAAACCAGTTAGGTCGATGCGGGATGCGTGTACCTGCGTTTATTGCGAGGCGACCTGCTTGCCCTGCTCCTTGAAGACCTTGGTCCAATCCTTGACGAGGAGATCGAGCGCCTGCTGCGCCGTCCCCTTGTCGGCAACGACGTAGTCATGCACGCGCTTCTGCATGTCGAGCAGGAGCTGGGCGTAGGACGGCTCGGCCCAGAAATCCTTCACGATCGCCATCGACTCCAGGAACTGCGGAGCGAACGGCGCGCTTGCGGGGAAGTCAGGCGCGTTGACGACGGCCTTCAGCGCCGAGTAGCCGCCGATCTGCCACCACTTCTGCTGCACGGTCGGCTGCGCGAACCACTTGATGTAAGCGAGCGCATCGTCCTTGCGGTCTGACGTCGCGACGACCGAGATACCCTGCCCCCCGAGCTGGGTGAAGTGTCCGTTCGGGCCGGCCGGATTGACGAAGAAGCCGATCTTGTCGCCGCCGACGTTCGGGTCCTTGTAGAGCCCGGGGAAGAAGGCGAACCAGTTCATCTGCATCGCCACCTGGCCGGACTTGAAGGCGTCGAGACCTTCCTGCATGTAGGCGTTGGTCAGGCCCGGCGCCGTGCAGCACTTGTAGAGCTCCTTGTAGAACTCCAACCCCTTTGCGGCATCAGCCGAGTTGACGAAGCCCTGCATCTGATACGGCTTCTTCGGGTTCTCGTAGCTGAAGCCGTAATTGTAGAGCACATTGGTCACGCCCATCGTGATGCCTTCGGAGCCGCGCTCGGTGAAGATGTAGGCGCCATAGACCTTCTTGCCGTCGATCTCGCGGCCCTGGAAGAACGCGGCGATCTCCTTCAGCTCGTCAAAGGTCTTGGGCGGCGCGAGATCGCGGCCGTACTTGGCCTTGAACGCCGACTGAATGTCGGGCCGCGAGAACCAGTCCTTACGATAGGTCCAGCCCACCGCATCGGCCATCGCCGGCAGCGCCCAGTAATTCGGCGAGTTCTTCGGCCACTGCGAATAGCCGACGACGGTCGCCTGGACGAAATCGTCCATCGAGATCTTCTCCTTGTCGAAGAAGTCGTTGAGCTTGACATACCACTTGTTCTCGGCGGCGCCGCCGATCCACTGGCTGTCGCCAATGATCAGGTCGCAGAGCTTGCCGTGCGAGTTGAGCTCGTTGAGGAAGCGATCGGCATAGCTCGTCCAGGGGACGAACTCGTATTTCATCTCGATGCCCGATTGCTTGGTGAAGTCCTTGCCGAGCTCGACCAGGGCATTGGCCGGATCCCAGGCTGCCCAACACAGGGTGAGCTGCTTTCCTTGCGCTGCGGCTTCACTGCCGCCCGCGACCACCAGCGCGGCCGCCCCGAGGACCGCAGACGTCACTGCACCACTAAGCCATTTGAGTCTTCGCATGTCCGTTTCCTCTCTATCGTTGAACCACCGAACCCGCCTGGCACTCGCCTTTTTCGGAGCGACGCCAAGACCCTGAAACCGAGTTGATGAGCGATGAGATGATGGAGAACGAGACGGACCGCGCCCGGAAACGGGTCCGGACGGGCTGGGCTCCTCCCACACATCAGCTCGATGCGCGATGTTTATTTTTTTGTATTACTAAACCTATTACTAAATTCTCGAGCCCGTCAAGCCGGTTTCGGCGCGCTCGACGAAAAGATCACCGCAACCGCATTCAGCCGCGAACTTGCTGCGATGCAGCGGAATAGCCGCAGTCTAGGAAGATTCTCTTCGCGTCATTGAACGCAGGCCGCACCAACGCAGCCTCGCTCCGCGCGGTCGAAGCGCAGCGATTGTGTTTAGCAAACTGTTTTACTGAACGTTCAATGCAGCGCCAGTTCCGACGCTCTGTCGTCGTCTGCCGTCACTCCGGCAACTGCGCTACAGTCAAAAAGGGGGATGGCCTGATCATCGTTCACTTCAGGAGCCTGCATGTCCACGGCAATCTCGGTACTCGGCGGCGTCGGTCTTTTCCTGCTTGGCATGACCGTGATGACGGAAGGCCTGAAGGCGCTGGCCGGCTCCGCCCTGCGCACCGTGCTCGGCAGGGCGGCCGCGACGCCGCTGCACGGCTCATTCTGGGGCGCCGTCGTCACGCTCCTGGTGCAGTCATCGAGTGCAACGACAATGACGACGATCGGTCTCGTCAGCGCTGGCCTGTTGACGTTCCAGCAAGGGTTGGGGCTTGTGTTCGGCGCCAATATCGGCACCACCGGAACCGGCTGGCTGGTCGCGCTCATCGGCGTCCGCGTCTCGCTCACCGCCGCGGCACTGCCGATGATTTTCGCCGGCGCGTTGACCAAGCTTCTCGCTCGCGGACGAATATCCGGTGCCGGCGCCGCCCTCGCCGGATTTGGGCTCGTGCTTTTCGGGCTGACGACCTTGCAGCAGGGCATGGGCGGGCTCGCCGAACGATTGCACCCGGCAGACCTTCCTGCCGTTCTCGCCGGTCCCGACGGGCGGTGGTGGTCGGGCCTGCTCGGCGTGCTGGTGCTCGTCGTGATCGGCCTGGTGATGACTGCGCTGATGCAGTCGTCAACGGCCGCCGTCGCGGTGACCTTGTCAGGTCACTTCGCCGGTGCGATCGGGCTGGACCAGGCCTGCGCGTTGATCATCGGCCAGAATATCGGAACGGCAACGAGTTCCGCCCTCGCCGCAATCGGCGCGAGCACGACCGCGAAGCGGCTGGCCATTGCCTATGTTCTCTTCAAGCTCATCGCAGCCCTGATCGCGCTCGTGCTTTTTCCTGTCACCATCCCACTGCTCGTGCGCGCCTCGGACAGCATCGACGGCGTCACGCTGCTGGCCGGATATCACACCGCGTACAACGTCGTCGGCGTTGTTGTCCTGCTGCCGCTGGTCAACCAGTTCACGCGCCTGGTCGAGCGCATCCTGCCCGAGCGCGGCTCGCCGCTCACGCGGTGCCTCGATCCCTCGGCACTCGTGACTCCAATCGTGGCCGTCGAAGCGGCGCGCCGCACGATCGCGCGCGTACTCGTAACGGTATGCGCGTGGGTGGAGGCGGCACTGGCTGGTCGCGCTGCACCGGTTCGTCTCGGGAGAGACGCCGTATCGCTGCAGGACGCCGCCGAGGCCCTGCGCCAGGCACAAATATTTTTGTCGGAAGTGACCGGACCGCCTGACACCGAGGACGAGCAACGGCGTCTGACCAGCACACTGCACGCACTCGACCACGCGTCTCGGCTGACCGATGTGGCGAATGCCGGCATCAATTTCGCTTCGGTGAAGGATGGACCGGAGGACATCCGCGCAGAAGAACTATGCGCCGAAGTGATGCGGAGCGCAGCCGCGATTGCACGCGGCGTGGCGGTGCCATCGCAACCGGCCGCGCCGGTCCCGCATGGCACCGACGCCATGGCCGGTCCGCGCGCGATCCAGACGGACGAGGCCATCGCCGAGCTCGAGCGCTGCACGACAGAACTTGACGAAGTGCTGCGCCGCCACCGCAGCGCAACCCTCAGCGCGGTCGCCAATGGCGCCTTCACCACGGATACCGCACTCGTTCGCGTCGAAACCGTCCGCAGCCTCCGGGCGATTTCGCATCATGCCTGGCGTTCCGCGGCGCACCTTGTCGACCGCGGCTAGTCGTACCAGCTAGACGCCGAGGGCCTTGCGGTTGAAGTTTCGCAACAGGCGCAGGGTCAGCGTTCTGGCGTTGGCGACATTGAGCAGCCAGGCTGCGCCTGCATAGGCGATACCGCCGGCCAAGCTCACCGCAATCAGCGACAACAGGCCGGTGCCGTTGACCTCCGAGCGAACCACGAGGATCGCCGCAGCCATGATCGCCGAAGCGACGCCCACGCCCGCGAGCCGGCCCGGATCGAACGGCAGCATGTAGGCGCGGCGCATCAGGACGACCGCAGCCACGAAGCCGATGGCTTCGGTCGCGAACGTTGCAAGCGCTGCGCCATACAGGCCAAAGCCCGAAATCAGGGCGAACATCAGCGCGATACTCAGGACGAGCGTGAGGAATGACTGCGCGGCAAGGATGAAGGGCCGCTCGGCGAGCTGGAAGCTGATCTGAACGTAGAACTGATTGGCGATGCCGAGCATCCGCGCGACGACCAGCATCGGCAGCAAGGCCGAGACGCCGGCGCGGAAATCGACGCCGACGAGCGTTCCGGCGACCTGGTCCGCAGCGAGCGCGAGCCAGACTGCGACCGGCATGATGACGACGAGCAGGAGCTCGAGGCTTTCGTTGAGCCGTTCACGGGTCGCAGCATGGCCCTCCTGGCTGAACGTACGGAACACGATGGGCACGGTGGCCGCAGCGACGCTCGAAGCCAGCATGACGAGGAACTGCCGCGGCAGGTCGGCCGCGACGCCGAAAATGCCGGCGGCATCCTTGCCGAGAAGGTAGGCGACGATCAGCCGGTCGCTCATCGAGTAAACCGCGACCGACAGTCCACCGATCGCGAGCGGCAGCCCGTAGCGGGCGAGCTGCGCGAGCTGGTCGGGCTCCCAGCGCGCGATCCTGGTGCTGTCGCCCGCAAGATTAAGGATGATCCCGGCGAGTGAGGCGAGTCCGAAGGCTGCGAGCAGCCCCAGACCACCCCAGCCCAGACATATGGCGATCAGGCCGAATGCGACGCTCGCGAGGCTGCGCACGATCGCGATCGCTGCGAAGCGGTATGGCCGCAACTTGGCGCGCTCGAATTCCTGGCCGACATCGACCGCATTCATCATGATCGCGACGAATATGCTGGCGAGCAGAAGATTCAGATTCACGTCACGATGGAACAGGAACACCAGCGGCGCGGCAGCGCAGAGTGCGACGATGGTGAGCACGAAAGCGACCATCGCCGTGCCGCGAAAATCCACGTCAGGCGACATTGCCTGATAGCGGGAAACCGACAGCCTGATCCAGCCGAAGAAGGTCGCGCCCAGAATGCCGGCGATGCTGAGCCCCACGACATAGACGCCGTACTCCGCCGGGGTGAGCAGCCGCGTATACATCGTGATCGCGCAGAAGCCGACGGCTGCGGGAAAGACGTAGGCGGCAAGATAGATGGAGAAGTGGCGGTTCAGCATGCGAGCACGGGACCGTTTTCGGCCTGGCGATTTAACACTTCGTTAATCATCTGCCCTGGTTGCGCGGTCTGGCGGACGGCGCCGCAGCTATAGCGAAGATACCGCTTACAGAGTGGCAATCCGGGCCTGCGAAGCCGCCGTTCCGGTCTATTTCGCACGTTAGCGTTAAATTTGCGGTCGCCTTGAACTCCACGCTGCGATCATCCAAGTGAGATAATGGTTTAAAGCTTCGCCGGTAGAACCGTGCGTCGAATGTGTGGACTTGAGCCAAATGGAAGTCGCTGAACGTGCCCGGGCGGATTTGCGCATGGCCGATGGTCAGCGCGGCGAAGTGGACCGGTCCGTGAGCACAATCGTGCCTCCGATCCATCCCGACCCCCCACGCGGCGAGCGCATGGTCCTCAATCTCTTCTTCGAGGAAAAGGACGACCGCTGGTTCAGAGGCGACCGGCATCTGCGGATGCTGTTGCGGCGCGTGCTCCTGGGAAAACCCTGGATCAACGGCCAGCAGCGCGTGTTCCTCAATCTATGCGCTGGCCTCGACCGGCTGGGCATCCGCTACCGCGTCAACGACTACCGTCACGTCCGCAAGCATCCTGAGGAGCTCGCCTGCGTCATCGGGCGTCCCTTCGTGCTCGACCGGATCAAGTGGAAGAACCCGATCCTGCTCGGCGTTGCCTCCTATGATCACCCTGTCGAAGCCCCCGATCTGCTGACGCGCTATCCGGTGAAGCACATCGTCGTCCCCTGCAAGTGGTACGCCGACATGTGCCGGCCCGGCTGGCCCGACATCGACGTGTGGCCGGTCGGCATCGACACCGATTCGTGGGCACCGTCGAACGCCGTTGAGAAGAGCGTCGATGTCCTGCTGTATGACAAGGTTCTCTGGGACCGCGATCGCTTTGCCCCGGACCTGCTCGAACCGATCCGCGCGCGGCTGCAGGCCAATGGCCTCACGTTTCAGGAGTTTCGCTATGGCAGCTACAAGGAGGAGGATTATCGGGCCGCGCTGGCACGCTGCCGCAGCATGATCTTCCTCAGCCAGAACGAGAGCCAGGGCATCGCCTGTCTCCAGGCGCTTTCGAGCGGCGTTCCCGTGTTTGCCTGGGATCGCGGCGGGCCATGGCGTGATCCCAAGTATTTTCCGCACCGGGTCAGGTTCGAGGGTGTATCCTCTGTGCCTTACTGGGACGACCGCTGCGGCATGAAGTTCGTCGACGCCGACGACTTCGCCTCACGCTGGAACGCGTTCTGGACGCACACCAAGGCGGGCGACTTCAGGCCGCGTCAATACGTGACCGACAATCTCACGCTCGAGAAGCAGGCGTTGCATTATTACCAGATCGCCGAAGCAGTGATGCAGCGCCAGCCGGCGCGTTGAGGACTCCCGGCCGTGACGACACTCGACAGACGCGAATTCCTGCTCGGCACGGCCGCAGCTTTCGCCGCCGGATCGACCAGTGCGGCGCAGACATCCGCCTCCGTCAACCGGCGCCCTGGCTATGGCGCCGCGCTCAATCTCTGGGATCTACAGGCCGATCCACGGCTCGGCGAGGCGATCAGCCAATATTGCACGCAGGTCGTTCCCGAGTGCGAGCTGAAATGGCCCATGCTGCGGCCGGACGCAAACACCTTCAGGTTCGAGCGCGCCGATGCGATCTTCGATTTTGCGCGGCAGAACGGCCTGACGATGCGTGGCCACACGCTCGCCTGGTATCACGACATTCCGGACTGGACCAAGCAGATCAAGGACCCGAAGACGGCGGAGGAGACGTTCGTCGATCACATCTCGACCGTGGTCTCCTACTACAGAGATAAGCTGACCTCGTGGGACGTGGTCAATGAGCCGATTCCGGATAATGCGCGCAAGCCGACCGACCGGCGCGACACCTATTGGTCGCGCATGCTGGGCGAGCGCTGGATTTCGCTCGCTCTCCGCACCGCCGCCGCGGCCGATCCGCTCGTCAAGCTCGCCATCAACGAATACGACGTCGAGTCGGCCAAAGACAGCTTCATCGCCAAGCGTGCCGCCCTGCGCAATCTCATCCAGAGCCTGCTCGATCAGGGGGCGCCACTTCATGCCGTGGGCCTGCAATGCCATCTGCATGCCGAACTCGAGATCGACACCGAAGGTCTCGCAGCCTTCGTGAGCGAGCTGCGCTCGTGGGGTCTCGAGGTCCTCGTTACCGAGCTCGACGTCTTCGACCAACAGCTGCCGGGCGATGTCGTCCAGCGCGACTCCATCGTCGCCAAGCGTGTGAACGACCTCCTGGGCGCGATTGCGGCGAGCGGCCCGCTCAACTCCATCCTTACCTGGGGCATCACGGACCGCCATAGCTGGATCAACCAGCAATTCACCCGGCGCGACAAGCTGCCGAACCGGCCCTTGCCGCTTGATGCGAGCTTTCAGTCAAAGCCCTTCATGGATGTCATCACGAAGTTCACGACGACAGCGTGAACGGCCGCGACATCGGGTCTCGCATCAACTGACGTCCGAAAGTGCGGTTCACTCTCCCTTCGAAACCTTCAGCTTCGGCAGCGTCTCAACGATCTTCTGCTTGCCGTCGACGATCTCCGCGAGGAAGCTCGCGCGGTCGATGTCGCCATTCTGGTCCCAGCTCGCTTCCATAAGCATGCCCGGCGCCTTGTCCGGCGTCAGCGTCAGGCCTTTCATGGCCGCACCGAAGGCCTTGCTGTCGAACTTGCCGATCCTCTCGGTGACGTATTTGACGAGATAGACGGCGGTGTAGCCCTTGATGCCGTTGTGGTCGGGCCAGTATTTGTAGCGCGCGCTGAATTTCTTGGCGAAGTCCTGGATCGCGGGCACCGGCGCATCGGCGCTGAGGCCGACATGGCCGCGCACGCCGTTGGCAGCGGGGCCGGCGAGCTCGACGACCTTCTGGCTGAGCAGCGTGGTTTCGCCGAACAGCGGCGTCGACAGGCCCTGCCGCCGCGCCTCGATCAGGAAGCGGGCGCTCTCCTCCTCGTTGGTGTAGACGAAGACGGCATCGGCTTTCGCGCTCTTCAACTTGATGACGTCAGAACCGAAATCGACCTGGCCCTGCTCGGTCGAGATGTCGGCCGCGATATCGATATTGCGCGCCTTCATCTCCTTTAGAAAATTGTCGTGGCCGCCCTTGCCGAAATCATTGTTGACCCAGACCAGCGCGACCATCTTCACCTTCAGCTTGTCGTGCAGATAGTTGGCGATCTTCGGCATGGAGAACTGCTGGCCGAAGGCGGTGCGGAAAACGAACGGATTGCCCTGCGTGGTGATGTCGGCGGCCTCCGCGCCGACGATCTGCGGAATCTCGGCCGCTTGCGTCAGCGCCATGTTGACCTTGACCGAGCCGGAGTAGATCGGGCCGAGCACGACATACGGGTCCTTGTCCAGGACCTTCTGCACCTGGGCGCGCGAGACGCCGGGGTTGCTCTGGGTGTCGAGATGCTCGGTCTCGATTTTCCGGCCGAGAATGCCGCCGGAGGCGTTGACCTCGTCGATCGCGAGCGCGACGCCGTCGCGCCAGTTGGTGCCGGAGACCGCGCCGGGGCCTGATAACTCGACGACATCGGGGATGTAGACCGTCGTCTGCGCCTGCGCGAGGCCTGCCCACAGCGACGCGGCGGCGACGATGCCGCTCCATTTTCCCAAGGCCTTCATGACGTTCTCCCTCTATTGTTTGTTATGTTGATTGACCTGGATCGAAGCCGAGCAGCCTTGCCGGCGTTCGCCACAACAGACGGTGCTGATCGGCCGGATCGGGAAAGAGCCCGCTCAGCACCGCGAGCAGCGGCCCATAATCCAGCCGCTCCGGGGCACGCAGGAACGGATAGTCCGAGCCCCAGACGCAGCGATCGAGCGTGAAGGCGTCAACCAGCGCGGCAATGAACGGCCAGGCGTCTTCGTAAGGATGCGGCAGCTTCGAGAACTTGTAGTAGCCCGACAGCTTGATGTGTGCATCGCGTGCGCGGCCGATCGCCAGCAGCGCCTGGAAGGCTCTGCCGTTCAGGCCCTGCTCGACCGGCGGCCGCCCGCAATGATCGATCACCAGCTTGACGTTCGACTTCTCGATCAGCGGCAGCAAGGCGAGCAATTGATCCTGCTCGACCTGGATCTGGAGGAACAGGCCAAGATCGGCCAGCTTCGCCAGCAGCGGCGCGGTGCTGCGATAATAATCGGTGCCGTGGAACGGGACGTTGAACGCGACGCCGATCACGCCCGCCGTTTTGAGCCGCTCCAGCTCCTTCATATCGACGTCGCTCTCGACGACCGCGACACCCCGGAAGCGGCCTTTCCCTTCCGCGAGCGTGTCGAGCAGGATGCGGCTGTCGCTGCCATAGCCGGTGTTGGTAGCGACGACGAGCGCGTGCCTGACGTCGAAGACGTCGAACACGCGGAGAAGCTGCGCAGCTGGCGCGATCTCCTGCCCGCTTGGCCGATAGGGCGTTGTGGGCGCGTACGGAAACCGCGCGGGATCGATGGCGTGGATGTGGCAATCGATCTTGGGACACGCCGGCAGGGTCATGGCGAGACGCCTCTAGAAGGTCGCTTCGATTGCCTTGATGAGCTCGGGTGTCACGTCGGGCATGACGCCGAACCAGGCCTTGAAGGCGAGCCGCGCCTGATTGAGCAGCAGGCCGAGCCCGTTCACGGTCGAACAGCCGCGCGTTCGGGCCTCAGCCAGGAACGGCGTCTCGAGCGGCGTGTAGATGAGATCGGCGACCAGCGTTGACGGCTTCAGCCGCGAGAGGTCGATCTCGAGCGCATCCTTGCCGACCATGCCGCGATCGGTGCAGTTGACGACAAGCGCCTTGTCGGCGATCGCGGTGCTCCGATCTGCCCAGGCGACGCTGCGGACATTTTTGCCGAACTCTTTTGCCAAGGCCTCCGCCTTGTCCGCCGTGCGGTTGGCGATCAGGATCTCGCGCGCGCCGTTTTCGAGCAGCGCCACGACCACCGCGCGTGAGGCGCCGCCGGCGCCGAGCAGCAAAATCGGTCCCTCGTCGGCACGCCAGTCGGTACGCGCATCGCGCAGGCTGTGCACAAAGCCGTTGCCGTCATTGTTGAAGCCGGACAACGTGCCGTCCTCTTCGACCACGATGGTGTTGACGGCACCGATGCGGCGCGCGGTGTCGTTGACGCGGGTGAGCAGCGCCATCGCCGTCTGCTTGTGCGGCATGGTGACGTTGCAGCCGCGGAAACCGAGCGCGACGAGGCCCGATAGCGCGTCCTTCAACCGCTCGGGCTGAACCGCAAGCGGCACATAGACGCCGCGGATGCCGTGGGCATTCAGCCAATAATTGTGAATCACCGGCGAGCGCGAATGCGCCACCGGCATTCCGATGACGCCGGCGAGTCCAAAGCCGCTTGCGGACATGCTTTCGATCCATCCTCCGTTGGCGCGACACGCGCTATGGCACGCATCGGCCGGCCCTTGCCGGAGCCAGCCGGCGGACTGCTTTTGGTCAATTGTACAAGATTATTAGGCGGAACGCCAATCGCAGGCAATCGGAATCTCGCGGCGAGAAATCCCGGCGGCAAATGTCGTGAAAAGGGAGGTGAGCGCTGGCCCGACCCGGTTCCTGCGCAATGCCAGTGAACCCGCAGCGGTGCGAGCGCGTAAGACGCGTTCAAGCCGTGACGCTTATCGCTCCACGTCGACCCGTTGACCGCCAGCAGCCTCGGAGCCGAGTTCCTTGAGCAGCTGCACCGCCTGCATCAGGTCCGGCGTCAGGAAACCCTCGCTGAACTTGCCGACGATGGGACCCAGCAGCCGCTCGGCCTGCCCGGCCTTGCCCGCGTCCTGCCAGAGCCGCGCCAGGCTGACTGCGGTCCTCAGCTCCCAGGACAGTGCGCCCTGCTTGCGGGCGACGTCGAGCGAGAGCTCATACAGATCTTCGGCGTCGCGGGCCGAGGTTGGCCCGCCCGCGGTGAGCGTGATCTCCCCCTGCAACCGATAGACTTCGGCGAGGTAGAAGTGATCACCAGTGCGCCGTGCGGTCGCCAGCGCACCGTCGAGCGCGCGCAAGGCCGCCTCGCGGAAGCCGGCCTTCGCATAGGCCTCGGCCAACAGGCATCTGAACCAGCAGCCGGCGAGCCAGGAATCCATCGCCTCGTACTCGTCGAGGCCGACGCGCATCTGGCTCAATCCATCGTCGACGTCACCAAGCTGCGTCAGCGCCCAGCCGCGCAGGATCGCGGCCTGCTGCTTCCAGTGCAGGAAATTGTGCTCGGTTGCGATGATCATGGCGCGGTTGGCGTGATCGCGGGTGCCTTCGACGTCGCGCAGGTGCTGGCAGAGATAGGCGCCGAATACGAGCGCGAAAGCGAGCGTGAAGGGATGGCGGATCTTCTCGGCGTTGGCGATCGCCTGCTCGCTGTGCTGGCGCGCCACGTCGGGCTGGCCGAGGAACCACAGGAGATAGCCGAGATAGGACAGCGACACGACGCCGGGGTTGGTGCCGTGCCGCTCCATCAGGTCGGCATGCAGATCCGCGCTATAGAGATTGATGCAGCGGTGAAGATGATGCTGGGACACCGCGAAGCGCCCGCGATACAGCATGGTCATCGCGATGGCACGATGGGCCTCCATGAAATAGCCGGTCTGCTGCGCGGGCCGCGCCCGCTCGTTCAGCCGCACGCGCTTGGCAAACTTCAACAGCTCGACGCTGAGATCGTGCGCGCGTGTCAAATCCGCGCGGATGAAATGGCAGACCCAGAGCCCGCGCATCGCTGCGAACGCCTTCTCCTCGTCGTCGAGCTGCCGGCCGAGCTCGAGCGCGCGGATGTAGTTTTCCTCGACCTCCTGCACCGCATAACCCTTGGCCGCGATCAGCGCATTGCCGAGCGCGATACGCAGCTGGAGTTCGATCTCGTCGGCGCCCTGCATGCGCGCGTTGGCCTGGACGACGCTCAAGCCGCGGCGCAAGTGCCCGATCGCCTCCAGGTTACCGCCCGTCTTCGCTGCCTGCTTGCCCGCCTTGAGCCAGAAGCTCGCGGCGCCCTCACTCTGGCCGGACTCGGTCAGATGGTGAGCGAGAAGCTCGGGCTCGCGCGCGGTCTTCTCCGGATACATCTCGGCGAGCACCTGGGCGATCCGCGAATGCAGCTTGCGCCGCTCACTGTGCAACAGGCTGGCATGCGCCGCGTTCTGGATCATGACGTGCCTGAACGCGTAGAGCGCATCCGGCGGGTGACCGCCGCGCACGATCAGGCCGGCCTCCTCCAGATGATCGAGCGCCGCCTCGATCTGGTCGGCGGGCGTGTTGGCGACGGCGTGAAGCGTCTCGTAGGAGAACTCACGGCCGATGGTGGCGCCGATCTGCGCGATCTTCTTGAACGGGCCCATGCGGTCGAGGCGCGCCATCAGCGAGTCCGTCAGCGTCGCCGGGATCGCGAGCTGCCGCCACTCGCCGGAGAGCACGTAGCGGCCGTGCCGTTCGGTCAGCAGGTTGGATTCGAGGACGGTCTTGGTCAATTCCTCCAGGAACAGCGGCACGCCGTCGGTCTTGACGATGATCTCCTCGACGACCTCCTTGGGCAGCTCCCGGCCCGCGACGCGCTCGACCAGCGTCGTGCGCAATTGCCGGCTCAACCGGTTCAAGACCAGCGTCGTGATGTGCGAATGCGCATTCCAGCTCGGCTGAAACTCCGACCGCGCGGTGATGACGACGAGGATCGGCTGGCCCTGCACCTTGTCGACCAGGAGATCGATGACCTCGCGCGAGGTCGGATCGATCCAGTGCAGGTCCTCGAATGCGATGACCAGCGGCTGCTCGCGCGCAAGCCCAAGCAGATGGTTGACGATGGCCGACACCGTAGCGTCCTTCTGCTGCTGCGGAGACAGGTCGAGCGGCAGATAGCGGTCGCCCGTCGGAATCGACAGCAGCGCGGCGAACAGCGGGGTCACCTGCGCGACCTCGCTTCCCGCGGCGGCTACGGCGGCCTCGAGATTGGGGAGCGACATCGCGGTCGCATCCTCGCGGTCCAGCCCGAGCGCGAATTTGAGCTGCGCGCTGAACGGATAAAACGCGGTCGAGGTATAATAGGGGGAGCACTGCAACGAGATCTGCCCGTGCCGCTCGCCCGCGATGGCTCCGAATATCTCCTGGACGATGCGGGACTTGCCGATCCCGGGCTCGCCGAACAGCACCACGACCTGTCCGTCGCCCTGCCTCGCCTGCTGCCAGCGCCCCGTCAGCAGCGAGACCTCCTCCTCGCGATTGACGCGCGGCGTCAGCCGCGTGCCCATGGCCGCAGCGAAGCGCGTCTCAACGCGCGAGGGCCGCATCACGTGCCAGGCCTGGACCTTCTCGGCGAGCCCCTTGAGCGCCTGGACGCCGAGATTGCAGTAGTCGAACTTGCCCTTCAGCAGCGACTGGGTGGAGGCGGAGATGACCACACCATTCGGCGGCGCCAATCCCTGGAGCCGCGCTGCGAGATTGACGGTTTCGCCGACTGCGGAATCGCGCTCCTCGGTGCCCTGGCCGACGAGATCGCCGACCACGACGAGACCGGTGGCGATGCCGATGCGCACCGCCGGCGCGTGGCCCAGCGCGCCGCGCGGCTCGATCGCGCGGGCTGTCGACAGCAGCCGCACGATCTCGAGCCCGGCACGCACCGCGCGCTCGGCGTCGTCCTCATGCGCGGTCGGATAGCCGAAATAGACCAGGATGCCGTCGCCGACGTAGCGGGCAGCAAAACCCTCATAATGCTTGACCACGCGGACGCAGGTCTCGCGGAAACTCGCGATCATGTCGCGCACGTCTTCGGGATCGAACTGGGCCGAGAGCGGGGTCGAATCCACCATGTCGCAGAACATGGTGGTGAGCTGCCGCCGCTCGGCGCCGACCTCGGCGCGCGCCATTGCCTGCGGGGCGGGCGGAGGCCCAGCCGGTTCGGGCGAAAGCAGCGCCACCATCGCCCGGCGTAACCGCTTGCGATCGCCGAGCGGCAGGCCGAGCTCGGCGAGATCGGCCTCCGTCAGGTCGGGCATGACGTCGAGGTCGAGGCGATGCTGCACAAAAAGTTCGGTGTATTGGCCGAGCCCCGCGCCCTCAAGCCAGCCTTTCAAATCCGTTTCCGTCGCCGCGCTCGGCTCCGTCTCCAGCATGCTGCTTCCGCTCGGCTGCACTCTCCGTCGAAGAGAATATGCCCTCAACCACAAACTTTGAGAGTCAAAACTCCGCCTCGGACTGGACGCGTTTCACAGTTTTTTGAAGAATAGCTCAACCGGAGCAAAAACGCACGACATCCCCGGCCAGCAAACGGGGTCTCTTGACAGCTATACGCCGAGCGGACTGAGGCGGGCCAACGGCTCGGTGCCATCGGGGCGCCGCAGAAGCTGCATGACGTGGCGTTTCAGGCGCACGAAATCGGGCTCGGTTACGAGGTCGTGGCTGCGCGGCCGCGCGAACGGCAGGACGAAATCCTCGATCACCCGCCCGGGCCTTGCGCTCATCACCACGATCCGGTCCGCCAGGAACAGCGCCTCGTCGATGTCATGGGTCACGAACACCGTCGTGGTCGGGATCTTGCTCCAGATGTCGAGCAGGACTTCCTGCATCAGGCTGCGCGTCTGCGCGTCGAGTGCGCTGAAGGGCTCGTCCATCAGCAGCACGCGCGGCTGGTTGATCAGGACACGTGCGATCTCGACCCGCTGCTGCATGCCGCCGGACAGTTGCGAGGGATAGAACCGCTCGAACCCCGACAGTCCGACCAGCTTGAGGATCTCGCCGGCGGCGCGCCGCCGCTCCATCCTGCCGACCCCGCGCATCTTCGGGCCGAAGGCAACATTGTCCTGCACTCGCTTCCACGGAAACAGGGTGTGCTGCTGAAACACCATGCCGCGATCCGGGCTCGGGCCGCGGATCGGCTGCCCGTCCAGCGCGAGCTCGCCCGCCGTGATCTTCAGGTGCCCGGCCAGCGCACCGAGCAGGGTCGACTTGCCGCAGCCGGAAGGACCGAGCACGCAGACCAATTCGCCCGGCGCGACGGTAAAGTTCAGCCGGTCCACCGCCTCGAAGGCGTCAGCGCCCTCGCCGAGCGAGATCGAGACATCCGCAATATCGATGCGGCCGACGCTGCGCACCGGAATATCGGAGACGCGGATGTTCATCGCACGACCGCCGGGTTACGCCAGGGCATCAGCAGCCGGCCCGCCGTCGTGAGCAGCCAGCTGCTGCCCATGCCGAGCAGGCCGATGATCAGCATGCCGACGATGATGTCGGCATAGTTTTGCAGCGTGTAGGCTTCCCAGGTGTAATAGCCGATGCCGAACTGGCCGGAAATCATCTCCGCGGTGACCAGACAGAACCATGAAGTTCCCATGCCGATGGCGAGCCCGGTCACGATGCTGGGCGCGGCGTCCAGCAGGACCACCTCGCTCAGGATGGAGACGCCTGTCGCGCCGAGGCTGCGTGCCGAGGCAACCAACCGGCGATCGACATTGGCGACACCGTGGATCGTATTGAGCACGACCGGAAACAAGGCGCCGATGAAGGTGATGAAGATCATCGACAATTCCGAGGACGGGAAGATCAGGATCGAGAGCGGGATCCAGGCCACGGCTGGAATCGGCCGCAGCAATTCGAGCGGCGGCAGCAGCAAATCACTCGCAGCACGGGACCGGCCGATCGCCAAGCCGAAGGCCACGCCGACAACGGCCGCCGCGCCATATCCGGCGAGCACGCGCCAAAGGCTGCTCGAGATATGCGCGGCCAGCTTTGGCGACTTCAGGAGCACGACGGCCGACTGCACGACCTCGGTCGGCGGCGGCACGTTGCGGAACGTGACGACACCCAGATTGACATGCAGCGTCGAGGCGAGCTGCCACAGCGCGATGCAGGCAAGGATCGAGAAGCCGCGGGTCAACCATCGCGCGCCCGCAAGACGGTGCGCTACTGAGGCGATCGGCATCGCTCACCTGCTCGCAACGAGGGACTCGCGCGCGGCGTTGAAGTCGACGACCTCGCCGCCATGCTGTTTCGACCAACGCTCGGCGGCGTCCTTGAGCAGGAAGGCGCTCAGCTCGCCGTTCGCCGACCGGACGAACCAGGCCTGGTTCGCGAACAGCTTGATGCCGCTTTCGCGATCCTGCGCATAGACGACGCGGATGGCCTTGCCGTCCTTTTCGAGGCCAGCGAGCGCCTTCAGCGCGTTCTCGGGCGAGGCAAAGTTGCGGACATGCGGTTCACCCTTGACCCATATCTGCGCGACACGGCTGAAATCGGAGATCTCGGCACCGGTCGCCGCATCCTTCGCCTTCAACGGAAGCTGCGCGTAGTTCTTCAGCTCGGCATCGTAGTCGCGGCCGACTTGCGCAAGCGCGGCACGGATGAACCTGTCGGTGACGAACTGGTTGATGTCGAGATCGCTGTCGGCGCGCTTGAGCAGCTTCAGCGTCTTGATCGAGGTCGCGACCGCCTGGCGGTATTCGGGCTTCCAGCTGACGTCGCGGGTCTGGAGCCCGAGCGGGCCATGAAAGAGATAGTCGACCTCAGCCTCGATGCCGGTGACCTTGGCAATCAGCTCGCTGTATGTCTCCGGCTCCTCGGCGATCAGGCGGTCCGCTTCGATCGCCGCCCGCAAGTAGGCGACGACGACTTCCGGATATTTCTCGGCATAGTCGGCATCGACCAGCGCACCATGGAACGTCGGAGCGTTGGCCTGTGCGCCGTCGAAGATCTTGCGGGCAAAGCCGCGCCAGGGAAACAGCTCCGCAAACGGGACGAAGTCCGCATGCGCCTCGATCTTGCCGGCCTGCAACGCCGGCCCGGCGACTTCCGGCGCCTGCGTGATGATGTTGACGTCGGTCTCGGGATTCCAGCCCTTGGCCTCGATCGCACGCAGCAGCATGCCGTGAGAGGTCGAGGCAAAGGGAACGGAGATCGTCTTGCCCTTGAGATCGTCGAGCGACTGCGCCGGCGAATTCGCCGGCACCACGATGCCGTTGCCGCTGCCCTTGGTGCTTCCCGACAGCACGCTGATGAAAAGGCTGCGGCGCCCGGCCTTCTGAAAAGCAACGCCGTTCAGCGAGCCCGGAAAATCCGCCATCGCGCCGAAATCGAGCTTGCCCGCGACCATCTCGTTGGTCAGCGGCGCGCCGCTGGTAAAGTTCTTCCACTGAATGTCGTAGGTGACATCCTGGTACTTGCCGTCACGCGGCAAGAATTTCTCCAGGAGCTTGAGTTCGCGGATCAGCAAGCCACCGGTCGCGCAATTGATCGTGGTGTCCTGCGTCCCGACCGCGACGCTGATGGTCTCGGCATGCGACGATCCGACGAGAGCCATCGTGACGACGATGGCAGCGACGCTTCCCCTCACGGGGCCAAAAGAGATCATGCAACGGTCCTCAGCTCGCAATGGCCGGGCTGACCGCACCGGCACGAAATCACTCGCCGGCAACTATTGGATTTCGGTCGTTCGCGTTGAAGCAATTACTTGCGTCGTGCGCTCAAGATAATCCGTGTCGCAACTTCGTCGTCGTTTCGAACGCGCGAGATCGAACGATTTTTCTCGCGAGCAAGCCATCGACAGATGAAATCGTTTCGGCAGCATACGCCCAACGCAAGAGCTTTGCTAAGTGCATGTGATAGCGTTCAAAGAGATGGACATTCCACCCGCATCACTCTTACCTAGCGGCGAATGCTGAGTGCAGACGGACAGTGATGACGACACTCAAAGAGGCGACGACGTTGCGAAGCCGGAGGCTTCCGGCCATCGGGCTCGACTGGCGCCATGCGGAGGACATCGGGGCCGCGCGCGCCCTGCCGGCCGCGAGGGATGCAACGGCACTGTTCATGAGCGAGACGGTCGACGGGTTGAACGTCGGCGCGCATTTTCTCGACCGCCTGTCGGCCGCGCAGAGGTTGCAGGTCCAGGCGGCCGGACGCACCGTCGTCGTGCCGCAGGGTGCCATGGTCTTCAACCAGGGCGAAGGGCATGACGGCATCTTCATCATCCAGCGCGGTCAGGTGCGCGTCTACTACACGGCGCCGTCGGGACGCGAGATCACGCTGGCCTACTGGACGCCCGGACACTTCATTGGCGGGCCGGAGATCTCCGGCGGCGGCATCCATATGTGGTCCGGCATCGCCATCGAGTCCTGCGAGATCACGATCCTGTCGGGCGCGGCGCTGGGGAAGCTGCTCACGGATATGCCGACCTTTGCGCTGGCACTGATCGACGGGCTGATCGCAAAGGGCAAGTGCTATTCGTCGATGGCGCAGATGCTGGGAACGCGATCGGTCATTGAGCGGCTGGCCCAACTCCTGCTCAACCTGTCGGAGCTTCACGGCAATCCAGACGGCGATACGATCGTTATCGATCGCAAGATCACCCATGACCAGATCGCGGCGATGGTCGGCTCGACCCGGCAATGGGTAACCATGATGCTGAAGCGTTTTCAGAACCGCCGCATCATCGCCATTGACGGCAGCGTGATCCGCATCAAGCGTATCGACCTGTTGGAGAAGATCCTGTTCAAGGATTAGATCAATCTCATCGCGCCGTGGCACCGGCGGCGCCGGATCACCGCGCCTCTTCAAACCCCGCGAGCACCGACGTCAGGTTCGCGCCGAGGATATCGGAGAGATAACCGCCTTCCTGCACGAACACGGTCGGCAATCCCATGCGCGCGATCGCCTGGCCGATGCGTCGGAAGCCCGGCGTGGTGACGGCTAGCCCCCTCAGCGGATCGTGCTCGGAGGCGTCGAGGCCCAGCGCCACGACGAGCGCGCCGGGCGCGAATGCGTCGATCGCGGTCTTGGCGCGCGCGAGCGCCTGCATGTAGCCGTCATCGCCCGTGCCGATCGGCAGCGGGATGTTGAGATTGGTGCCGAGCCCCTCGCCCTCGCCGCGCTCATGGGCATACCCCCACACGAAGGGATAGTACGCAACCGGATCGGCATGAATCGAGATGGTGTAGACGTCGGGTCGCGCATAGAAGATGCCTTGCGTGCCGTTGCCGTGATGCACGTCGACGTCGAGGATCACGACGCGCTCATGCCTGAGCCGCAGATGCGCGGCCGCGACCGCGCTGTTGTTGAGAAAGCAGAAGCCGCCGGCCATGTCGCGATAGGCGTGATGGCCGGGCGGACGGCAGAGCGCGTACGTCGCATCCTCGCCGTCCATCACGAGTTGCGCCGCCGTGGTCGCAACATCCGTCGCCGCGCAGGCCGCAGCCCAGGTGCCCGGCCCGATCGGCGCGGCGGTATCGGCGGTATGCCAGCCGAGCTTGCCGACGATGTGCGTCGGATAGGTGGCGGCATGCCGCACAGGATGGATGTTGCCGATCATCTCCGGACCGGAATCGCCGAGTGCGCTCCAGGCGCCCCAGGCCTCAGAGAGGAAGGCGAGATATTCCGGGCTATGGACACGCGCGCGCGGTCCTTGCCCGAATGTGGTCGGCTCGACAAGTTGATGCTTACCGTCCTTCAAACCCTTGAGCAGCCGGTCCGCGCGCTCGGGCTGCTCGGTCGTGCGCTTGACGACCCCGCGCACCAGGAAGAATTGCGGATCGTGGCTGCGATGCAGTTCGCTATAGACGGCTTTCACGTGGGCGGCTCCATTGCCTTGGGATCGAATGACGTCTTGATCCCGGCGGCGCTGCGATGCAAGCAAGAACAGCGCCGCACCTTGCGTGCGTGCCCTGCGCGGAGCGCGGATCGCGGCTCAGCAACCGCCGCGTTGCAGGCAATGCTCGCGACCCTGCTGATCGCTGCGGAAGGCCTCGACGAAGCCGCCCTGGCGTTGCGTGACGAAGACGGTCTTGCCGTCGGCGCCGCCGAAAGCGAGGTTGGTTGGCTCCTTGCCCTTCAACGCGACCTCGCGCTGAACCGCGCCGTTGGGCTTCATGACCGCGATCGTGCCCTTGAGAATGCGCGCGACATAGAGCCTGCCGCTGACGTCGGTGCGCAGGCCGTCGATGGTGTCGGGCTGGAACGTCTTGATCAGCTTTGCGTCGGTGAGCTCGGTGCCGCGGATGCTGTACGACCAGATCTCGCCGCTGTTGGATTCGCCGACATAAAGCGTCCTGCCGTCCGGGCTGAGATCGATACCGTTGGTGGTGCCCATCGCGCGCGGCGCCGCCATGAGCTGGCCCTGCACCGATCCGTCGGCAGTCTTCGCGATGCGCCAGATATGGCCCTCGCGCCCCTTCCAGTTCGGATCGCTCGCATAGATCGTGCCGTCGCGCGCGATCGTCATGTCGTTGGGCTGCTTCATCTCGTCGGAATGAAACCAGACGCGCGGCTCCGCGTTGCCCTTGGAAAGCGCGAAAATGTTGTGGCCCTTGTAGTCGGCGACGAACATGGTGCCGTCGCGATCGAAGCGGATGGAGACGCCGACGCTGCCTTGCGGAAGCTGCGCGAAAGGCTCGGACGCCGAAGCGCCCGCCGGCAATCTGCCGATCGTGCCGGGCTTGCCGAGATTGACCACGAACAGATTGCCGTCGAGATCGACGGCCGGCCCTTCGATGCCGAAGGTGTATTCGCCCGCCGGCGTCACCTGCGTGCTTTCGAACAGCTTCATCTCGGCGAAGGCCGGCTGCACGGCGATCGCCAGGAGCACGCTACTGCAAAGGCACCAGATCGTTCTGCTGGATGTAGTAGCCATCGTCGTCGGTGCATTCGCCGTTGAGATATTGATCGGCCGGCCGGTAGAACCGGCTGAAGCCGGCTTTGTCTACAGCGGTCCTTTGTGTCACGACGACGACCTTGGTGGCCGGCATTTCGCCGCATTCCTTGCCGCTGCGCGCGACGAATTTGCGCGTCGGTGGACCGGGCTTGATCCGCATGCGTGTTCCCGGAATCATATTTGCGACCAGCGAGTCCGCATAGTCGAGCAGGCGGGCGTAGCCGGGCTCGGTCTTCGCCAGCGCTTCGCCGCCCGGCGGCATCAGCTTCTCCGCGCCGACGCCGCGCAGGCGCGTACGCAGCTTTCCGGATCCGGGATCGCCGGGATAGATCCAGCCGTCCTGTGACAACATGAAGCGCAGCACGCTCTGGTCCTTCTCGGTGTCGGACTGGTCCTGCTTCAGTCCGAAATCCGAATGGCAGCCGACGCAGTGCTTCTGCACGAGCCCCTTGCGCAGCACCGAGAGCCGATCCCTGTTCTGTGCATCCTTTGCAACGAAAGCGGCGAGCTGGTCGATCTGCCCCGCGCTTCGCGTGTCGCAGGGGAGCGGCTCCGGCGCGTTGCCATCCGTGCGGTCAATCCGGATCACGGTCTGGTTCTTGTCCTCGACCAGCCAGATCGCGCCATCCTCCGCAACGGTGATGCCGACGGGCGCGCCCTGCGGCCGCGCGCCGTTGACGCGGTGCCAGCCAGCGATCAATTCCTCGAAGGGTGCCGCGGCGACCTCGCCTGCGTCGGTCCGGAAGCTGCGCGTCGGCTCGGCGGCGCAGCTCAGATGGTAGCGGACTGGCGGCGGACTCACCTTGGGGAAGCCGTGATCGTCGACGTCGTAGACCAGCAGGCGGCTGCCGGTCGGACGATAGCCATGAAGGGCGATCAGCAGCCTGCCTTCCAGCTCCGGAAACTTCTGGCCGTGATAGTAGAGCATCCCGAGCGGCGCGCCGTGCGGCGGCAGCAGCGAAAACGGCTGCTTGTAGAGGGCATTGCCGGCGCAGAGGTTCTTGTAAGGCCCCGATTGCAGTACCAGCCTGAATTCCGGGCTCACCGTGGAGAGGTCGTAGCAATAGGGCCAGCCGTAGTGCTTGCCCTGCTCGATCGCGTTGATCTCCTCGTTCGGCTTGAAGATATCAGGCAGGTCGCGGCCGTTCTCACCTTGCAGGAAAGCGTAGCCGGGATCGGGAAATTGCGGGTGCAGCGCCAGCGCCATCGAGTTGCGCAAGCCGCGCGCATAGACCTCGTGCGGCGGATTGAGATCGTTGGGCTTCAATGCGGGGAAGATGCCGCCTGAAGGCGGCGTGAACATCCAGATCGCGGCGAGCGCCGAGGCGCCTTCCGCCGGCGCGCATGGCCCCGTGATCGGCGGCTGGGTAATGCAGTCATCGCTATGCGAGCCGACATTGACGAACAGGCGCCCGGTGCGGTCGAACACGAACTGCTTGAGCGGATGCGCGCTCTCCTCGAGCCTGGTGCCATCAGGCAGGGTGAGCCGGCGGCCCGGCAGACGATGAAGGATGGTCTCGACCGTGCCGCGCGGATTGTCGGCAAGCGGATCGACGCGGAAGATCGTCTCGTCGGTGGAGGCATAGAGCTTCTTGTCGGGACCGATCGCCAGACCGAAGGGATATTCGATCCCCGTCAGCAGCTCCCTGATCCGCTTGCCCTCGGCCGCGCGGGGATCGAGCAGCAACAGTCGGCCGTCGGTGTGGCCCCAGCCGCCCATGTCGGCGACCACGAACAGCTCATGTCCGGGGATCTGGATGATCGATCGCGGGAATTTCAGATGATCGTCTTCGCTGGCGACGAGACCGGCGCAAAACCCTTGGCGGAGGTCGATCTTAAGTCTCGGGAAGGCGAGATCGCCACTGCCGCAGGTGTCCGTGCCGATCGCATAGCCGCTTTTCCGGATCGGGTCGGACGATGCCGGCGGCGCAAGGCCAAGCCCCGCAGCCAGCAGAACGCATGCGAGCGCGCGCGGCCGGCCAAAGGCCTTTCTCGTGAATTGCAAAGCTTCCCCTCCCCCGGTCCCCGGCAAATCGAGAGTTCCACGGCTCCGCTGCGCCGTCCAGCCGATGGTTAAGAATCGGTAACGCGCTCACCGTCCCGTGAATCGGAACATCCGTAAATTCCCTTACCGGGTTGAACCCGAATATTTCCGACAACGTCAGAGTGTTATGGGTTGATTGCGTCCGATTCGCTTCGTGGAGGAGGGGGCTGTGGTCCAGGTTTTTTTTCACTGCTCGAATACTGACGGCATGTTGATCGACCGGCACGGCACCGCCGTGTCGAATCTGACCGAGGCCCGCGACCGCGCTGCGCAAATCATGCGCTCGATGATCATGGTGCCCGGCGACGAAGACTGGCGCGACTGGATCCTGCACGTCAGCGACGACGACGGCGAGGAGATCTTCGACCTGCCGTTCAGCTCCATGCTCGGTAGGCCGCACTGAGGACTTTGCCATGCTGATCGCTTCGCTCACGCTGCTTCGCCACCACGTCTCCGCGATCGCCTCGCGGTGGCAGACGCTGGTGAAGCTCGCGGGCAATCCCTACCGCCCCGAGCTGCATTACATGCGTGGCCCGGGGCCGAAATGGCACGCCAGGCACGGCAAACGCCGGCCTGACGGCAGGCTCTGAGCCCACCGGATCGAAGGACGTCATCCGTCCCGGTCCCGCCCCCTCCCGCCACGATTAAAGCTTCCAACAGGAAACGGCCTTGTCTACCCTGCCCGCCTTTTCAGGCCGCAGGGATCATTTCATGTCGCATGAATTCCATTTGGACAATTACCTGGCACGCATCGGCCACGGCGCGGCGGTCAAGCCGGATCTGGCGACCCTCACGGCACTCCACCGCGCTCACGTCGACGCGATCCCGTTCGAGGGGCTCAATCCGCTGTTGCGCCGGCCGGTCGACCTCGATCTGCCGGCCGTGCAGGCCAAGCTCGTCGACTCCCGGCGCGGCGGCTACTGCTTCGAGCAGAATGCGCTGTTCAAGGCGGCGCTCGAGCACATCGGCTTTGCGGTAACGGGCCTGTCCGGCCGCGTGCGCTGGATGTCGCCACCCGACAGTCCGTTGGGTCCAAGGGTCCACATGCTGCTCAAGGTCGACCTGCCCGAGGGTCCCTACATCGCCGATGTCGGATTCGGCGTCTGCGTGATGGATAGCCCCTTGCAGTTCCGGACGGAGATCGAGCAGCGCACCGCGATGGGTACTTTCCGGATCAGCGAGACCAACGGCCTGTTCTCGATCAGTGCGAGACAGCCCAGCGGTTGGCGGACCATGTACGTCTTCGACCTGGTTCCGCAGCTTCAATCCGACTACGAGCTCGGCAACTATTTCACCTCGACGAGCTCCATCCCGCCCTTCACCAGCACGCTGATCATGGAGCGTGTCGCAGCGGATGCGCGCTACAAGCTCGCCAACCGCCGGCTGACCATCGAAGGACGCGACGGCGAGGTCAGAAGCGAGCGCACGATCGACAGCGCCGACGAGCTGCGACGGGTGCTGGATGAGACGTTCAACGTCGAGCCGCCGGTGCCGGCGGAACAGGTGTTTGCGCGGATCGGGGACTAGCGTCGGATTACCCGACCATCTTGCGTCTCCTTCACACCTGCCATGTTGCGCTTTCCCATGGATCACTGGCCGCGATGTGCCATGCTCTCGTCGCCACACCAGCGCAGTGCAATTCCATCCAACGCAATATGAGCGCCATGTCCCACCAGTTCAGCTATGCCCAGCAGCCACGGAAACCCGCGCGCCACGCCAAAGGCGGCATCGTCGCGGCGCAGTCACGCCGCGCGGCCGAGATCGGGGCCGAGGTGCTGGCGGCCGGCGGCGACTGCGTCGATGCGGTGATCGCCACGACCTTCGCGCTGAACGTGCTGGAGCCCTGGATGAGCGGCATGGGCGGCGGGGGCATCATGGTGCTCTATCGCGCGGCCGACAACCGCTATGAGGTGATCGACTACAACATGCGTGCGCCGCAAAGCCTGCGCGTCGAGGATTATCCGCTCACTGGAAAAGGCGCGGCCTCCGACCTCTTTCCCTGGGTCCGGGTGAAGGACGACCGCAACGTCCACGGTCCGGGCTCGATCGCCGTGCCCGGCGTCGTCGCCGGCATGGAGGAAGCCCATCGCCGCCACGCCAGGCTACCGTGGAAGGACCTGATCGCACCGAGCGCAAAACTCGCCGGCGAAGGCCTGCTGGTCGACTGGTGGACGACGCTGATGATCGCAAGCTCGGCGGCCGACCTGCGGCGCTATCCTGCCAGCACCGAGGCGTATCTTGTCGACGGTCTGCCCCCGAATGCGCCGTGGGGCATCAAGGCCGAGACGCGGTTACCGCAGCAGAAATTGCAGGCGACGCTGTCGCACCTTGCCGCATCGGGCCCGCGCGACTTCTATCAGGGCGATCTAGCCAGAAGTATCGCATCCGACATCCGGGCTGATGGCGGCGCCCTCTCGGTCGAGGATTTGGCCTCCTTCCGCGCCCATCTGCGCGAGCCGCTGAAAATTCCCTATCGTGGTGGCGAGGTGTTTGCGACACCCGAGCTCACCGCCGGCCCGACACTTGCGCATGCGCTGCGCCTGTTGCAACAAAACCTGAAGCCGGAAGGCGCACCCGATGCTGCGGCCTACGCTGAATACGCCGCCGCCCTGCAAGCGGCCTATCGCGAACGGCTCAACGACATGGGCGATGCCGATGGCAAGCGGTCGCTCGGCGCCGAATATCTCGCGCCCGGCTGTACCACGCATTTCTCCGTGGTCGATCGCCACGGCAACATGGCCGCGGTGACGCAGACGCTGCTGTCGACCTTCGGCTCGAAATACGTGACGCCGCACTCGGGCATTCCCATGAACAACGGCATCATGTGGTTCGACCCGACGCCCGGCACGACCAATTCGCTGGCGCCCGGCAAGCGCTGCCTCACCAACATCACGCCGGTGATCGCCGAAACCAGAGACGGCAAGCGCCTCGCAGTCGGCGCCTCCGGCGGCCGCCGCATCCTGCCCGCAGTCACACAGCTCCTCTCCTTCGCGATGGACTATGGCATGGACCTCGATGCCGCAATCCACCAGCCGCGCATCGACGCCAGCGAAGGCGCCGTCGTGACCGGCGATCGGCGGCTGCCCGCGGACGCCCGCAAGGCGCTCGCGGCGCGCTTCGATTATGAGGAGACGCAGGTGCAGGCCGTGCCGATGAAGTTCGCCTGCCCGACCGTCGTGATGCGCGAGGGCGACACGAATTCCGGCGCAGTCGATATCTTCCAGCCGTGGGCCGATGCGGTGGCGGAAGGCTGAGAAGGAAAGTCGATCGGGCCGCGAGCACCGCTGCACCTCTCCCGCTTGCACAGGGCAATCGCATATGATCATCGACTAGGTCGTCATGCCCGGCTTGTCCCGGGCATCCACGTTCTTTGTGCTGCGGGTTAGACGTGGATGGCCGGGACAAGCCCGGCCATGACGATGTGGAAGCTTCAGCGCCGCTAGCGCTTACGTCATATGCGATTGCCCTGCCCGCAAGCGGGAGAGCGAGCGCACCTGCGTCAAATCCAAACGCGCGCTAGATCCCCAGCCGGTCCCGCACGCGACCGGCGATCACCGCGCTCTTGACCCCGACCGGCCAGAAGGCGTGCAGCGGGATTGGCTTGATGCCTGTGATGGGCATGTCGATTTCGGCGCTCCTGCCGCCGATCAGGCGGCGAGCGAGCTGGGCGCCCATCGCTGTGGAGAGCGCGACACCACGGCCGTTGCAGCCGAGCGAGATCAGGATGTTCTCCGCCGGCTCGTGCACATGCGGATAGTGATCCTTGGTGATCGCAAGACGGCTGTTCCAGCCATGGGTCCAGGCGACGCCCCTGAGCTGCGGCCACAGCCGCTCGGCATAGCGCATGAGATAGGCGACATCGGACGGCGCGTTGATCCAGCGCATCGGGCCGCGGCCGCCCATCAGCAGGCGGTTCTGCTGATCGATGCGATAGTAGACCGTGATGTGCCCGCTTTCGTAGAGCACCGGACGCGTCGGCATGATCGAACGGGCGACCTCGTCGGAGAGCTGTGCGGTCGCGGCGATCGACGAAAACACCGGCACGATGGTGCGGCGGAGCGTGGGCCAGAGATCATCCGTAAAGCCGTTGGTGGCGAGCAGCACCTTTTCGGCACGTACCACCGCGCGCGGCGTCTCGATGCGCCAACGCGTACCTTCACGGCGAAGGGAGAGCGCCGGGGTTTCGCCGTGCACGTTCGCACCGGCCGAGATAGCGGCGCGCGCGAGGCCACGGGCGTAGCTCAGCGGATGCAGATCGCCGCCGCGCGCATCGAACATGGCGCAGAGATAGCGATCGCTGCCGGTCATCTCGCGCAGTTGCTCGCGATTGAGCAGCGTCACCGGCATGCCACGGCGAATGCACTGTTTTGCGGTGCTTTCGATCGCCGCGGCGCTTGCTTCATTATAGGCAGCGCGCAGTGTGCCGTTCTGCCGCGCCTCGCAGGGAATCTGGTAACGGCGGATCAAATCATGGGTAAAATTCGTCGTGCCGTAGGAGAATTCGATCATGCGGCGGCCGAGTGAGAGGCCGAAATCGGCCTCGATCTGGTCGGGATCGTGCTTCAGCCCCGGATTGGTGTGGCCGCCATTGTTGCCGGATGCGCCCCAGCCCGGCTCCTGCGCCTCCAGCACCAGCGTGTCGACACCCTGCTCGGCCAGATGCAGCGCCGTAGACAGACCGGTGTAGCCGCCGCCGACGATGGCAACGGAGACGGTCTTGTCCGCATCGAGTGGCGGCGTGGCCACCGGCGCAACGGCGGTGTCGGCGTAGAGCGAGGGCGGCAAAGGCAGGCGGGCGGTCATGTCGGACACCGGATCAGAGCGGATGCAGCACGCGGCGCAAGAAGTCTTGCGTCCGCGCATGCTGCGGTTGGTTGAGCACCGCTTTCGCCGGCCCCTGCTCGACGATGACGCCGCCGTCGATGAACAGCACGCGATCAGCGACGTCGCGGGCAAAGCCCATCTCGTGGGTGACGACGACCATGGTCATGCCGTCATCGGCGAGCTTGCGCATCACCGAAAGCACCTCGCCGACGAGTTCGGGATCGAGGGCCGAAGTCGGCTCGTCGAACAGGATCGCCCTGGGCTGCATGGCGAGCGCGCGCGCGATCGCGACGCGCTGCTGCTGGCCGCCGGAGAGCTGCGGCGGATGCATGTCGGCTTTTTCGGCGAGGCCCACTTGCGCGAGCAGCGCGCGGCCGCACTCGAGCGCCGCGGCACGCGGCTCCTTCTTTACATAGAGCGGCCCCTCGACGACGTTCTCAAGGGCCGTGCGATGCGGGAACAGGTTGAAGCGCTGGAACACCATCGACACCTGCGTGCGGATCGAGACGATCGATGGCGCATTGCGATCGACGCGCGTGCCTTCGATGCTGATGTCGCCGCGGTCGTAGCTTTCGAGCCCGTTGATACAGCGCAGGATGGTCGACTTGCCGGAGCCGGACGGGCCGATGATGCAGACCACCTCGCCCTTCTCGACGGATGCCGTGATGCCCTTGAGCACCTCGACCTTGCCAAAGCTCTTGTGGACGTCGTCGAGCTCGATCATCGCTTGCCGGCCCGCTTCTCGAAATGACGGACGAGCAGGATCAAGGGGATGCTCATGGTGAGATACATCAGCGCCACCAGCGTGAACACGCTGGTGTTCTTGAAGGTCGAGGAGGCGATCAGCTTGCCCTGTAAGGCCAGCTCGGCCACCGTGATGGTCGAGGCTTGTGACGAATCCTTCAGCATCATGATCATGACGTTGCCGTAGGGCGGCAGCACGATGCGCACCGCCTGAGGCAGCACCACGCGACGCATGGTGAGCCACCAGCCCATGCCGATGGTCTGCGCTGCCTCGATCTGCCCCTTGTCGATCGCCTCGATGCCGGCACGGAAGTTTTCCGCCTGATAGGCCGAATAGGCGATGCCGAGGCCGAGGATCGCGGCCTGCAATGCCGTGAGCGTGACGCCAAGATCAGGCATCACGAAATAGAGATAGAACAGCAGCACGATGATCGGGATGCCGCGGATCACGTTGATCACGCTGGCGCTCAGGCCCGACAGGAAGCCGATGCCGGAGACCCGCATCAGGGCCCAGACCAGCCCGAGCAGCGTCGAGAGGATCAGCGAGCCGATGGTGACGACGATCGTGAGCGCGACGCCGTTGAGGAGGATCGGGAAGAACTCGACGGTGTCGCGCCAAAAGCCCTGCATCGGCGATCAGCCCTTCAGGCCCCATTTGGCAAGAATCTTGTCCACGGTGCCGTTGGCCTTCAGCCGGCCGAGCGAGGCATTGATCTTGCCGAGCAGCTCGGTGTCGCTCTTGCGCACGCCGATGCCGACCGAGCCGACGGTCACGGGCTTGTAGCTCGCAACGAGGCGCACCTCGGGGAAGCCACCCTGCTTGAGGTTGTAGGCGAGGATCGGATAGTCGGCGAAGCCGGCCTTGAGGCGCGCGGCGTTCACGTCACGCAGGATGTCGGGAATGGTGTCGTAGGCCTTCACGTCGCTGAACAGGCCCGATTTCTTCAGCGCGTCGACGAAGGCGGTGCCGACCTGGGCGCCGACGACTTCACCCTTCAGATCCTCCTGCGAGGTATAGGCCTTGGTGTCGCTCCTCGGCACCACCAGGCCTTCGCCATAGGTGTAGATCGGATCGGAGAAGTCGATCACCTCCTTGCGCGGCGCGGTGATGAACATTGCGGCGGCAATGATGTCGATCTTGTTCGAGGTCAGCGAGGGGATCAGCGCCGAGAACTGCATCGGCTCGATCTGGACGTTGAGGCCGGCGTCCTTGCCGACCTCGGTGATGAGATCGACCATGACGCCCTGGATGGTGTTGGTCTTGGTGTCGAGGAAGGTGAAGGGAATGCCCGTCGGGGTCGAGCCGACCTTCAGCACCTGCTGCGCGGATGCCGGCATGCTGGCTGCAAGGGCGAGCGCCGCGACCGCGGCCTGAACGAAACGCTTCATCGCAATCCCCCTGTTGGGTTCGGCCGATGGCTGCGCACCCGCGCAGCTTGTGAGGGCAGATGTTGCGGGTCAGGCCGTTTCGGCTTATTTTCACCAATATGAAAATTTGGTCACACTTTCGCGGGTGATGCAAGCGGTTTTCATGCACATGAAGGAAGCGGTTTGAAGTGAGCGGTGGCAAAAGAATGCGCAAACCGGCCGCCGTGAAGGCGGTGAAGAGGGCAAAAGCCGTCGCCAAGCCGGCCGAGCCGGCGATGGACGTCGCGGTAGGACGCCGCATCCGCGATCTCAGGCGGATACGGCAGCTCTCACTTGAGACGATCGCCGAGCGCACGTCGCTGTCGATCGGCTTCCTCAGCCAGATCGAGCGCGGCCTGTCCTCGCCATCGCTGCGCGTGCTTGCGACGCTCGCCGACGTGCTCGGGGTCGGCATCGCCGCGCTGTTCGGCGCGAGCCCGAGCACGGACGGCACATCGGATTCCGTGGTGACGCGCGGTATGCAACGTCCGGAGCTGAAGCTCTGGCGCACCGGCATTTCGAAACAGCTGCTGAGCGCCGCGGGCGCCGAGAACCGGCTCAACCTGTTCCTGGTACATCTCGAGCCCGGTGGCTCGACCGGCGATGAGCTCTACACCCATGACGGCGAAGAGGCCGGCCTCGTGCTCGAAGGCGAGATGATGCTGACGGTGGATACGGAGACATGGTCGCTGAAGACGGGCGATAGTTTTCGGTTTGCAAGCCGGCGGCCGCACCGGTTTTCCAACCCGGCTGATGATGCGAAGGCAGTCGTGCTGTGGGTAAACTGCGTGACTGGGACGAGCTAATCTGCGTCATTCCGGGGCGATGCGAAGCATCGAACCCGGAATCTCGAGATTCCGGGTTCGCCTCTTCGAGGCGCCCCGGAATGACAGCGCAAATCACCCAAACCGGTGATTGTAACGATCCAGCGTCAGCTCGCTCGTATCGATTTCCGGCTTCTTGCCCGACAGCATGTCCGCGAGCACGCGGCCCGAGCCACAGGACATGGTCCAGCCAAGCGTGCCGTGGCCGGTATTGAGATGGAGATTCGGATAGCGCGTGGCGCCGATCACGGGCGGGCCGTCGGGCGTCATCGGTCGCAGACCGCTCCAGAACGTGGCCTTGGAGAGATCGCCACCGCGCGGGAACAGATCCGACACCGAGTGATCGAGCGTGGCGCGGCGCGCGGCGTAGAGCTTGTCGGAATAGCCGGAGATCTCCGCGGTGCCGCCGACGCGGATGCGATTGCCAAGCCGCGTGATCGCAACTTTGTAGCTCTCGTCCATCACGGTCGATTCCGGCGCGCCGGAAGCATCCTTGATCGGCACCGTGATCGAATAGCCCTTCACCGGATAGACCGGCAAGGAAATCCCGAGGGGAGCAACGAGGCGCGACGACCAGCTTCCGAGCGCGACGACATAGGCATCCGCCTGCAACAGGCCGGCACCGGTCGCCACACCGGTGACACGCGAGGCGTCCGTGACGATGCCGTCGATGGACGTGTTGAACATGAAGCGCACGCCGAGCTTTTCGGCCTCTGCGGCCAGCGCCTGCGTGAACATGTGGCAGTCGCCGGTCTCGTCCTCGGGCAGCCGAAGGCCGCCGACGAACTTTTCCTTCACGCCGGCGAGTGCGGGCTCTGCCGCGATGCAGCCCTCACGATTGAGCACCTCGTAGGGCACGCCATACTGCTTGAGCACGGCGATATCCTCAGCCGTGCCGTCGAGCTGCGCCTGGTAGCGGAACAGCTGGAGCGTCCCCTTCGAGCGCTCGTCATATTGAATGCCGATGTCCCGGCGCAGCGCGCGCAGGCAATCGCGGCTATATTCCGCGATCGGGATCATCCGGCTCTTGTTGACGGCATAGCGCGCGGACGTGCAGTTGCGCAGCATCTTGAGCAGCCAGACCCACATCACGGGATCGACCTTGGGCCGGATCACCAGCGGACCATGCTTCATCAAGAGCCATTTGATCGCCTTCACCGGCACGCCGGGACCGGCCCACGGCGAGGAATAGCCGGGCGAGACCTCGCCGGCATTGGCAAAGGACGTTTCGAGCGCCGGCTCGCCTTGACGGTCGACGACCGTCACCTCATGGCCGGCACGCGCGAGATAATAGGCAGAGGTGACACCGATGACACCGCTGCCGAGGATCAGGACTTTCACGTTTGACACCACTCCCGCGGCGTATGTCGCGCCGCTAGAGCATGATCCGGAAAAGTGTGAAGCGGTTTTCCGAAAAGATCATGCTCAAACAACAACCTAAAGCGCGATGACGATTCATCTCAATTTCATCGCGCTTTAGCAAGAACAACTGGTCGAGAACCGCGAGAGCAATTATCAGGCCACGCGTTTGATGGCGTCGCCGAGAATCGAGACAATCTGGTCGATGTGGCTCTTTTCGACGATCAGGGGCGGCGACATCGCAAAGGAGTCGCCGCTCATGCGCAGGTAAAGACCGGTGTTGAAGCAATCGACCATGATGTCATAGCCGCGCGCGCCGACCGCGCCATCACGCGGTGCGACCTCGACCGCGCCCATCAGGCCGCAATTGCGGATGTCGACGACGTTCGGCAGCCCCTTCAGCTGATGCAGCGCATCGCGCCAGTAGTCGGCGATCCCTGCGCCACGGGTGAGCAGGCCCTCGTCCTTGTAGATGTCGAGCGTCGCGATGCCGGCGGCACAGGCCACCGGGTGCGCCGAATAGGTGTAGCCGTGGAACAGCTCGATCTGGCCCTCCGGGCCGGTCATCACGCCGTCATGCACCTTGCGGCTCGCGAACACGGCGCCGCAGGGCACGGTGCCATTGGTGATGCCCTTGGCCGTCGTCATCAGGTCCGGCGTGACGCCGAAGAAATTGGCGGCGAACGGCGTACCCAGGCGGCCGAAGCCGGTGATGACCTCGTCGAAGATCAGGAGGATGCCGTGCTTGTCGCAGATCTCGCGCAGGCGCTTGAGATAGCCCTGCGGCGGGGGCAGCACCGCGGTCGAGCCCGGCACCGGCTCGACGATGACGGCGGCGATCGTCTCGGCGCCGTGCAGCGCGACGAGGCGCTCGAGATCGTCGGCAAGCTCGGCGCCATGGGCCGGCTGGTCCTTGGCAAAGGCGTTGCGGGTGAGATCATGGGTGTGGCGGATGTGATCGACGCCCGGCAGATGGGTCGCAAAGGCGCGGCGGTTCGCCACCATGCCGCCGACCGACATGCCGCCGAAGCCGACGCCGTGATAGCCGCGCTCGCGGCCGATCAGGCGGGTGCGGCTCGACTGGCCGGTGGCGCGATGATAGGCGAGCGCGATCTTGAGCGCAGTGTCGACCGACTCGGAGCCGGAGTTGGTGAAGAAGATGCGATCGAGGCCCTTTGGCGCGATCTCCGCGAGCCGCTCGGCGAAGTCGAACGAAAGCGGATGACCCATATTGAACGACGGCGCGAAATCGAGCGTCATGAGCTGCTTCTCGACCGCTGCCGCAATCTGCTTGCGGCCATGGCCGGCGTTGACGCACCACAGGCCCGCCGAGCCGTCGATCACCTTGCGACCGTCGACGGTGGTGTAATGCATGCCCTCGGCCGAGGAGAACAGGCGCGGCGCCTTCTTGAACTGCCGGTTGGCCGTGAACGGCATCCAGTGCGAATCGGTCTTGATGGTGTTCGGAATCTGGTGAAGGGTCACGGGCCGCTCCTTTGCTGACCCGGAAGCAGAGCCACGGCTTTAGAAGCGCAACAAGCCCTTTTCTGCACGGCCGCAACCCATTGATCTAGCTGGGGCGGCCGGTCCATATTTGCGCGATCCGCAACACCTGCAACAGGGATTTGCCCATGAGCGTCGACATCGGTGGACGGCTGCGATTCATCCGGGCGCGCCACAAGCTGTCGCAGCGCGAACTCGCCAAGCGTTCCGGCGTCACCAATTCGACGATCTCGCTGATCGAATCCAACCAGATGAACCCGTCCGTCGGCGCGCTCAAGCGCATCCTCGACGGCATTCCGATGGGCCTCGCCGAGTTCTTCGCGCTGGAGCCGGAGACGCGGCGCAAGATCTTCTATCGCGCCGAGGAGCTGACCGAGGTCGGCAAGAAGCCGATCTCCTACCGCCAGGTCGGCGACAATCTGTTCGGCCGGAGCCTGCAGATCCTCAAAGAGCGCTACGAGCCGGGCAGCGACACCGGCCGCGTGCCGCTGGTGCATGACGGCGAGGAAGGCGGCGTCGTGATCTCCGGCAAGCTCGAGGTCACGGTGGAGGACGAGCGGCGCATCCTCAACCCGGGAGATGCCTATTATTTCGAAAGCCGCAGGCCGCACCGCTTCCGCTGCGTCGGCGGCAAGCCATGCGAGGTGATCTCGGCCTGCACGCCGCCGACGTTCTGAGGAGATAGCGGCCGCGGAGATGCTGCGCCCCCTCTCCCGCTTGCGGGAGAGGGCTGGGGAGAGGGTGTCTCGGCAGAAAGACTCCCTCAAAGGAGAGAGCCCTCACCCGCCGCGCTCAGGCGCGCAAGTGCGCTGCCGAGCGCGTCGACCTCTCCCGCAAGCGGGAGAGGTGAACAAAGCATCTCACAGCGGCGTCAACATCTCCTCGATCCGGATCGGGAAGCGGCGCACGCGCACGCCGGTCGCATGCCATACGGCGTTCGCCACCGCGCCGGCGCTGCCGGTGATGCCGATCTCGCCGACGCCCTTGATGCCGAGCGCGTTGACGTGCGGATCGTGCTCCTCGACCGTCAGCACGTCCATCGGTGGCACGTCGGCATTCACGGGGATGTGGTACTCGCCGAGATTGGCGTTCATGATCCGGCCGCTGCGCCGGTCGATGATGGCCTCCTCGTGCAACGCAAAGGACAGGCCCCAGATCATGCCGCCGGCAAGCTGACTTCGCACCAGATGCGGATTGATGATGCGGCCCGCGGCGAACGCGCCGACCATGCGCGAGACCCGGATCTGCCCGAGCTCGGGATCGACCTTCACCTCGGCAAAGACCGCGCCGTGCGCATGCATGGCATAGTCGGTCTGCGCCGTCGGATTCGGTGCGCCGGTGCCGCGCGCATCGACCTCGGCAAGGCCGGCCCGCGCGAGGATGTCGGCATAGCTCTCGCCGCGGCTCTCGTCGTCGCGCCGGAACAGTTTTCCATCGCGCGCGATCACGCCGGCATTGCCGGCGCCGAACAGCGGCGAACGCTCGTCACGGGTTGCGAGATCGGCGAGCTTCGCAATTACGGCCGCGCCGGCATTGTGGATCGCGTTGCCCGCGGTCGCCGTATGCGCCGAGCCGCCGGCAATGCCACCATCGGGCAGATCGGAGGTACCGGAGCGAAACTCAACGCGATCGACATCGAGGCCGAGGCCATCAGCCGCGATCTGGGCGAGCGCGGTCCAGGCGCCCTGCCCCATGTCGTGCGCGCCGATCTCCATCACGCCGGTGCCATCGCGGCGGATCGCCGCGCGCGCCTCGGCCTGGAACATCAGCGCGGGGAAAGTCGCCGTCCCCATGCCCCAGCCAACCAGGAGACCGGAGTCATCGCGCATCTGCCGCGCCGCAAGCGGGCGGCTTCTCCAGCCGAAGCGCGCCGCGCCCTGCTCGTAACAGGCGCGCAGCGCCTTTGAGGAGAACGGCTTGCCGGTGGTCGGCTCGACCTCGGCATAGTTCTTCAGGCGGAAGGCGAGCGGGTCCATGCCGCAGGCGAGCGCCATCTCGTCGATCGCGCTTTCGAGCGCGATCGATCCCGTCGCTTCGCCGGGCGCGCGCATGAACAACGGCGTGCCGGTGTCGACACGCGCTGCCTCGTGCGAGGTCCTGATCGCGGGGCTCGCATAGAGCGTATGCGATGCGTCCGCGGCGGGCTCGTAGAAATCGTCATAGCTGCTCGACACCGTCTTCGCGTGGTGATCGATCGCGGTGAAGCGCCCGTCCGCGTCGACGCCCATCCGCAAGCGCTGCCGCGTCGGCGCACGATGGCCGACCGGGCCGTACATCTGCTCTCGGCGCAGCACGAGCTTCACCGGCTTGCCGACCAGCTTCGCCGCCATGACGCCGAGAATCTGCGGTCCCGTCAAAAATCCCTTCGAGCCGAAACCGCCACCGAGGAACGGGCTGCGGATCCGGATCTTGTCCGGCGCGATGCCGAACAGCTCGGCGACGCGGGCGCGCGCCATCACCATGGCCTGGCTCGGCGTATCGATCGAGAGCGTGTCGCCGTCCCAGCTAGCGACGATCGCGTGCGGCTCCATGGCGTTGTGGTATTGCGGCGGCGTCTCGTAGGTCACCTCTAACCGCTTTGCGGCCGCGGCGATCCCGGCGTCAACATCGCCATGCTGCACCTGTGCAGGATTGCCAACACCGACGACGGGCGGTGCGAACGCTTCGCCGGCATCGAGACCGACGCGAGGGTTTAGCGCATCATAGCGCGGCGCCAGCAGCGCTGCGCCCTCGGTGGCCGCCTCCAGCGTCTCCGCGATCACGACGGCGACCGGCTGGTTGGCGTAGCGGATCTCATCGCTCTGCAGGACCTCCATCCGGAATACGAACGGGTTGGTCTTGATGTCGGGGTCGATCGCGAGCTCGGGCTTGTGCTTCGACGTCATGACCTCGACCACGCCCTTGTGGCCTCTGGCCGCCGCGACGTCGAGCGCTGTCACGCGGCCGCGCGCGATGCTGGACACAGCGATCACCGCAAACAGCATACCGGGCGGATGATGGTCCGCGGCGTAGGCGGCCTGCCCCTTGACCTTCAGAACGCCATCACGGCGGGTCAGCGGCTGGCCCATGTTCGAGCCATGGCGGATGTGAGCGGGGGCGGAGGTGAGGCTGATCTCAGGCATGCAGGGCTCCGGAAGCAAAGGGAGAGGCCGGCAGCGCTGGAATGCGCGCGGGCGTTCCAGCGGCGGCAAGGGTCAGCGCGCGCACGACGATGCGGCGCGCGAGCTCGATCTTGAAGGCGTTGTCGCCGGACGGCCTTGCATCAGCGAGCGCAGCTTGCGCGGCTTCGCGGAAGGCGGACGGCTCGGGCGTGGCACCTTTCAGCACCGCTTCGGCAGCGCGGGCGCGCCAGGGCTTTGCGGCGACACCGCCGAGCGCAAGCCGGGCATCGCTGATCTTGCCGTTCTCGATCCTCAGCGCTGCCGCGGCGGATACCACGGCAAAGGCATAGGAGGTGCGCTCGCGGACCTTGAGATAGCGCGCATGGCTGGCGAAATCGCGGGCTGCGGCCGGCAGGCGCACCGCCACGATCAGATCACCGGGCTCGAGCGCCGTCTCGTGCTCGGGCGTTGCGCCCGGCAAAAGGTGCAGCGCATCGAGCGGCAGCTCGCGCCGACCGCCCTTGCCTTCGATCTCGACGATGGCGTCGAGTGCGAGAAGTGGCACGCAGAAGTCTGAGGGATGCGTGGCGATGCAGCCCTCGCTCCAGCCGAGCACCGCATGCAGCCGGTTCTCGCCGCCGCGCGCGTCGCAACCGCTGCCGGCCTCGCGCCGGTTGCAGCGGCTGGCGGGGTCATAGAAATACGCACAGCGCGTCCGTTGCAGGAGATTGCCGCCGACGGTCGCGGCATTGCGCAATTGCGCCGAGGCGCCCGACAACAGCGCTTCGGCAATCTCCGGATAGGCTTTTGCAAACGCGGGGTCATGCGCGAGATCGGCATTACGAACGAGCGCGCCGATACGCAGGCTGCCGTCTGGGAGATGCTCGATCCGGTCGAGCCCCTTCAGGTGCGTGACATCGACCAGACGATCCGGACGGCTGACGCCGCCCTTCATCAGGTCGAGCAGATTGGTGCCGGCGGCAAGATAGGTCGCGCCGGGCTGCGCGGCGGCGGTGACGGCCTCGGCGATGGTCGCAGGCCTGACGTAATCGAACGGCTTCATGCGGAGCGCCTCTGGTTGGCTTCACCGGTCTGCACCTCGAGCACGGCATCGACGATGCCGGCATAGGCGCCGCAGCGGCAGAGATTGCCGCTCATGCATTCCCTGATACGTTCGGGATCATCGCCCGCCTGCGCCTCCCGCATCATCCCGATCGCGCTCATGATCTGGCCGGGCGTGCAGAAGCCGCATTGAAAGCCGTCATGGGCGATGAAGGCCGCCTGCACGGGATGAAGCTGGTCGCCGCGCGCAATGCCTTCGATGGTGAGGATGTCGGCGCCGTCATGGCTGACGGCGAGCGCGAGGCAGGAGTTGATCCGCTTGCCGTCGACCAGGATGGTGCAGGCGCCGCACTGGCCGCGGTCGCATCCCTTCTTGGTTCCGGTCAGTTCCAGACGCTCACGCAAGAGATCGAGCAGCGTGACTCTGGGATCGTCGAGTTGGAAATCGCGCCGCACACCGTTTACGGTGAGGCTGATGGAGTGGGTCATACAGGGCTCCGATCAGATATGGAGATGGTCGATCGCATGCGCGCCACCGCCGTGGCCGCAGTCGATCTGTCGCCGGACGAACATGAGACGAGCCGACGTGTCAGCGAAGATACGGAGGCACCCTCCGTTTCACAAGTGCCGTCGAAAAATATTGGAATTCGTCAAAACCCCGTGTGCAAACAACGCGATGCCTCGCGCAAAGGGTTCAATCTAACCAGATCGTGATCTAGATTGGTCTGTATGGACGACCAGGTCGACAACATCCGGAAGCCCCGCGCCGACGCCGTGCGCAATCGCGAGCGCGTGCTGGAGGCTGCGAAAGCCGTGTTCAGCGCGGGTGGGCCGGAGGCGAGCCTGGAAGCCGTTGCAAAACGCGCCGGTGTCGGCATCGGCACGCTCTATCGCCATTTTCCAACGCGCGAGGCACTGTTCGAGGCGGTGTACCGCCGCGAGGTCGAGCAGCTCGGCGAGCTTGCCGAGCAACTCAGAAGCGCGAAGGACCCGGTTGACGCCCTGCGGCGCTGGCTGCGCTCCAATGTCGAGTTCGTCACGACCAAGAAAGGCATGTCGGCAGCGCTGGCCCTTGCGGTGCAGAGCGGGTCGGAGCTGCACGCTTTCTCGTTCGAGCGTCTGACCAAAGCCATCGGCTCACTGCTCGATCGTGCGGTTGCAGCCGGCCAGATGCGGGCCGACATCAGTCCCGAGGACCTGCTGCGTGCATTCTTCGGCATGTGCTACATGCACGACCAACCCGGCTGGCAATCGACCGCGCTCAGGCTGCTCGACGTATTCGTCGACGGACTTCGCGTGCAGTCCAAACCATCATCGCGCGCGGCCGTCAAAAAGACAAAACCGGCGGCGAAGAAAAAACGATAATACGGAGCCAGTGATGCGCATCGCGGTGTTGCTGATCACATTACTCCTGAGTTTTGCGGCCGCGCAGGCCGACAACATCGCCGACGCCAAGAGCGTGATCCGCGCCCAGGAGCAGGCTTTTGCCCGCGACGATGCCGCGGCCGCCTATTCCTACGCCGCGCCCGCGATCAGGAAGATCTTCCCGGCCGCCGACATCTTCATGGCGATGGTGGAGAGTGCCTACGCACCGATCTATCGGCACAAGAGCTTTGAGTTCGGCGAGACCAAGGTCGATGGCGACTGGATCGGCCAGTACGTCCACATCATCGATGCCAATAACGAAGCCTGGGACGCCCTCTATACGCTGGAGCAGCAGAGCGACGGCAGCTACAAGATCACGGGATGCTCGCTGTCGAAGGCAGGACAGGCAGTTTAGGCGTGGACTCTCGCGTCTGTGATGTCCGTTTAACCTTCAATAACGTCGAAGATGCCGGCGTTGCATGAGGTCCGAGAAGGGCCATGAGCCGACATTCAGCGTAAGGTGAGCACCGGTGCGTGAGCGTCGATGCTCGCGTTGATGCTCACTGAGCCATCAGGTTCGACACGCCCTGAAGCTTCGTGATGGGCGGCGGGTTCCACTTGCCGGTGAGGGCGTCCGATTTCGGAGCGTAGAGGCGCATCGTCAAGTTGAAAGGCCCCTTTGGCGCGGGCAGCCAGTTGATCTCTTTGTCCGCTCCCGGGCTCTCGTTCTGGAAGTAGAGGTCAAGAGAGCCGTCCGGGTTGTATTTGAATGGCATCCAGCTACTCACCGCAAAGCGATTGAGGCTGTTTGCTACCTGAAAGCCGTCACTGTCGTAGAGCGTGATCGACCAAAAGGCATTTGCCGGTGGTGTAGCGCCCTTGTCGAAGTGGACGGAGTATTTGCTTGCGCCGTCGAGCGGCTTGCCGGTTTCGTCGGCGAGGTTAAGTGGATAGATCGCATCTTCCGGTAGGTTCGCGCCGAGGCCAACCTGCGCGACGATGGCGCGTTTGAGATAATAATTGCCGTACACGCCCATCGTGTCGGTATTCATTGACCAGCCATTCGCAACCCGGGCAATAGTTGGCACTTTCCATTCCATGAGTTGTTGCCCAGCCGCCGGGGCATCGTCCAGCGCCTTCCTCACGACGGGATCGAGGTTGCTCATATCCAGGCTCTTGCCCGGCTCGATGCCGATCCGCTTCATCTGGGCAATAACCGGCTGGTCAGTGAGGTGGGGCGGGTGCAGCTTGAGAAGCTCAGCCGCATAGACGAAGTAATCGCCGCCCTTCATGGTATCGACCTGAATTTTTGGAGGCGTCTTCATGTCGATCCTCGGATCGATCTTCGCCTCGACTGGTTTGGATGGCTTGCCCCACTCCGAGAGCGGCGTGACTTTGTACCCGGCCTGAATTTTGTGAACCGCATCGTAATCCGCCGGACCGTCAGTCTTGGTGCGGCCAATAATCCAGACGTATGGGGTCGGCGCTTCGATTTGCGTAAATTTTTCCGGTACGGTTCCGCTCCAACCGCGTGGCGTGACGAGGAAATTGCCCGCTTGCGTTCCCGTCGTGCGCCAACCCGGCGACGCAAATACGTCCGTCCACATGTCGAGCATGGGCAGCAGGTAATAACGCCCACCCGTGTCAGGGACCGAAACGACCATCGGCTCCTTGGTGAGGTCGACGTACCCAAAGGAATACAGCGTGTCGAAATTGGGTCGCACGACCTGTCTCATGTCGGCAGCGGGAAAGGTCGGAACGTTGAACAACATGTTCATGGGCGCGCCGATGCCTTTGCCAGGCTCGACATTTGTAAGCTGCTTGCGGGTTACGTCCATGGACACCAACGGATAGAAGTAGATGTAGGCATCCCTGGCAATGGATTGCGCCTCCTGCTCGGTGATGACGCTCTGTGCCTGCGTGGTGAGTGAAAGGATAGGCGAGAGCATAAGACCCAATATCAAAGAAATCGCGCTTCTACTCACGTGATCTCTCCCATGAATGCGTTGCGGCTGAGCATAGAAATTATTCGGCCTAACGGGTGGCCTGACAACCCCGAGTAGACGAAACGCCATGTCATTTCTCGTTGATCTAAATCAAGAATGCCTCTTTTGGGTCATTCGCGACTGAGCCGGGCAGTGCTCACTACCAATCGATGTCCGCTTCCGTCCCGATAGCGACTGCTTTTGGGCAGACGCAGCAAACGACGCGAAGGGCCATAGGCAGTCAATTTGCGCCTCCAGAAGAAGGTCGACACCCGGGGCCGCCCAAAATGATAGAGCCGTCGGGCGCAGTCCCCGGCGGCTCCTAGAGTGATGTTTGCCCCGTCTCTTTTCGGATGCGCGAATGCCTATTTTTTTTCTACAAAGATTTGTTTGCAGTCCGCGTCGCCGATGTTCTCGGCTGAGTGTGAGGGGATCGCAGGCAATACCTGCACTGATCCGGCCTTGGCGACATTTTCAGTTGTCTTACCATCGGCCCCGTTCAGCCTGTTCTTGCAGTCGGCAAGGTTAACCACGACAAACGGCACGGGGTGACCGTGCACTTTGTCGTGGACACCCTTTTTGTGGTTCGCTTCGATCACTCGGTAGTTAGCGTCCTCAAAAATCACTTTGTAGGTGTCAGGATCGGCTTTGTAGGTTGGTTCTGCGGTTTGGGCCACCGAAGCGGAGCAGCCCAGGCCCGTCAACACCACTGCTCTCAACAAGATTCCAAAGGACTTCATTACATCCCCTCTGAGTTGGATCGCGATCTGCTAGTAACATCCGATCCTAACGACGGTCTTGTGATAGAGCGTCCATTTTGGACACTCATGTCGTTGCGCTATCGCCGCCGGTTAATCGCCAGGTCAGCCTTACGGTGATGAAAATATCAAAGGAGGGTCACATGCCTGGGACGTACCCGATTATGCACCGTACGGAGCGGCTTGCATTGGCGAAAGCGTACATTGCGCTCACCCGTGTGATGGTCGACTCTGTGTTCGGCAAGAAGCCTGCTGATCACTCGCTGTTGTTGATTGGCTCCGCAATCATGGTGGGCCACGCAGAAAACAGACCTATGAATGCAACAAAAATCTCGCATTACGTGGGCCTGCCGCGCTCGACGGTAATTCGCAAGCTCAACGAGTTCTCAAGAACTGGCGTGGTCGCGCGTCACGGCAACGTCTATCTACTGTCGGAAGAACGCGCCCACAATCAGACAAAGTACGTCACCGAAGCGATGCGCATTTTTTATACTGCGGAGAAAAGTTTGAAAGCCTCCAAGCTCGACACTTAGAAGGGCCGCTAATCGCTGCCGTGAGCGCGCACGAGACGCATGAGGCTCATTGGGGCCGCAGCATTACGCAAGCGTCATTTAGCAGAAGAATAGGCCATCGTCCGATTGCAAAATGTCCGCTCGGGGTCAAAAGCGGCCGTCTCGGCTAAGCCGCATGTTGGTCCGCTCTCGTGTTGAAAGCGGACTCCGCCCTGAATCACCAGCCAAAATGAGCCCAGCGCGGCATGGTTGTTATCGAAGCATAAAACCCGCAGCGGATTTCTCCGCGCGGGTTGATGCGAACTCTTTCGATGATGCCACTTTAGAGGTGATTTGCCCGACGCGTCAAATTGTTTTCGGATTTTCCTATTTTGCCAGAAGGTCCGATCTCCGTTTCCATTCCTGGAAGTATCAGTTTGTCCCTTAAGGCCATGAGCGGAAGACAGCACTGGTGCCCGTGCCCTTCCAACGCGATTGTTGCGGCGCACCAGGCGCTTGCTTGGGCGTATCCGTTGCCCGCAACGCCGGCGTGCACAACTTTTTGGCGAGCAAGCCGCTAGCCAGGTTGCAGAATACAAGCTACGAATTGCGCGTGGTTTATTTTGACCAATGGACGGCCTGTCCGTCCTGGAAAGGCATCATCATGAAATTGTCTTCAAGTGCTGTCGCCCCCTCGGTCCTCGCTATGTTCGCAACTGTCTTCCTGTGTGGCCCGGCATCGCCGCAAGGTTCGGCCACCAGCACGCTTCCCGGTGTCACCGTCAATGCGCCGGACCAGGCAGCAAGGCCCCATCATTCGCAACGGGGGTCGTCAAACACGGTGACATCCCGCAGGACAACCGGCACCTCAACCGCTCAAACGCCAGGGTTCGCGCCGAATTCAACATTGGGGAGGCTTGCCAAGCTGGAGAGAGAAGCCCGCAGCTGCAACGGTGGTTGCGAAACAAGTTTCAGGGTCGGCAACGCCCCCTGGGTTGGATGTAGCCTTGCTGGCCAGGGAGGAATGGATGGTAGCATGTTCTCGCCAACGTGCACAGACACGCTCAGCTACAACACTTACGCGCAGTGCGTAGAGACCAAGGCTTTCCTTGGCGCGCAACCCAGAGAATCTCGGTGGATTTGCAGCAGCCTGCTGGCCGGGGGCAAGTTGCCCGGCGAAAAGCGAGTCGCCGAAATCAAGCAATTGGGCACCCGATAGTCCACGCCACCCGCCGGCTGCACTCGAAGACGGGATAGCATGGCTCGAGGGATTTCGAGCCATGCGCAATGCGCTTCGGGGCACAAGCAGCGGTCAAGGCAAGCTGCCCCACGTCCGGTTTACCACCGACAGCAGACATCACAACGGCCCAAGCGCTGTTCGGCTTGGGGCCACTTCCAGGCTCATGCTCCGCAAACAAGAACTTGCTCGATGGGCAGGCCATTGAACGGTCCCAGTCAGTAACCGCAGCGGTCGTGGTTAAGCGGTTCAAACCGTCTGGGGAGGCAGCTTTCCACGCTAAGCTCCCCTGCGATCCTGGTTACCAATCACGCATCGCCATGCCGCCAGGCGCTCTGCTGGATGCTGGTTCATCCACTCGGCGAGCTGCGGCGCGCCCATCAGGCAGGACTGCAGTGAGACGTCGGCGAAGTCGGAGGTGGTGACGATCTGCTCGTGGCAATTCGTCGGAGAAGAGAGACTGCAGAGCACGGCGATGACCTTGATCACGACACGAGACCTCCGTCGCCGCGATGGGCTTTGGGGCCGCTGACCGTGTGACTTATCGATGCCTTGTCATGCTGCTCCCTGACCGGATCAGCCGCCGGGAAGATGCTGTCATATATCGCGCGGGCTTCTCGAATTAAGCGGGCTCGCTCGCGCTCAGACTTTGCGACAAATCGAATAATCTCGCCCATATTGAATGCTCCTGCTATTATTAAGAGGGACCATTCCCTTTGAAGGCGAAGAATAGGCGCGGCCTTGCTATTCAATCTGTGATACGTCTCACCATGCGCAGCGTGCTTTGAAAGACTTCGGGGAACGAACTTCAATTTGCTAAACGAGCCTGCTGATCGCGAACGCAGCAACGAGAAACACTCCGATAATTAATGCTGCCATGACGCGATCTTCCGTCCCTCTCATGTGAGCAACATCTGGCTCAAAGCACGCCCGTGCCTCCACCGCTCGTGTTGATATCGGAGGGTGGTTTTTCAATCTGTGACAGAAATCACGAGCGCCCCAGCAGTCGGCGTTGGATAGAAACTCGTTGGCAAGAATGATCTTCGTTTGTGGGATGTCTGCTTCGCGTCATTCGCGACTGAGCCAGGCAGCGCTTGCGACCAATCGGTGTCCGCTTCGGTCCCGATAGCCCACGCATTGAGCAGACGCAGCAAATGACGCGAGGGGCCAAGAGGCAACTTGGCCGCCATGACCCTTTTGTCCCGGCATCTCCAATCCCAGTCTGGTAGCCTAGGCGGCGATATCTGAAGCAGGTTAGGCTTTCGCCATTGCGAGAGATCCGCAAGCTATTGGAGGACAGCATGGGCATGGTTCGATTGCAGTCCAATGTCGACCCCACTTTTTACCGGATGCTCGGGTCGACCAAAGAAGGCGCTCTGCTTGAAAGTTTCACGATCAGAAAGCCTTCCACCAACCAGCGAATGGAGGCCGGAAAGGCCTTGCGCAAGCAAGTGCCACGCACGTCGCATGCGATCTATGACCGGTCCAGTCACCGTCCTGATCCCATTGATATTCTCGAGCGACAAAACGCAACGCGAGTCCAGAAGCTAGTGCCCGTTCGCTACAGCCGCATGCTCGCGAACCCCTTTGCCTTCCTGCGCGGATCAGCTGCGGTCATGGCAAGCGACTTGTCGACATCGCCCGTATCAGGCATTCGCGTTGCAGCGTGTGGAGATATGCATATCAGCAATTTTGGTGTTTACGCCACGGCCGAGAGAAATCTGGTTTTCTCGATCAACGATTTCGATGAAATCCATGTTGGTCCTTGGGAGTGGGATCTCAAGCGACTTGCCGCCAGCGCTACTGTCGCGGCCAACTTCCTCGGCGGCGACCAGGCGCAATCCGAACAGGCCGCTCGTGAATGCGTTCGCTCCTACAGAAAGCATATCCATTGCTACGCTGAGATGGGATACCTGAGCGTCTGGTATCAGCGGATCGACGAGCGCGCCATACTGGGCAGCCTGACGCCTGACTCGCGCCGCCTCGCCAGAAATGTCATGGATCGGGCGAAAGCACGAGGACACATCACCACGTTCGACAAATTGACCGAGCCTGTGAAGGGGCATCATCGATTCATCGAAGACGTTCCGCTGATCGTACGCGAAACCCACACCGAGAAAGGAACCTCCATCAAAGTCGCGCTTGACCGCTTCCTGCACTCGTACATTCACTCGCTCGGTTACGACCGCAAGCTCCTGCTTTCGCGCTATCACATCACAGACGTCGCCCGCAAAGTGGTGGGCGTTGGCAGCGTTGGCACCGAATGCTGGATGCTCATGCTCGAAGGAGCCAACGAGAGCGATCCCCTCTTCCTGCAGATCAAGGAGGCTAACGCCTCCGTTCTGGCGCCATACGTCGACCTCAAGCTGCCATTCCGGCATCACGGTCAAAGGGTGGTATTCGGTCAACGTCTGACCCAGGGTTCGCCGGATATCTTTCTGGGTTGGGGCGAGGTTGAAGGAAAGCAGTTCTATATTCGTCAGCTGGCGGACATGAAGGGTGGGGTCAAGGTAGACAACCTCGAAACGCTCCCGGACTATTGCCGGCTGTGTGGCTGGGCGTTGGCGCTCGCGCACGCGAAGTCCGGGGACGTCGCGATGATCGCGGGCTATTGCGGCAAGAGCGATGTCCTCGATGATGCGTTAGCGAAATTTGCGGCGAGTTACGCCCGACAGACTGAGCAGGATTATGAGGCGCTGTCGCGCGCAAAAAGGACAAGGAGGATCAGGGTGGCAGGGAAGTAAATAGGCTACGGGCGGCCTGCCAAGGGGTCATTCGCGTCGCTCGAGAGCATGGCGCGCACTTCCGGGCATCTCCAATATGGGAACAATCTCCGAAGCGATCGGCAGGTTTGTCTCAGACGGGTCAAAAGCGGGAATGCTCTGATCGAACGAAAAAACTTCCGCTTGGCCTCAAAAAGCCGACGCTCACGCGTCAAGGGTTGTGGATGTCGAGCCGATCACATTCGCCAACGGGCTCGCCGCCCTCAAATGTCGGCTGAAGCCGTGCGCGCTGATAGACGCCCGCCGTGCTCCATTCTCAGGCTGTCCCTTCCGTCATGCAGATTGCGCGATGATCCTCTTTTACCCCTGATTTGCCCGACGCGTCAAGTTTATTTCGGTAAATCCGTAGTTCCGGTCAGCGTCTCCTACTGTGCATGGGGTTGTTTTTCGAGTTTTGATGGAGGGCCGTAAAGATCGCTCCCAGCCTCAGGTCGCAAACCCCGGACCGGCCTTCGCTGCGTTCATGCGCGAGCGGATCAGGAGCAGCGCGACGATGCCGATGTTCAGCGCGTTCCACGCCACGCCGTTGGCGAAGGCGGCGGCGTAGGAGCCGGTGGCATCGAAGATCAGGCCCGATACCCAGCCGCCGAAGGACATGCCGAACACGGAGGCGAAGATCACGATGCCGACGCGGGTCGCAGCTTCGCTTGCCGGCATCGCCTCGCGCACGATGATGGCGTAGCTCGGCACGATGCCGCCCTGGAACAGGCCGAACATCGCGGAGATCAGGTAGAGCGAGGTCAGGCTGTCAAAGAACAAATAGAACATGAGCGCGAAGCACTGCGCCAGCGAGCCGATCAGCAGCGTGGGGATGCCGCCGATCTTGTCGGCGAGGTAGCCCGAGCCGATCCGGCTGACGATGCCGCAGCCCATCATCAGCGACAGCATCTCCGCGCCGCGCGCCACGCCGTAGCCGAGGTCGCCGCAATACGCGACGATGTGGACCTGCGGCATCGCCATCGCGACGCAGCAGGAGATCGAGGCGATCGACAGCAGCACCGTCAGCGTGTTGGTCGACAGCCCGAGATCGACGCGCGGCGGCGGTGCGTTGGCGTGATTGCGAACCTTGTCGTGGCCGATCTGGGCCCGCAGGACCAGAACCAGCATCGTCATCGTGCTCGCGCAGACGATGCCGATGCCGACGTGGGTCATGCGCCAGCCGGCAGTCTGCACGCCCCAATTCACGATCGGCGGCCACATCGCGCCCGCGACATAATTGCCGCTGGCGACGATGGTCACGGCGAGGCCGCGATAGCGCTCGAACCAGTGCGAGGCTTCCGCCATCAGCGGCGCGAAAGTCGCGGATGTCCCGAGCCCGATCAGGAAATACACCGCCACGAACTGCCAGAGCTGGGTCGACAGCCCAGCCAGCACGTTGGCGACGCCGAGAAAGGCGATGCTGATCGCCATCGCCGGCACGATGCCGAAGCGATCGGTGATCTTGCCTGCGATCACACCGCCAAGGCCGAAGCCGAACATCATGAGCGTAAAGGCCAGCGACACCGCGCCGCGCGTGGCCGCAAATTCGGCCTGCACCACGGGAATCACGACCACGACCGCCCACATGCCGACGGCGCCGATCGATCCGATCACGAGTGCAAGCACGAGCCGCACCCAGGCCTGACGTGAATCAGGGGTGAAGCCGGCCGGTCGCTGCGGGTGATTTGGCGCGTGCACGGCGCGACCTTCTTCGCTGACCGCCTTGCGGTCAAGCATCATGCTGCGATATTGGGCATGCGCGGTGCGCTGCGGTAAGAAGAGCCTGGCGGAACCGGGCTTTGCCATTAATTTGCAATCTGCGTGTGCATCATGGCCGCGCAACGGACATGTCGACGGGATGTTGTTGCAATTGACGCGATCGATGCGGATCAGGGTGGGGTGGTTCGTCGCCCTCGCCTATCTGTTCTGCGTCCTCGCGCCGGCAGCCGCGCTTGCGTGGGGCAGCGGTCCCGCGCCGTGCCTTGGCGATGACTTGCAGACAGTCGTTCTCGCGCCGGAGCACCATCATGGTGCGAGCGGGATGCACGCCGACGGCGGCCATGATCACATTGCCGCGCATGCGCATCACCAGACCGCTGGGCAGAATGCACCTGCACCACATCATCATGACGGCAAGGGCACACCTGGCCCCTGCTGCGCGATGATGTGCGCGAGCGCGCTGCCGGCCGCCCTGCCCGACGTCGTCAAGCCGGTGCAGCCGATTTCGGCCTGTGCGCCCGAGATCGCGGTGAGCCTGCACAGCGAGGCGCCGCCCCTGCTCTACCGTCCCCCTATCGCCTGACCTGACGTCACGACGTGAGGCCTCGCGCAACCTGCGCGCGGGCTCGTGGTCATCAGACAGATCAGGGATTACCCATGCTTACCCTTTTCGGGGCGAAGCTCGCCGTCGCATCTGCGGCGCGTGGATGGCACTTTGGATTCACTCGGCCGATCCTAGTCGCAACGGCGCTCGCATTGTCCGGCTGCATGCCAGCGACCACCGCACCGCTGGCGAGCGCTGATCCTGCCGATCCCGCGGCCAAGGTCGCGCGCGTCGGCTATCGCTCGACGATCGCGCCCTACACCAGCCTGCGACCGACAATGCCGGCGCCATGGCGCGAGCGCAACGACAGTGTCGCGCCTCAACCCAAAGCGGACCAGTAGGAGCGCGCCATGGAACAACCATTCGCGCGCGGCCTGCTCGCATTCGTCGCACTTGGCCTTTCCGGCTGCGCCGCGTTCTCGCCCGACAGCGGCATGAGCACTGTTGCAGACCTGACCAGCCGGAGCATCAACAAGGATGTCGCTTTCGTGCGGACGGCCGAGGGGGCCGATACAGTCAACGATCGCGTTCGCCGCCTGCTGTCGCGGACGCTCAGCGCGGATGCCGCCGTGCAGATCGCGCTGCTCAACAACAAGGGGCTGCAAGCTGCCTATGACGAGCTGGCACTGGCCGAGACCGATCTCGTCGAGCAAAGCCTGCCGCCCAATCCAGTCTTTTCGGTCTCGCGGATTTCAGGCGATGGCGCCAGCGAAATCGAGCGCCAGGTCATCGGCGATATCCTGGCACTGGCGACGCTGCCGTTCCGCTCCGACATCGCCCGCGACCGTTTCCACCAGGCGCAGCTGCGCGCGGCACTGGCAACGCTGCGGCTCGCCGCCGACGTGCGCCGCGGCTATGTCCGCGCCGTTGCCGCCAACGAGATGGTGGCACTGCTGGCCGACGCGAAATCGACGGCGGAGTCCACCGCGCAGCTCGCCGTGAAGCTCGGTGAGACCGGATCGATCAACAAGCTCGATCAGGCCCGCGAGCAGGTGTTTTACGCCGAGACCACGGCCGATCTCGCCACTGCCCGACAGACAGCAACCAGTGCGCGCGAAAAGCTCGCGAGGCTGATGGGGCTGTGGGACGACGGGCTCGACTTCCGCCTGCCCAACGCGTTGCCGCCGCTGCCCCGCCGGCCGCTCGCGCTGACCTCCGTCGAGACCGATGCGGTGGCTCATCGCATCGACCTGCAGATCGCGCGGCTCGAGCTCACGGCGCTGGCAAAATCGCTCAATCTCACCGAAGCGACGCGCTTCGTCACGCTGCTCGATCTCGCCGGCGTCTCCCGCCGCACCCAGGATCCGGAAGGCGCGCCGTTCCGCGAGCGCGGCTTCGACGTGCAGTTCCAGATCCCGATCTTCGATGGCGGTGAGGTGCGCGTGCGGCAGGTGACCGAAACCTACAATCTCGCCTTCAACCGGCTGACCGAGCGGGCCATCACTGTGCGCTCCGAAGCGCGCGACGCCTACCGTGCCTATCGCTCGACCTACGACATCGCCAGCCACTACCAGCGTGAGATCCTGCCCCTGCGAAAAATCATCACAGAGGAGATGCAGCTTCGCTTCTCCAGCATGCAGGTCGATATCTTCGCGCTTCTGACCGAGGCGCGCCAGCGCCTCTCCTCGCTGCGCGGGGCGATCGACGCGAAGCAAAAATTCTTTCTCGCGCAGTCCGAGTTGCAGACCGCCGTCAACGGCGGCGGCGCACCTGCGGGCGGCACCGACGATGCCACGACCATCGCCGCGGCAGCGCCTGGCGATGGCGGACACTGAGACGGAGGCCAGCATGTTTTCCCGAAGAGGATTTTTGGGCACCGCCGCACTTGCAGGCGCGTCAGCGATCAGCGGCCGCGTCCAGGCGGCATCGATTCCGGAAGCCACACATATGGACAAGGTGGTGATGCAGCCGCCGTTGCATCCGAGCAGCGGCCCCGATTATCGCCCCGTCGTCACGCTCAATGGCTGGACGCTGCCGTTCCGCATGAACGGCGACTGGAAGGAATTCCATCTCGTCGCCGAGCCCGTGGTGCGCGAATTCGCCGAAGGCATGAAGGTCAACCTCTGGGGCTATAACGGCCAGTCGCCGGGGCCGACGATCGAGGCGGTCGAGGGCGACAAGGTCCGCATCTTCGTCACCAACAAATTGCCCGAATACACCACCGTGCACTGGCACGGCATGATCGTGCCGAGCGGCATGGACGGCGTCGGCGGGCTCAATCAGCCGCACATCCCACCCGGCAAAACCTTCGTCTACGAGTTCGAGATGAAGAAGAGCGGGACCTTCATGTACCACCCGCATTCCGACGAGATGGTGCAGATGGCGATGGGCATGATGGGCATGATCGTCGTGCATTCGCGCGATCGAGATTTCCGTCCGGTCGACCGCGACTTCGTCTTCGTGATGAGCACCTATCGCGTCGACCCCGGCACTTATTTGCCCAAGGTCAACGAGATGACCGATTTCAACATGTGGACCTGGAATTCGCGGGTGTTTCCCGGCATCGATCCGTTGCCGGTGCGGCTCGGCGACAAGGTGCGCGTGCGCATCGGCAATCTCAGCATGACCAACCATCCGATCCATCTGCATGGTCACAGTTTTGCGGTGACCTGCACCGACGGCGGCTGGATTCCCGAGAGTGCGCAATATCCGGAGACGACGACCGACGTGCCGGTCGGCGCCGTGCGCGTATTCGACGTTCTCGCCGACAATCCCGGCGACTGGGCATTCCACTGCCACAAGTCGCATCACACCATGAATGCGATGGGCCACGACATGCGCAATCTCATCGGCGTCTCGAAGAAGGATCTCGCGCGTGCGGTCGGCAAGCTCGCGCCCGACGCCATGGTAATGGGCCAGTCGGGCATGGCGATGGGCAACATGGAGATGCCCGCGCCCGACAACACGCTGCCGATGATGACCGGCGCCGGACAGTTCGGCCCGATCGAGATGGGCGGCATGTTCACGGTGATGAAGATCCGCGAGGAGATGGCGCGTGACGATTACAGCGACCCCGGCCCCTATCAATTCCCGCAAGGCACCGTCGCCTATGAGGTCGCTTCGCCAGCCGCGGAGCCGGAGCGGCAGCAAAACGTACCGATGAAGAAAATGAAGATGTGAACGAACGTTTCGACGACCACCAACTGGAGAACAAGATGAAGAAGACGACGATGATCATACTTGCGGCACTTTCGCTTTTGGCCGCGCCTGGACTCGCACACGAGCATCACACCCATGAGACCTTTTCGGCTGGCGAGCCCGGCGATCCCAACAAGCCGGCACGCACCATCGAGATCGCGCTGAGCGAGATGGCCTATGAGCCCTCGCGCATCAGCTTCAAGCGCGGCGAGCAGATCCGCTTCGTGCTGCGCAACGTCGGCAAGGAGGACCACGAATTCCTGCTCGCTACGACCAAAGAGAATCTCGCGCATGCCGAAGTGATGAAGAAGCATCCGCACATGGAGCACGACGACCCCAATGGCGTACGGCTCGCGCCGGGCAAAACGACCGAGATCGTCTGGAAATTCACCAAGGCCGGCACGTTCGAATTTTCCTGCCTGATCCCCGATCACCGCGACTACGGCATGGTCGGCCACGTCACCGTGAAGTGAGCAATGGAGCCTCCCATGAACAATTTCATCCGCATCGCTGCCGCGCTGGTGCTTAGCATCGGCCCGTCTCTCGGCGCCCTCGCGGCCGGGGGCGCCGCGATCAGCGGCGAGGTCAAGAAGATCGACGAGGGCGCGGGAAAGATCACGCTCAAGCACGGACCGGCGAAAAGCCTCGGCATGGATGAGCCCATGACCATGGTCTACCGCGTCAAGGACCCGGCGGTGCTGAAGCAGGTCCGGGTGGGCGACAAGGTCACGTTCGAGGCCGAGGAAGCGGCGTCGGGGTATACGGTGACGAAAATGCAGAAGGCGAAGTAGGCACGTCCTCCATCGCACCAGTCATTCCGGGGGCTCGAAGAGCCAAACCCCGAATGACAACCCAAATGGCCCCATTTCGCCCAGCCGCCTCCCCCGTTAACCCTTTGCTAACCATACACCGGGCAAAAATTGCCGGGTGAAGTCGAGTGTCGTCGGCCGCGTAGAACGGGAGACCCCCCGTGGACGCCAGTGCGGTGCCTCACTTTCGGAACGGTGGCCCATCGGCCGCCGCGGAGACGTTTGGCGCGCGTGGGCGGCAATCGCGCGGGGAGGCAGCAACCATGGTCGACGTCACCGCGGGTAAGGGCATGGGCAGCCCGAAGCCCGGCCTCCCCTCCCTCGCCGAGATTGGCAACATCCTCAAGCGCGGCGACATCGCGCTCGCGCTCGGCATCCTCACCATCCTGGTGGTGCTGATCCTGCCGCTGCCCTCGATCATCCTCGATCTCTTCCTGGCGATCTCGATCACGCTCTCGATCCTGATCCTGATGACGTCGCTGTTCATCCAGGCGCCGCTTGAATTCTCCGCCTTCCCGACCATTCTGCTGATCTCGACCATGTTGAGACTGTCGCTCAACATGGCCTCGACCCGCCTGATCCTGTCGCGCGGCCACGAGGGCACGGATGCGGCCGGCCACGTCATCGAAGCCTTCGGCAACTTCGTGATGGGCGGCAATTTCGTGATCGGCATCATCGTCTTCGCCATCCTCATCATCGTCAACTTCGTCGTCATCACCAAGGGTTCGGGCCGCATCGCCGAGGTCGCGGCGCGCTTCCACCTCGACGCCATGCCCGGCAAGCAGATGGCGATCGACGCCGACCTGTCCGCCGGACTGATCGACGAGAAGGTCGCCAAGGAGCGCCGCAAGGCGCTGGAGGACGAGAGCGGCTTCTTCGGCGCAATGGACGGTGCCTCGAAATTCGTCCGAGGCGATGCCATCGCCGGTCTTTTGATCGTCTTCATCAACGTCGTCGGCGGCATGATCATCGGCGTCGCGCAGCAGGGCCTCTCCTTTACCGACGCCGGGCGCAGCTATACGCTGCTGACCGTCGGCGACGGCCTCGTCACCCAGGTGCCGGCGTTGATCGTCTCGACCGCCGCCGGCCTGCTCGTCTCCAAGGCCGGCGTCTCCGGTGCTGCCGACAAGGCGCTGATGAAGCAGTTCTCCGGCTATCCGCAGGCGCTGGCGATGTCGTCGGCGGTGATGATCGTACTGGCGATCCTGCCGGGCATCCCGACCATCCCTTTCCTTGCGCTGGGCGCCGGCGCCGGCGCGCTCGCCTGGTCGGCGCGCAACCACAAGCGGACCACAGCAAGGGCCGAGGAAGCCGCCAAGGCCGCGCCCGCGCCAGGAACGCCCGGCGCGCCTGGCGCCGCCGTGGCCGAGGAGCCGATCTCCGCGGCGCTGAAGATCGACGATCTCAAGATCGAGCTCGGCTACGCGCTTCTGCCACTGGTCAACGGACCCGACGGCACCGACCGCCTCACCGAGCAGATCAAGGCGCTCCGCCGCTCGCTTGCCATCGAGATGGGTTTCGTGATGCCGGCCGTCCGCATCCTCGACAACGTCCAGCTCGAGGCCAACACCTACATCATCAAGATCAAGGAGGTCGACGCCGGCACCGGCAAGATCTGGCCGAACCAATTCATGGTGATGGACCCCGCGGGCAACCAGGTGCAGGTGCCGGGCATCCACACCACTGAACCGACGTTCGGCCTGCCCGCGACCTGGATCGATGCCAGCCTCAAGGAGGAGGCTTCGCTCAAGGGCTATACCGTCGTGGACGCCGCGACCGTGCTCTCCACCCACCTCACCGAGCTGCTCAAGACGAATATGTCTGACCTGCTGTCCTATGGTGAGGTGCAAAAGCTGCTCAAGGAGTTGCCGAAGGAGCAGAGCGAGCTGGTCAAAGACATCGTACCGGGCCAGGTCACCATCTCGGGCATTCAGCGCGTGCTGCAACTCCTGCTCGCCGAACGCATCTCGATCCGCGATCTCTCGACCATTCTGGAAGGCATCGCCGACTCGCTCGCCTTCTCGCGCAACCCCTCGACCATGGTCGAGCATGTCCGCGCCCGCCTCGCCCGGCAGATCTGCGCGCAGAACACGTCCTTCAACGGCTACCTGCCGCTGATCGCGCTGTCGGCGAGATGGGAACAGGCCTTTGCCGAATCGATCATCGGCCAAGGCGAGGAGCGCAGTCTGGCAATGCAGCCCTCGAAACTCTCCGAGTTCATGACGGCCGTGCGCGAGGCGTTCGAGCGTGCGGCGCGCGAGGGCGAGGCGCCGGTGCTCGTCACCTCTGCGGCAATTCGTCCCTTCGTGCGTTCCCTGGTGGAGCGGTTCCGCGCCCAAACCACCGTGCTGTCGCAGGCAGAAATCCATCCGCGGGCGCGGCTGAAAACCGTCGGAAGCATCTGATTTGCTTCTGATTTGCCCGATTTCCATTCGTGTTTTTTCGCCACAGGCAAATGGTTTTTGCGATTTTAGGACAACCCGCTGATTTGGCTCAGGAACTCCCGCCATACAGCTAACAGCCTGAGTTACCTGAATAAATATTCATGGTCGCGATTTTTTGGATCGCGGTCGTTCACGTCTTTTCACGCCCTTGTGAACGCCTCTTGGGAACGAATCCTCCCAATACTACGTTGTTGGGCACCGAAGGCATGAACCTCGCCGTTGAAGTCGGCGACTACTTCGGTAGATGGCGGCAGGAGGCTTCCATGAACCACTCGATCTACAGCGCGGATCGATCGACCCATCTTAAGATCGTGGTCGTCGCTCTCGTTGCCGGCATCGCGGTGGCAGGCCTCGGCAACACGGCGCGATCGGGTTCCGATGACGGCATGACCCAGACCGCCCGCGTCATCAAGGCCGGCAAGCCGGTTGTGATCACCAGTACGAACGCTTCACTCGTTCGCTAGGGAGATTTGACGGAATTCAGGAATTCACGTGGCTCTTTACCAGCCCCCCAAAGTCGCCATGTGGATATGTAGACGACCCCAACCCCAAGTCGACTACAGAAAGCGCCCGCCCCCCACGGGCGCTTTCTCATGTCTGCGGGGACGATTTCGCTTCAACAGACATCGCGAACGTCTCGCCTCAAATACAGCTGTCATTCCCCGCGAAAGCGAATGCGGGGAATCCAATACGCCGCAACCTCTCCGTATCCATTCACCGCCTCTGGAATACTGGATCGTCCGCTTTCGCGGACGATGACACCGAGAGGTGGCGCAAGCTCCCGCCACACGATCATCGCTGTTGAGCTAACGAGAGCCCCCCGAAGCCCCGTAGGTCGGGGGCGGCGCCTGAACGGTCGGTGCAGCAGCAGCGAACAAATCCTCTTTGCTGCCGGTGAGTGGCGGGTAGATGCGCTGGTGATTAATGATCTGCTTGGTCGCTTTCGCCGCTGCCCCCGTCGTGCGCACCTCGCGGTCCCAGCCTTCAGTATAGAGAGCGCCCCAGCCACCGAGATCGAGCACGGTCACGTACCAGTCGATCCGCAGCGGCAGCAGCGGCTGGCCGACGAGATCGGCGACCACGTTGTGGCCGGCAAAGCGGCCCATAGGGCGCGCGAACTGGCAGGACATCACGGTCGGGTGCAGCCCGTCGACGACGCTCGAGGCGACATCACCTGCCGCGAAGACGTGAGCGAGACTGGCAACGCGCATGAAGGGATCGACCAGGATACGGCCCAGACGGTCCCGTTCGACCGGCAGCGTCGACGCGATCGGGCTCGCACGCATGCCCGCGCACCAGATCACCGTCTGCGTCGGAATGACTTCGCCAGAGCTCAAGCGGACGCCGGCCGCATCCATCGCCTCAACCCGCACACCGAGACGCGTCTCGACCTCGAGCGCTGCGAGCGCCTCGTTGATGACGGGACGGGCACGCTCGCCGATGGTCGCGCCGACAACCGGGTTCGGATCGACCAGGATAATGCGGCAGCCAGCGATGCCGGCGCGCGCGAGCCGGTCCGGCATCTCGGCCGCCACCTCGATGCCGGTGAAGCCGGCGCCGACCACCACGACCGTCGTTCGCCCCGGCGCCGGCGCGCTACCGCCGAGCGCGGCAAGATGGGTCTCGAGCCGGGCGGCGGCTGCATAAGTGTCAACATCGAAGGCGTACTCGGCGAGACCGGAAATATCCGGCCGCGGCACCTCACTGCCGAGCGACAGCACCAGCCGATCATAGGCCACAATCTCGCGCGCACCGTTCGCAGCAAGGGTCACGCTGCCCTTCGCAGCGTCGATGGCTTCGACGTCACCGAGCCTGTGATCGACACCAATCGGATCGAGCAGCTGCGACAGTGGAAGCGCGACCGCGCTCAGATCCACCTCGTAATTGCGTACGCGAATGTTGTGATAGGGATTCCGGTCGATGACGAGGATCTCGACGTCGCTGCCGGCCGCACCGACCTCGTCGCGCTTGCGGGCAGCGCCGATGGCGGCCCAAAGCCCCGCGAACCCGGCACCGAGCACAATGACACGCGCCATCCCAAGTCCTGCTTCAAGTCCTGCTTCAAGTCCTGCCTGCGCCGCCTACGGCCCCAGCGTCCGCGCCACGCGCACACTCATATAGCTCATCCGGTTCGGCGGACCAAACCAGAGGCGCGCGGCGGAGCGGCGCGTCTGGAGGGCGCGGCCGAAGGCACCGCCGCGCAGGACGTGGCCTTTACAATCATCCGCGAACCATGCCGAGCCGTCATTCGGCGCTCCGACGTAGTTATCGTGCCAGCAATCCTCGACCCAGTCGTAGACGCCGCCATGGACCTCGAAGAGGCCAAAAGGATTCGCCGAGGGCGGCGTGGATGCCGTGGTCGCGATCGTCACGATTCCGATATCGGCGACCAGATCGGCGGCCGCGATATCGGCGAGATGCGGATCGGCGCCATCGCCCCACCAGAATGCGGTGGTCGTGCCGGCGCGCGCAACATACTCGCGCTCGGCTTCGCTCGGGAGCCGGTAGGAACGGCCCGTCAATCGCGACAGCCACTGCACGTAGTGGTTTGCCTCCTGCCAGAGGATGCCGCTCACGGGATCGCCCGCGTACTCCGGCTCGGTCGGATGAGGACTGCACGCCTTGGCCGCCACGCAGGCGCTCCATTCCTCGACGCTGACGGGCCAGCTCCCTACCGCAAAGCGCTGCACCGTCACCTGGTGTTGCGGCCGCTCGTCCTCGGTACTTCCCACCTCTCTTGCGCTCGCGCCCATCATGAAGGTGCCGTCGGGGATTACCACCATCTCAGGGCAATGCGCGCATTCCCTGAAGCGATCCTTTGGCCTGAGCGCCGATTCCTCGCCGCGCGAGAGCGGCTTTGACAGGCGAATGTCGAGAACGCTCGCATCGGTGCTCGCCAATGCCAGGCTGGTCGGAGGTTGCTCGATGGTTTGCGCCGACGCGAGCGGCGCCGATAGAGCAGACATCAGCAAGGCTAACAGGGCAAACGGCCGGTCAATGAACCCGCCCATGAGACCCTCCCGGTCACGTCAGTGTGACCTTCAAAATGACTTCTTCAAAAACGTGCTTCGAATACCGACAAAGCTCGTCGACGATCAGCATATTTGCGCGCGAAAAGCGCCGCTCAATCTGATGATGATGCGAGGCGAATGTTTCAGGCGTGTTTCGCGGCGCGCCAAAGCAGCTTCGCGGTGAAGCGCTTTGTCGCTTTTGACGGCGACAAAACGTCTCAACTTCACGCGCGGCGTGCGCCGCTGCCGAATTCACGACATGATTGCAGATATCGGCGCGATCACGCCTCGCGCAGCTCCGACGGAGTCGTACCGAACCGCTTGCGGAAGGCGCGGTTGAAATAGGACAGATCCGCAAAGCCCGAGGAATGCGCGATGTCGCTGATCTTGCGTGCGCGCGAGCGCGGATCCTGCAACAGCTTTCGCGCGAGCAGGAGGCGCTGCTCGAGTACGAATTCGGTGAAAGTTGTGCCGGCCTGCTCGAACAGGCGCTGCGCCTGGCGCGGGCTGAGGCCCGAGCGTCCGGCGACTTCCGACAGACTGAGATCGTTGCGGCCGAGCGACGACATCACGTCGGCGCGCATCAGATCGAGACGCACGGCAGCGTGACCACGGCCGCGGGCAAGCGCCGCCTGCTCCGCATCGGTGCCGAGCAGGAGGCCGACGAGATCGACCATGTGCTGCGCGGTGAGGCGCTGGCCGACTGCATCGAGAAGCGGCGCGTGATTGGCGGCGAGCGTATGATAGCGCGTGATGGTTTCGGCGACCGCGCCGTCGGAGAGGAGTTGCGAGATCTTCTCCTCGGCGCGCGGATTGATCTCGAGCAGTGCGCGGCGCGGCATGCGGATGGTGGTGAAACGGTCCTGCTCAGTATGGCCGACCGTGCCGGTGACGCTGAGATCAGCGAGCACCATCTGCGACGGCGCGAGCTCGAGTGTGTGGCCGTTCTGCTGCACGCGGACGAGGCCCGAATGCGCCGAGATCAGCACGAGGTCATCGCAGCCGTCGGCGAGGCCTCCTTGCGTGCGCGAGAACTGAGCGGAGGCGCCTTCGGGAATCCCGAGCACGATGTTGCCGACCAGGCTGACCTGAAGGCGGCAATCAATGCTGTCTCCGCGGCTCGGCGCGACGTCGAGCCCGCACGATCCGAAAGCCCGCTCACGCCAGTGCTCGAACGCCGGACCGCGCGGCAGCCCCGTATACTGATGAATGAAGATGCCCGGCGGCTTCGCTGGATCCAGCATTCGATATCTCTCGCCCCTTCACTCCGGCGCCAACCGCGCCGGCACTGCCAAATTGCGCGGATTTGACGCAGTGAAACGGAAGGAGGTTCAAATGGGGCGCTGGAGTCCGCCAGGATTGTCGGAATACGACGTAAAGATGGACCATGACGACAAAGCAGGCCGTAGAATTACGGGCGCGGCCATTGCGAGTGTTGAGAACGCGCTCACCACATTCTCAACCGTCACCGCCCGCGAAAGCGGGCGATCCAGTATTCCAGAGGCAGTGACGGGATACGGAAGAGCCGCGGCGTACTGGATTGCCCGCTTACGCGGGGAATGACGAAGATGGGCAGGTTAGAGCGTAGCCCAATCGACGGCGTCGCTACTTGTTTGCGCCTGCGGGCGCATGCGGCTGAGACGGCGGCACGGTCTCGATCAGCTTGCCGGAAAATACCGGCGCGGATGTCGGCTGGCCGCTGGGCGAGCCTCCGGCCGGCTCGACGGTGACGGCGTAGGTGGCGGCATTGATGACGTCGACATCGTAGCCGGCGAGCACCGGGCGCGCGGTGAAATCGCCATTGTTGATCACGCCGAGCGAGCGCGGGCGCGGCAGCTTGTCGGAGATCAGCCAGAGCTCAAAGCTCTTGCCCGGCTCCGGAGTGGCGCCCACTTTGCGGACCGTGAAATTCTTGGTCGCGCCGTCGATGGTGAGGATGAAGGCGGGGCCGCCACCCTGTCCCTGCAACAGCGCGACATATTGCGACGACGGCGTGAGCGGCGTGGCCGGCGTCTTCACCTCGACGGTCTGGATCCGCGGCGCGGGACGGAGCGCACCAGGCAGCGCATCGGGCTTCAGGATCTGAAGCGACAGCACCACAAAGAGCGCGGCGGCAAGCGCACTGAGGCCGGAAGCGATGCTGCGCCAGCGCTTCGCGCGGCCTTCGAGATAGATGACGTTGGTGTCGTCGACGATCGGCACCTGCGGCAAGGTAAATTCGGGCGGCGTATGGACTTGTGGCACGAATTGCGGCGCAGTGTCCGGCTCGGCCGGCGGCTCCGGCACCTCCGGCAGCGGAGACGTCGGCGCCTCGGGCAGCGCCTGCGGCTCCTCCGTTGCCCGAATCGGTTCGATCGCGGCCTTGATGTTTTCCCACACGATCGGCCGCGGCTCGACTGAGCCGACCATCTGGTTCAACACGCCCAGCCGCAATTGCCAGGCCTGCACGAGGCCGGCGAACTCCTTGTCCACCGCCATCATGGTCTCGACCTGCGCGCGCTCGTCGGCATCGAGTGTGCCGAGTGCATATTCCGCGGCGAGCGCGATATGGTCCTCAGTGTAGGCCATCAATTACAATCCAAGGCACTCCCGGATATCCATCATGCTGCGCCTCAGCCACGTCTTCACCGTGTTGACGGGCGCAGAAAACTTCTCCGCCAGCTGCTCGCGGCTCCAGCCGTTGTAATAGGCGAGAAGCACGAGCTTCTGGCGGTCCGGCTCGAGCCGGCCGACACATTCCAGGAGTCGCTTCAACTCCTCCGTCATCTCGCGCCGCGCGAGCGGATCGGGGCTGTCGGCGGCAACCTCCATCGCCTGCGGCTCCTCCTCGATCGAGGCTTCGGTCTTCTTGCGCACCAGGTCGATGGCGCGGTTGCGCGCAATCGACGCCATCCACGTGATCGGCGAGGACAGCGCCGGATTGAACTGGCCCGCACTGCTCCAGATCCTGACGTAGGTCTCCTGAATGACCTCCTCCGCGAGGTCCTGTCGGCGCAAGATACGGAGCACGACGCCATAGAGTTTCGCGCGCGTGGCACCGTAGAGGCGCTCGAAAGCCGCCTCGTCGCCCTTCGCCACCGCTGCGATCAGCCAGACCAGATCTGCTGGCGTCAGCATTCAGTCCCCCAACGCGCCGCCCCGTCGCTTTCCCGCGAGGCCCCTGCAACCCCACCACCATAGCGCGCAGCAAACCCCGCCACAAAGGGGCCGGGCGCCACGCTGTGGACATCACACGCGAAAAACCCGGACCCCTTTCGGGGCCGGGCTCACGCTATTCCCTGGCTGTCGCGAAGAGCGTTAGGCGATGGCGCCCATGCGGGCTCGCATCAGGCCGATGCTGTCGAGGTCGGCCTGCTCGCGGGCGCTCTCCTCGGCGCGCTCGCGCGCCTGGTCGCGCTCGTCCAGGAGCTCGACTTTCTTCAACTCCTCAAAAGCCTCGGCCAACGCGCCCTTGGCCTCTTCGAGCTGGCCCCTCAGCTCGTCCGCCGAGCGGGTCAGGTTCTCGCGGCGCTGGATCGCGGCCTTGGCATAGGTCGGGTAGGCGAAATGCGAGGGATCGTTGATCCCGGCGCGCTCCTGCTCGGTCAGGATCTCGCGCTCGAGATCGACTGACATGCGCTGGAAGTCCGCGATCATGCTCTCGATCTGGGTGACCCTGCGGCGCTTCTCGTCGACCTGAAATTTCTTCAGGCGAATGAGCGTTTCACGTGACTTCATCGACTCGTACTCCCCAGAAGTCCCCTAGCTGCACGTGGGACAACACCGGCCCCCCCGATCCCGAAATTGGGCCCCGACCGGCTCTGCTACTCTCTGGAGCGGATGATGGCCTGACAAAGTTAGCGTTCCGTTTCCAAATTCCGGAGGATTTGCGCCAACTGGCGGTAGCCATCCGCCAAACCGGCACTTTCGTCCTTGCGCTGCCGCAGGAACGCCTCCAGCGGCTCATGGAGCCGGATCGCCTCGTCGACCTCGGGGCTGGACCCCGCCCGGTAGGCGCCAAGCCGGATCAGTTCCTCCATGTCGGCATAGGTCGCCATCACCTGGCGAGCCTTCTGAATGGTCGGCCAGAACTGCGGGTCGGCCGATTTCGGCATGGTACGGGAGACGGATTTGAGGATGTTGATGGCGGGGTAGCGTCCGCGCTCGGCGATCGAGCGCTGCATCACGATGTGACCGTCGAGGATGCCGCGGACGGCGTCCGCGATCGGCTCGTTATGGTCGTCGCCATCGACCAGCACCGTGAAGATTGCGGTGATGGCACCAACCCCCATGCCGGGACCTGCGCGCTCCAGGAGCTTCGGCAGTTCGGTGAAGACGGTCGGCGTATAGCCCTTGGCCGTCGGCGGCTCGCCGGCGGAGAGGCCGATCTCGCGTTGGGCCATGGCAAAGCGCGTCACGGAGTCCATCAGGCACAGCACGTCCTGATCCTCGTCGCGAAAATATTCGGCGATCGCAAGCGTCAGATACGCGGCCTGGCGCCGCATCAGCGCCGGCTCGTCTGATGTCGCGACCACGACGACAGAGCGCGCCAGCCCCTCTTCACCAAGATCGTCCTGCAAGAACTCCTGCACCTCGCGGCCGCGTTCGCCGATCAGGCCGATGACGCTGACATCGGCGTCGACGTTGCGCGCGAGCATCGACAACAGCACGGACTTGCCGACGCCGGAGCCGGCAAAAATGCCCATGCGCTGGCCACGGCAGCAGGTCAGGAACGTGTTGAGCGCGCGCACGCCGAGATCGAGCGGCGCGCCGACGCGCTTCCTCGAATGCGCCGGCGGCGGCGAATTGCGGAACGGCATCGGCGAGCTGCCCTGCAGCAGCGGCCCCTTGCCATCGATCGGCTCGCCCAGTGCATTGACGACGCGGCCGAGCCAGGCCGCTGACGGCCGCACCTGGTTGGCGGCATTCGCGATGACAGCCTTGCAGCCGCGCCGCACGCCCTCGAGTCCGGCGAACGGCATCACGACAGCGTTGTTGCCGGAAAAACCGATCACCTCGCAGGGAATGAAGCGGTTCGCGCCGGTCTCGATCACGAGCCGCGCACCGACCGACATCGCGTGAATAGGACCGGCAACCTCGACCATCAGGCCGCGTACCCCGACGACGCGACCGTATATATTGACGCCGTCGATGTCCCCGATCTGCTCGGCAAGCGCCTTCATGACTCAGCCTTCATTCGGGCCCTTCATGACGAAACCCTTAAATTTCGCCACATTTCTGAACGGCGCTTAACTTCGTGTTTACCCGCATCATTAATCATTGCGTCACTGTCTTTGTGACTGAGCGCCTGCCCGACAGAAGAAGGGGAGTCGCGAGAGTCGGTTAGGCCCGTCTCTTAAAGTGGAACTTGAACGGAACCGAGTAACGAAAACTGCTTCTGCGCAACATCTTAGGGCGATTCGACAAAAATTGCACCGCGGGCTCTTGCGTTCCAGAATCAGACTTTGTTAACCATGTGACGTCAGGATCCGAATCAGTTGTTCAAAGGCGTTTTGTTGAGTGCCGCGAATGCGGCCGACCTGACGCCCGGAGCGGCGACTATGGGGAACTGGCATGCGCGTTTTGCTGATAGAAGATGACAGCGCCGTCGCGCAGTCGATCGAGCTGATGCTGAAGTCTGAAAGCTTCAACGTCTATACGACCGACCTGGGGGAAGAGGGCGTCGATCTCGGTAAGCTATACGATTACGACATTATTCTTCTCGACCTCAACCTGCCCGACATGTCCGGTTACGACGTGCTCAAGCAGCTCCGGGTCTCCAAGATCAAGACACCGATTCTGATCCTCTCCGGCCTCGCCGGCATCGAGGACAAGGTCAAGGGTCTCGGCGTCGGCGCCGACGACTACATGACCAAGCCGTTCCACAAGGACGAGCTGGTGGCCCGCATCCACGCGATCGTGCGCCGCTCCAAAGGCCATGCCCAGTCGGTCATCCAGACCGGCGACCTCGTCGTCAACCTCGACACCAAGACGGTGGAAGTCGGCGGCCAGCGCGTGCATCTGACCGGCAAGGAATACCAGATGCTGGAGCTGCTCTCGCTCCGCAAGGGCACGACGCTCACCAAGGAAATGTTCCTCAACCACCTCTATGGCGGCATGGACGAGCCGGAGCTGAAGATCATCGACGTCTTCATCTGCAAGCTCCGCAAGAAGCTCGCCAACGCCTCCGAAGGCCGCAACTTCATCGAAACCGTGTGGGGTCGCGGCTACGTGCTGCGCGAGCCGCACGAGGCCGACGAGCGGATCCCGGCTTAAGACCTGCTTCTGTCGCGAGCCGAACGGCTCGCTCCTCCCCGACTGGACCCCGCCGCAAATGGCGGGGTTTTCGTTTTTGGAATGGCCAGTCGTGGCCGTTTTTATCAACGGCTCCGCTTCCTGCTCGCCTTTTTCGCGCTCGCAGCAATCTTCTTGGAAGCCTTCCCTGCGGTCTTTTTCGATGCTTTCGCGGGCTTCTTGCCTTGCTTCTGCGAGGCCGCCTTCGCCTGTGGAGCCTTCTTTGGCTTGCTGGGTTTGGCGCCGGCAGGCTTCGGCTGCGCCCCTGATTCCGCCAGAGCGATCGGATTGGCCGCCGGCTTGTGCGAAGCGGACGCAATGCCTCTGCTCGCCGCCGCAAGCCAGAACCTCAATTCCGGCGACTTGACGCTTGGTCCCTGGATGTAGCGCTCCTGCCAGGTATCGTCGCCTTGCAGCGGCTTGCCGAACACCTCCGGATGCGTCTGCAGCAGGAAGCGCCAAGCGTAGTGATCATAGAGATCGAGCACGTGACAGGCATAGGCCTCCGCCAGCCCGCGATGGCCGCGGACGATGACCATGTTCTCGTCGTTGTTGTGGGAGGCGCGGAAGCCGAGATTGTGCGAGCCGGTGACGACAACGCAGTCGTCGCTAAACGGATCGATCACCACGATCTTGTTGTGGATGATGGCAAAGCCGAACTTGGCAAGCTCGCCTTCCCAGGCGCCGAAGGCATCGTGCGACGTCACCGCCCCTGCCGGCACCGCACGGAAATCGATCTCGCCGGGAGCGCCTTGCTTCTTTGGCTTGCCGGATTCGCCGACCACGGTCACGCCGCCCTGCGATCCCTGCGACGAGCCGTCTTCATCGTCGGCAGCTTCAGTTGCGCCACCCGAATGCAGCGCTGCGGAGAAATTCTTCGCGCGCACGGGGCTCGTCAGCGCGCCCCGCACGAAGAGGTCGGGCTTCTCCTTCAAGAGCTGGCCGGCCTGATCGAGGATCGAGTTGTTGCCGGGGTCGAACGCCAGGAACAGGATCGCCTGCTTGGCTCCGCTCATCAGCTCGAACACCCGCCCCATGTCGTTGGGTGTGTCGGGATGCTTCGATAGCTTGTGCGGCGTGTTCGGCGAGAACATCAGCTCGATGGTCACGCCGTTGCCGAGGCTGATCGGTGACGCGATCGACTTGTCGTTGTTGCCATGCGCAAACTTGCGCAGGGTTGGCGATTGCAATCTGCTCTTGTCGTCCTGGGCCGCGTCGACATCGGCCTTCAGCGCCGTCCAATAGTCGAGATAGCGCTGCGCGACGTCCTTCGACTCGATCACCAGCGCATTGTTGGTCTGGGTGCACAGGCCGGTGCTGGTCCAGTTGGTCGAACCCGACAGCGTGGCGATCGGCGTGTCATTCTGGGTCAGGACCATGAACTTGTTGTGCGGGATGTCGCCCTTGCCGAGGATGCGGTCGATCACGTTGACGCCGGCCGCCTTCAGCGCGGCGCGATTGGCCTTGTCCGCGTCGTCGCTGTCCGGTGCCTGCTCGTTGCCGAGGATAACGTTGCGACTGTGGGAATTGGCCCGGAGTTGCTTCTCCAGCCCGTTCGGATCGTTGAGCTCGTAGAGCGCGGCATGAATAACGCCACCGTTCTTGTCGGCCCGGGCAAGAAGCGACGTCAGGCCTTCCTGCAACTGTCCCATCAGGTGGATACGAATCGGATCGCCGGGATCGAGGATGTGAGGCTGCAGCGCGTCGATGCTGGGGTGACCATGCAGGGCTTGCGACAGCGCCTGGGTTGCCGTGATGCCGCGGTTGAAATATGCGCTGAAGGGCGGTCGGCTTGGCGTCAGCGTGACCTGGTTGCTGAGCAGCGGCGTGATCCCTGCAAGCGGCGTCAACGTCTGGCCCGGCGCGCCACCCATGGGAACAATGCGATACTGATAGGTGCCGCCGCGCCTGGCGAAGAGATCCTTCCACCAGAATTTCTGGACCGGCGCCTGCTCGGTCGTCAGCTTCGCGGCTGTATTCTGATTGGCAAATCGCGCAAGCGCGGGCAGGACCGTCCCGTGGTTCCCGGCGTCGACATCGATCTGGTGGATCGCAAAGCCAAGACAGCCATCGAGGTGACGGTCGAACGTCCAGGCAACAACGGCAATGTCATTGTTGGAAAACGCAATTGCAGGCATTGAACCGCTCCTTGGGCTCGGGCCGAATGAAAAACGCTCAAGTTGCAAGCGAACGTTATTGCTCGCAAAGAACTTTAAATCCTGGATGACAAGTCACGAAATTATCCGCAGGATAAGTGTGCTCGGGGGAACGACTGATGATTCTGCAATCGCTCGCGGGGCTGCCCGCTTTTCTCGTCTATTTCTGCACCGGGCTGGTGGCGATCGTGGCCTATCTGTTCGTCTACACCCGCATCACGCCGCACAACGAATTCCAACTCATCCGCGACAATGATCCGGCCGCCGCGATCGCGCTGGGCCTGAGCCTGCTCGGCTTCGTCGCACCTCTGTTCAGTGCCATCGCACATTCAGCCAATGTGGTGGACTGCCTGATCTGGGCGTTCATCGCACTGATCGTCCAGGTCGTCGTGTTCTACGTCGTGAAGGTGCCGGTGCCGAACCTTTCGGCGCGGATCGCCGCGGGCGACATGGCGCCCGCGATCTGGCTCGGCCTTTCCTCGCTCGCCGCAGGCCTCTTGAATGCCGCCTGCATGATCTACTGACCATGGCCGAAAAGCGCCCCAACAAGGAGTTCGGCAAGCGTCGGCCACAGCCCTTGCCGCTGCCACCAAAGGAGCCGGTAAAACGCTCCGGCCATGTCGCGCTGCTGGTCATGGGCACGATCGCGGTCGGCACCAGCGCCTACGCGCTGATGCCGCGGGAGAACTGCGACCCGCCTGGCATGGCGGCGCCGGCGCAACCCAACACGGCCTGCACCAGCCGAAGCTCGTCCGGCGGAAGCGGTGGCCATTGGTCATCGCGCTCGAGCTTCTTCAGCAGCGATTCGTCGAGTCATTCCTCATCCGGTGGCTCGTCCGACTCGAGCTCCGGCGGCGTGACGCGGGGCGGCTTCGGCTCGTTCGCACATGCCTTCGGCTTTTCGGGGAGCGGGTGAGCCGGGCCAACTTTTGAATTCACCGCCATTGGCCGGTCTGCTTAACTGGGGGCGGGAGGAAGTGACATGAAACGTTCGCGACGCGTCGTGCTCACCTTGATGGGCAGTGCCGCGGTCGGCGCGGTCTCGATGGGATTTGTGCGGCGGCCCTATGACTGCGGATCCGGAATGACGGCGGTTCCCGGCATCGACGGACAACCCTATTGCCGCCCCGCCACCTATGGCGGCTTCGGCGGCACGCTGTATGTCGTCCACGGGCACGGCGGCCATGGTCACGGCCATGGCGGCGGCTAGCGCATGCAGCGGATCGCCTGTCCCGAGCGCGACGACTGGGAGCAAACCGCGCAGCAATGCGGCTTCGACTTCCATACCATCGACGGTGAGCGCTACTGGGATGAGCGCGCCTATTACGCCTTCACACTCGACGAGATCGAGCGCGGGGTCGAAACGCCGACCGGCGAGATCGACGCGATGTGCCTCGAGCTCGCCGGCCGCATCATCCTTGATGAGCGGCTGCTGGAGCGGTTGAAGATCCCTCAGGGCTTCTGGGACCTGATCGCCGACAGCTGGGAGCGCGATGACCGCAGCCTGTACGGCCGGCTCGACCTGAAGTTCGACGGCACGTCACCGGCCAAGCTGCTCGAATACAACGCGGATACACCAACCTCGATCTTCGAGGCTGCGGTGTTTCAATGGACCTGGCTCGAACAGGCGATCGAGCGGCGTATCATTCCGGCGCGCGCCGACCAGTTCAACTCCATCCATGAGCGACTGATCGAGACCTGGGGGACGATCGCTGCAGGCCAGCATCTGCATCTCACCGGCACGACCGGCAACGAAGAAGACGCCGGCACGCTCGCTTATCTCGAAGACACCGCGCGCCAGGCGGGGCTAGCGACCACGCTGCTCGACATCGAGGAGATCGGCTGGCGCGAGGTTGACGGCGGCTTCGTCGATCTCGACGATCGCGACATCGCGCTCGCTTTCAAGCTCTATCCCTGGGAATGGATGTTCCACGATGCCTTCGGCGCCAAGCTCAAGGAGGCGCCGACGCGCTGGATCGAGCCGCCGTGGAAGGCGGTGCTCTCCAACAAGGGCATCCTGCCGCTGCTCTGGGAGATGTTTCCGAACCATCCCAACCTGCTGCCGGCCTTCTTCGAAGATGATCCGCGCGCGGCCGAGCTCGGCAGCTCCTACGTGCGCAAGCCGCTGCTGTCGCGCGAAGGCGCCAACGTCACGCTGGTCTCCGGTGGTGTCTCGCTCGACGAGCACGCGGGCCCCTACGGCGCCGAAGGTTTTGTGCGCCAGGCGCTGTCACCGCTGCCGAACTTCTCCGGGTTCTATCCGGTGGTCGGAAGCTGGCTCGTCAACCACGAGCCGTGCGGCCTGTCGATCCGCGAGGACGAGAGCCCCATCACCGGCAACAGCTCGCGATTTTTGCCGCACGCGATCTTGTGAGGCGTCTGTCATTCCGGGGCGCGACGAGGTCGCGAGCCCGGAATGACGAGAAGAGCATCTCACCGCGCCGCGGCGATCCTCATGCCTGCAAGCATCGGCGCGCCGGCCGGACGGGCGCCGCGCGCCGGATTGATCTGGTAGAGGCCGCGGCGGTCGGCGACGGGACGGAATGCGTCGGTGATACCGACGACGGACTCGGCGGCACCAAGCAGCAAGGTGCCATCCGTCTCAAGGCTCTTCGCCATGCGTTCGAAGATCACCGCCTTCGTGTCCTGGTCGAAATAGATCAGCACGTTACGGCAGAAGATGACGTCGAAGGTGCCGAGATGCGAGAAATCCTGCAGCAGGTTGAGCTGGCGGAACTGCACCATTGAGCGCACGTCGGCATTGAGCTGCCAGATGTCGCCGGACTGGGTGAAGTATTTCACCAGCAACTGAATCGGCAGGCCGCGCTGCACCTCGAACTGGCTGTAGACGCCGGCCTTGGATTTCTCCAGCACCTCCTGCGACAGATCGGTCGCGACGATCTCGACGCGCCAGCCGACGAGCGCGGCGGCCTTCTCCTTCAGGCACATCGCGATCGAATAAGGCTCCTGCCCGGTCGACGATGCCGCCGACCAGATACGCAGGCTTTTGCGCGCCGCGCGCGCCTGGATCAGGCCAGGCAAGATGGTGTCACGCAGATGATCGAACGGCACCTTGTCGCGGAAGAAGAAGGTCTCGTTGGTGGTCATCGCCTCGACCACGTCGGTGGCGAGCCTGGCGTCGCCGTTCCTGATTTTCTGTACGAGATCGGGAATGGCGGTGAGGCCCGCCTTGCGCGCGAGCGGCATGAGCCGGCTCTCGACCAGGTAGGTCTTGTCGGCGGAGAGATCGAGGCCCGAACGCTCCTTCAGGAACTTGCGCAGATATTCATAATCCATCGGCGTCACGAGCGGTCTCCCGAAAACAGCCGATTGACCTTCGGCGCAATCTGATTGAGCGGCAGGATCGCGGCGCAGATGCCGGCATTCGCGGCCGCGCCCGGCATGCCCCACACCACGCTGGAAGCTTCGTCCTGCGCGATCACGCTGCCGCCGGCGGCGACGATGTCCTTGCCGCCTCGCATGCCGTCCGAACCCATGCCGGTCAGGATCACCGCGAGAATGCCGCCGTGCCAGAGGTCGATGGCGGAGGTGAAGAGCGGATCGACTGCAGGCTTGCAGAAGTTCACCGCAGGTCCGTCGTCGAGCGCGATCGCGGCCTCAACGCCGCTGCGCACCACGCGCATGTGCTTGCCGCCCGGCGCCAGATAGATTTGGCCCGGCTTCACCGCCTCGCCATCGATCGCCTCATGCGCGGGCCTGCGGCTCGAGCGCGCCAGATGCTCGGCCAGAATGGTGGTGAAGGTCGGCGGCATGTGCTGGGTAATGAGCACCGGGAAGCGATCGATCACCGGACCGAGTTCGGTCACCAGCGACATCAGTGCCTGCGGCCCGCCGGTCGAGGACCCGATCAACAGCACCTTCGGGGCCTGCGTCGAGAACGAGCGCTTGACGAGCGAGGCGGCGGAAGCCGCCGGAGCAGCCGGTGCCGGTGCCGCGGGACGCGCGGCGGGCTCGCGCGCAAGCGGAGCCGGGCTCGCGGGCGCGAGCGACGGGCTTGCGACCGCCGCCTTCCTGCGCAGCCGCGCGCCGAGATGACGGATCTTCTGGATCAGGTCGTGATGGAAGATGTCGGCGGCGGAGGCCTCGCGGGTCGATTCCGGCTTCGGAATGTAATCGGCCGCGCCCAGCGACAGCGCCTTGAAGCTGATCTCCGCGTTACGCCGGGTCAACGTGGAGGCCATGATGATGACGAGATCGCGCTTCTTGGCCAGAAGCTGCGGCAGCGCCGTGAGGCCATCGAGTTCGGGCATTTCGATGTCGAGCACGGCGACATCGGGGTTGATGCGTTCGAGCTGGTTGACCGCCTCAAGTCCGGTGCGCAAGGAGGCCGCGACCTCCATGTCGTGCTCGGCGCCGATCCAGCGCGAGATCAGACCGCGGATGACGACGGAATCGTCGACGATCATCACGCGCAGTGGCCCTTCCCGCGACGGACTGACAGTCGAACTTCCAGCGAACGCAACACTCATTACTCACCAACTCAGACTGGAACGGTTCAGTTGAAAACAAACGCCGAAGGATCCGTTCAGCCCTCGGGCAGCACGGTCATATGAGGCCGACTTCCTGGAACTTCGCCGTCACGATGTCCTTGTCGAACGGCTTCATGATGTACTCGTTGGCACCGGCATGCAGCGCGCGCGCGATATGCGCGACATCATTCTCGGTGGTGCAGAACACCACCTTGGGCTGGTCGCCGCCGGGCATGCGGCGCAGGTGGCCGAGGAATTCGTAGCCGTCCATGACCGGCATGTTCCAGTCGAGCAGCACGGCATCGGGCAGCCCGCGCTTGCAGGCTTCCAGCGCCTTCTCGCCATCCTCGGCTTCGAGGATCTGGAAGTCGAGGCCTTCCAGGATGCGGCGCGCAACCTTGCGGATGACACTGGAGTCATCAACGACGAGACAAGTTCTCATGTGAGCCTCTACTTCCTGTCCCCGGCGGGACACTCCAATTGCAGGTCGGTCGGTGGGCTGACCGTCGTCTCAGGCCGCCATCATTTCGGGCGCGAGTTCGAGAACGCGATCGACATCGAGAACGACCATGAGCTGGCCGTCGAGACGGTGGACGCCGCCGGCAAGCTTGGCCATGCGGGGGTCGAGGTTGACGGGGTTTTCCTCTTTGCCGTCCTCGGGCAGGCGCAGCACCTCGCCGATCGTGTCGATCAGGAGGCCATAGGATTCCCCGCGCAGGTCGACACCGACCGCCATCGGCACCTTGCCGTCCTCCGCCTTGGGCAGGCCAAGGCGCGCGCGCATGTCGACCACGGTGACGATGCGGCCGCGCAGGTTCAAAACGCCCGCGATCTCGCGGGAGGCGAGCGGCACGCGGGTGACGCGCTCGGGCATGAACACGTCCTGGACGCGCGAGATCGGCAAGCCGAAGAGCTGGCCGCCGATCATCGCGGTGACGTACTCGACCATGGCGCCTTCGCTGCTTTGCGTCTTGCTGCTCATCTGTGTTTCCTCTGACTCTTCTTGAGCATGATCTTCTCGGAGAACCGCTTCACACTTTTCCGGATCATGCTCTACGCCGCCGCGCGGCTCAGCTCGGAGGCGCCGGCCGCGCCTGCGGTCTGCTCCTTCAGCGCCGCGATCAGACCGGGACGGTCGAACTT
>NZ_JBANBJ010000189.1:0-470 GCF_059803515.1 Bradyrhizobium sp. UFLA05-125 | reverse complement strand
GCTCACCTGACGTGACCGACCACGAGGCCGCCGGCGTGCCCCGGCGGCGTTGTCCTCGCTTCGCTCGCGATGAGATGGAAGCTGCGCGTCGCCCCTTCCTGTAAGCTGCAACCGGATATTTGCAGGAACGCGCGCGTGACCTCCTCCATCAAACGGCACTGCGGCGACTGCACGCTCTGCTGCAAGGTGATGGCGATCGAGGCGGCAGCGCGACGACGAAACAGGTAACGGGTGCTGTCGTGGACGCGATCCTTAGCTCGAACGTGTGAGTTGTCGCGCTGCCGGTCTTCCCCCGGGACTGCAACCAACGAGACTGTGAGCCGTTTACTTCGCGCAATTCCTCGACCCACGGAGGTTCTCATGGTCCAGAAGGCGCTTTTCGCGCTCGGTGTTGCTGCGATCCTTGCTCTCGCACCGGGCGCTGCTTCCGCACAGCGCGGCTTTCATGGCGGCGGATTTGCAGGCGGAGG
>NZ_JBANBJ010000188.1:0-614 GCF_059803515.1 Bradyrhizobium sp. UFLA05-125 | reverse complement strand
TCCATCTTCGAACGCGATGTCTCGATCGAGATGACGTCGGCGTCCATCGCTGCAATCGCGTCGATGATGGCGTTGAACTCCGAATAGCACATGTGGGTGTGGATCTGCGTAGCATCGGCAACGCCGGTCGAACAGATGCGGAAGCTTTCCACGGCCCAGTCGAGATAAGTCTTCCACTCGGAGTGACGCAGTGGCAGACCCTCGCGCAGAGCGGCTTCGTCGATCTGAATCATGGTCGCCCCGGCCTTTTCGAGGTCGGTGACCTCGTCGCGGATCGCGAGCCCGATCTGGCGGCAGGCTTCGCTGCGCGGAATGTCATCCCGGACGAATGACCAGTTCAGGATCGTCACCGGCCCGGTGAGCATCGCCTTCATCGGCTTCTTGGTCAGCGATTGGGCGTAGCGCCACCATTCGACCGTCATCGGCTTTGGGCGCGAGACGTCGCCAAACAGGATCGGCGGACGAACGTAGCGCGAGCCATAGGACTGCACCCAGGCATATTGGGTGAACACGAAGCCAGACAGCTGCTCGCCGAAATACTGCACCATGTCGTTGCGCTCGAACTCGCCATGGACCAGCACGTCGAGCCCGATCTCCTCTTGCCACCGTACGGT
>NZ_JBANBJ010000187.1:0-733 GCF_059803515.1 Bradyrhizobium sp. UFLA05-125 | reverse complement strand
GCATTGGCGGTCGTGGTTGTCATCAGGAAGTGATTCTCCCCGAGGCGGGAGGTGGTGCCGTCGTCCATGACGAAGCCATCCTCACGCAGCATCAGCCCGTAGCGCGCCTTGCCGACGGGAAGCGCTTTCCATGTATTGATATAGATCCGTTCGAGGAATTCGGCGGCATCCACGCCTTGAATATCGATCTTGCCGAGCGTCGAGACATCGCAGATGCCAACACCGTGGCGCACGGCGAGCACTTCGCGATTCACCGTAGTCAGCCAATCCTTCTCGTCCGCCTTCGGATAGAATTGTGCGCGCAGCCACTGGCCGGTTTCGACGAAGACAGCCCCCTGCTCGCGCGACCATTCATGGGTCGGCGCCAGGCGCGTCGGCCGGAAGTCCTTGCCGCGATGGTGGCCGGCAAGCGCGCCGATTGCGACCGGCGTGTAGGGCGGGCGGAATGTCGTCGTGCCGGTTTGATGGATCGCCCTGCCCGTCTGCTCGGCCATGATTGCAAGGCCGGCGAGATTTGATGTCTTGCCCTGGTCGGTCGCCATGCCGAGCGTGGTGTAGCGCTTGAGATGTTCGACCGAGCGGAAGCCCTCGCGGGCTGCGATCTCGACGTCCTGGTCGGTGACGTCGTTCTGTAAATCGACGAAGGCCTTGCCCTTGCCGCCCGTCACGCGCCAGATGGGCTTCAGCCCATTCATCTCCGGATCAGTGACGAGAGCCGCAGCTGCTGCTGCCG
>NZ_JBANBJ010000186.1:0-661 GCF_059803515.1 Bradyrhizobium sp. UFLA05-125 | reverse complement strand
GCTCCAAAGCGCCAGTGCCAGTGGAAATGCAGTACGTTCGCTGCTCGCTGTGATGTCCGCGGCGAAGGCTTGAAGAGTACGTGGATGAATGATCCGGCTATCCCAAGCCTAGGCGCAGCGGACGGTAACTAACGGTGTTTGCCTGTCTACTGCCTTGGGTGGGTTCGTAGACGTGGACTTCTGTTTTGGGTCTTCGGCTATCCCCACTAAGCGGACCTCAACGAGGGGCGTCGCCACTTCGCTGACGGGGCCCTTTGAATACGGCCGCAGTATTTGGCCGGCATCAGCCGGGCACGATGGCCAGCCGGGATCGAGGCGTGCAGCACCACTAGGCCTAGGCCTGCGGATCCATATAACTCAGCTTGGAAGTCAGACACTGTCGGAACGGCGTTGTATTGGCGCTCCGTGTGGGAACGATGGGTGGTCCCTTGCCGATCAGTGCAATTACTTGCCGTCATCCTGATATCCTGGTCACGACTTCGTTAGCGCAGTTGCGATGCTACTGGCGCATCGCAACCCAGACCGACAGATAAGCAACCACGGGTGGGCCGAAATCTTCGGAGCAAGTTCCATGCGGTGGATCGGGTCGTGTCCCCGAAGGTGGTGTAGCTCGGTAGAGCAAAGCCGTCCGCACGCGCGCCCTCCAATAGCGCCGTAGCGG
>NZ_JBANBJ010000185.1:0-743 GCF_059803515.1 Bradyrhizobium sp. UFLA05-125 | reverse complement strand
TACTGCACCATGTCGTTGCGCTCGAACTCGCCATGGACCAGCACGTCGAGCCCGATCTCCTCTTGCCACCGTACGGTACGGGCCGTCTCCTCCTTGAGGAACTGCTCATACTGCGCGTCGGTCAGCTTGCCCTTGGCATGGGCCGCGCGGGCGTTGCGAACGTCGGTGGTTTGCGGGAACGAGCCGATCGTCGTCGTCGGGAAAGCCGGCAGGTCGAAACGTTTGCGCTGGATTTCCGCGCGATTTGCGAAGACGCTGGTGCGACGGCGCATGGCATCGTCGATCGCGGCCATACGCTTGGCAACCGCAGCATCATGAATTTTCGGGGAGGTCTGGCGGGCCTTCGCGGCCTTGTCTGAGACGGTGAGGGCGTCTGCCACGCTCACGTCGCCTGCCAGTGCCCTCGCCAGCGTGGAGAGCTCGGCGATCTTCTGCACGGAGAAGGCCAGCCAGCTCTTCACGTCCGGATCGAGACCGGTCTCGAGTTCGAGATCGATCGGCGTATGCAGCAGTGAGCATGAGGGCGCGATCTGCACGTGATCATTGCCGAGCTTGCCGATGGCAGGCTTGTACCGCTCGACCAGTGCCGACAGGCTGGAGCGCCAGACGTTGCGGCCGTCGATGACGCCGAGCGAAATCACGAGATCGGCGCGGGCAGCGGATTCGATCTGGCTCAGCTGCTGTGGAGCGCGGACGAGATCGACGTGCAGGCCGGCGACCGGGAGCGACAGGGCGGTCGCGAG
>NZ_JBANBJ010000184.1:0-745 GCF_059803515.1 Bradyrhizobium sp. UFLA05-125 | reverse complement strand
GCCGCCTTGGGCGATGTGGGCGTCGATGCGAGCGTGGTGGAGCTCGATGCGGCGGCACCGGCGTGGGCCAGCCTGCCGGAATCGGATCCGGACCCGCGCGCGCTCGGCCTCACCTCCCGCCATCTCGCCTACGTGATCTACACCTCGGGCTCAACCGGTTCGCCCAAGGGGGCACAGAATGAGCATCGGGCTATCGTCAATCGCTTGATTTGGATGCAAAACGCCTATGGTCTCAACGCAACTGATGTCGTGTTGCAGAAGACGCCATTTAGCTTCGATGTCTCGGCCTGGGAGTTCTTCTGGACCTTGCTTGAAGGGGCAACCCTGGTGCTGGCGCCGCCCGGTGCGCACAGAGATCCCGACGCATTGGTCGACTTGATCATCAACCAGCGAATTACGACGGTTCACTTCGTGCCATCCATGCTGGTCAGCTTTATAGATGCGAAGAGTGTTGACCGCTGCACATCGCTGGGACGAGTTTTATGCAGCGGCGAGGCGCTTCCTGCCGCCAGTGTGCATAAGGTTCGGCGCCTCTTGCCTTGGACGGCCCTGCACAATCTGTACGGTCCGACGGAAGCTGCGATCGACGTGACAGCGTGGAGTTGTCCGGCTGAGTTTGAAGGCGCCATTGTCCCGATTGGCCGTCCGATTGCGAACACGCGGGTGTATCTGCTGGATGGTCATGTGGCACCGGTGCCGTTCGGGGCGGTGGGGGAGCTCTGCATTGGCTGTCTCTTATACACAT
>NZ_JBANBJ010000183.1:0-771 GCF_059803515.1 Bradyrhizobium sp. UFLA05-125 | reverse complement strand
ATAGACCAATCGAGGTTGCGCGTGCCAACGTGCCGCCGTCTTTGACCACGACCGCTCCTACGTAGATTTGTCGTCTCCCATAACTAAAAGCCGAACGGAAGATGGACACCGCTCGTCGCAAAATTGGCCATGACCATTGCGCTACTCGAAGTGGTTAGGATCATGCCGAGGCCGACAAACGTCCTGCCCAAGTTGAAGGAACCGGTCCAAACTGCGTTTATTCCAGCGCGGAACGAAAGAGTGGCGACTGCTGCCGAAACCAGGCACGTCACAGCAAGAGTCTCGCGCCTTCCAAACCTCTGACCCAATACCCTCCATATAGAAGATAGCTTCCAATGATGACGGCATTGGCGATCAGTGATGTGTAAGTCACGGATGTGCTCGGTGGTGCATGTACGCCATGACCAGGCTCGGTGTTGCTGCGCTAACAATATACATGTTGAACCAAAATGCCGGGCATCAGCAGAAATACCCGACAAAAATTATTCGGTGAACAACTGCTTCAACGCAGAGCTACAATGAGGTCTCCGATAACGCATGGAATCCGCTAGCCAAAGTCGCATGTTGGTTTGGCGTGCTTACTGGAGGAAACAACGTAACCACGGGGATTCGTTACGAAAGAGCGCAGCACATATCCTGCGGGTAAGCCGCACTAACCGCGGCGGCCACAATGCCTCGCTGAGCCGCCGATAAATCGAAGGGCTACCATCAGAATTGGCGCAGCCGAGCCGATCACGGCGCGGTTCGCGCGCGCAACCTCGATTGGTCTAA
>NZ_JBANBJ010000182.1:0-785 GCF_059803515.1 Bradyrhizobium sp. UFLA05-125 | reverse complement strand
TGTGCATGTTCATTAATTCGGTGATCGAATCCAGCCCGGCAGGGAGGGTTCGATGCGCGACAATAGCTTCGATCGGACGATTGAACGGAATTACCTTCAGAAGTGGCGGTTCCTGATCGCTGAGTATGAGGAGGTGAAAGCGGGGCGGTCGGCGACGTTCCGCCGGGTGGGGGACTTCTATAAGCACCACGGCACCTGCTCGCAGACCTTCCGGAAGTACTACAATCGCTATCTGCGGAACGGCGCGGAGGCAGACCTGTTGCCGCAGCGCCGCGGGCCGAAGTGGCGAGAGCGGCGCGAACCGGAAGGCATTGAGGCTGAGATCGTCGCCTGCCGGAAGCGCGGCATGAATCGATATGAGGTCCACGCCGCCTTGCGTGAACGGCGAGATACGGTACCGTCACCCTCGACCATTTACCGGGTCTTCAAACGCAATCAGCTGAACCGCCGCACCCCGGCGATGCGCGAGGAGAAACGTCGCATTATCAAGGACAAGATCGGCGAACTCGGCCATGTCGACCTGCACCAGCTGTCCCGCGACATGTTCCTGGCGCCACCATCAAGCCCCGCCTTCATTGTTAGCCTGGTCGATAGCTGCTCGCGCCTGGCCTGGGCCGAGGTGCTGACCTCGAAGAAGGCGCTGCCGGTCATGTTCAAGACGCTGAAAATGATCAACACCCTCAACGTCACCTATGGGGTCCAGTTCGCCGAGATCCTGTCCGACAACGGGGCGGAGTTCGCCTCCCGCAACTCTCCTGAAGAGCACCCCTTCGAGGCCATGCTGA
>NZ_JBANBJ010000181.1:0-894 GCF_059803515.1 Bradyrhizobium sp. UFLA05-125 | reverse complement strand
TTGGGGGATATTGATCCGCATGTGCGGGATTGTCGGCATTCTCGGGCGCGAACCGGTTGCAGAGCAATTGGTGGATTCGCTCAAGCGGCTTGAATATCGGGGCTACGACTCCGCGGGTGTTGCCACGCTCGAAGGCGATCACCTGCAGCGGCGGCGCGCCGAGGGCAAGCTGAAGAACCTCGAGGCCCGGCTGCGTGACGAGCCGCTGAACGGGACGACCGGGATCGGCCACACCCGCTGGGCCACCCATGGCAAGCCGACCGAGCACAATGCCCATCCGCACGCCACCGAGCGCGTCGCGGTGGTCCATAACGGGATCATCGAGAATTTCCGCGAGCTGCGCGAGGAACTCGAAGCGAAGGGCACGGTGTTCCGCACCGAGACTGACACCGAGATCGTGCTGCATCTGGTCGACCATCTGCTCACGCGCGGCAACAAGCCGATCGAGGCGGTGAAGCTCGCCTTGAGCCGCCTGCGCGGCGCGTTCGCGCTCGGCTTCATTTTCGCGGGCGAGGGCGACCTGATGATCGGCGCTCGCAACGGTCCGCCGCTCGCGATCGGCTATGGCGATGGCGAGATGTTCCTGGGCTCGGACGCGATCGCGCTCGGCCCGTTCACCGATACGATCAGCTATCTCGAGGACGGCGACTGGGTCGTGCTGACCCGCAGCAGCGTTGCTATCTTCGACAAGGACGGCCGTGCCGTCCAGCGCGACAAGATCAAGCATGCGGCCTCGACCTCGCTTGTCGACAAGGCCAACTACCGCCATTTCATGGCGAAGGAAATACACGAGCAGCCCGAGGTCGTCGGCCACACGCTGGCCCGCTATATCGACATGGCATCCGAGCGCGTGTCGCTGCCGGTGAAGCTGCCGTTCGACTTCCGCGACATCCA
>NZ_JBANBJ010000180.1:0-896 GCF_059803515.1 Bradyrhizobium sp. UFLA05-125 | reverse complement strand
CCGGACCAGCCGGTGGCGATCTGCCTGCAGCGCAGTCCGATGATGGTGGTGGGGCTGCTGGCGATCCTCAAGGCGGGGGGCGCCTATCTGCCGCTGGATCCGGCCTATCCGTCGGCGCGGCTGCGGCAGGTGCTGGAGGATGCGGCGCCGCACCTGTTGCTGGCCGATGCAGCGGGACGCGCCGCCTTGGGCGATGTGGGCGTCGATGCGAGCGTGGTGGAGCTCGATGCGGCGGCACCGGCGTGGGCCAGCCTGCCAGCGTCGGATCCGGACCCGCGTGCGCTTGGCCTCACCTCACGCCATCTCGCCTATGTGATCTACACCTCCGGATCAACAGGCACGCCCAAGGGCGTCATGATTGAGCATGCGAGCACGGTGAACCTGCTGCATTGGAGCAGCGACGTGTTTACGGCATCAGAGATCAGCCGCACGCTGTTTGCCACCTCGATCAGTTTTGATCTGTCCGTCTATGAGTGCTTCGTTCCGCTTTCGCAAGGAAGCACGCTTTACCTTGTCGAGAATGCGCTGGCGCTGGCCGAGAGGTCTTTGGATATCTCTTTGATCAACACAGTGCCCTCGGCGATCGCCGCTCTGGTCGACAGGAAAGCAGTGCCGGCTTCGACCGGCGTCGTCAATTTGGCGGGCGAGTGGCTGACGGCGGAACTGATCGAGAAGATCTTTGCGAGCAGTCGGGTCCAGAAGATTTGTAATCTGTACGCGCCTTCTGAAACCACGACGTACTCAACCTGGATCTGCATGCGACGGGGAGAGACTGTCGTCGAGACGATTGGCCGTCCGATTGCGAACACGCGGGTGTACCTGCTGGATGATCATGGCGGGCTGGTGCCGTTTGGCGCGGTCGGGGAGCTCTACGTCGGCGGGGCGGGGGTGGCGCG
>NZ_JBANBJ010000017.1:0-138292 GCF_059803515.1 Bradyrhizobium sp. UFLA05-125 | reverse complement strand
CCAGGTTCATCATGGGATAGGCGATCACGCCGCACAGCGCCGCCGCGATGAAGCGCGGCTGCCGCACGATGCGAAGCAGCGGCCGGCCACCGTGCAGATCGGCGGCGGCCGGCTTCGGCATGTCAACGCCGGCAACGATGCCCATCGCGATCAACGCCACCGCCGCCTGCACCACGAAACTGAAAGCGAACAGATAAGGCGGCCAGACGTCCATGGTCCATTGCACGAGCTGCGGACCGAGCACGCCGGCAAACACCCCGCCCGCCATCACCAATGACACCGCCTTGGGCCGGTAGGTGGTGCTGGCGCCGTCGGCGGCGGCGAAGCGATAGGATTGTGCGACCGAGCCATAGAGGCCGCCGAGGAAGGTCGCGACGCAAAACAGCGCGAACGAGCCGTTGAGGATCGCAAACGAGCCGACGAGGCCGGTGAGCGTGCCGCAGGCGGTGCCGACGATGAAGGCCATGCGACGGCCGAAGCGTCGCGAGATCGCGCCGGTCGGCAACGTGCCGGCGGCAAGGCCGAGCACATACATCGACAGCGGCACGGTCGCCAGCGACATGTCGGGCGCGAGCGTCGCGCCGACGATCGAGCCGGTGGCAAAGATCACGGCCGAATTGGCGCCGGTCAGCGCCTGCGCCGCCGCAAGGCGCAGCACATTGGCACGCACGCGAACGTCGTCGGCAATCTCGTCGGCTGAAGTCACGTCCAACATCGGCATTTCCGCCCGGCGGCGCTGGTTTGATTCCCGGCACTATGGCGGGGCGCGCCGGAGCGGACAACCGGCGCAAACGGGCGTGGGCCATGCCGAGGGCGCAATTGGACAGCACCTAGCAGGCCGCGCTATCAAAGCCTTGCGCTCGATCAAGTCAGGCTTTGCAAGTTCGCTTCCGGAGTTCGGATCATGCCCGTTGACGACAGGCCCACGCTGACCGCGCCGGACGATGATCCCTATCTCTGGCTGGAAGACATCGAAGGCGCGCGAGCGCTCGATTTCGTCGAGCGGCAGAATCGCCTGACACTGGACAAGTTCGGCGGCCCAGCCTTCGCGCGCGACAGCGATATTCTGGCCGATATCTACGACCGGCCGGACAATATTCCCTTCGTCAGGCGTCGCGGGGCTCATCTCTACAATCTCTGGAAGGACGCGGCGAACCCGCGCGGCCTGTGGCGGCGGACAACACTCGCGGAATTTCGCAAAGCCGTGCCCGCCTGGGAGACCTTGCTCGACATCGACCAGCTTGCCGCCAACGAGGGCGAGGACTGGCTTCTAAACTGGATCACATCGAGCCCAGGACATCAGCGAGTCATCCTGAGCCTGTCGCGCGGCGGCAGCGATGCCGTCACCTTGCGCGAGTTCGACATCGAGACGAAGAGCTTTGTCGCTGATGGTTTTGTGCTGCCGGAGGCCAAGAGCAGCGCCGACTGGCTCGATGCCGATACGCTCCTGCTCTCCAGCGCCTATGGCGCGGAGATGGCGACGACGTCCGGCTACGCCAAAACAATCCGGCTGTGGCGGCGCGGCCAACAGGTCGAGCAGGCACAGGTGATCTTCGAGACCACCGCCGACCGCATGCGGGTCTATTGCGGCGTCGACGACACCGGACCGGCGTCGCGCGCCTGGATCGTCGATCAGGTCGACTTCTTCAATTTCGCGATCTGGCTTCGCGATGCAGCCGGCGTGCTCACGCAGCTCGATCTGCCGACCGGCGTGTGGATGCAGGCACATGGCGACTGGTTCGCCATGAAGCTGCGGCGGCCTTGGACCGTTGCAGGACGAGAGTACGCGGCGGACAGCGTGCTCGGCATCTCGCTCCCGGCGTTTCTCGCAGGCCACCGCGACTTCACCGTCCTGTTCGAGCCCGGACCGCGGCGTGCGTTGCAAGGCCTGTTCTGGACCGCGGGCAAGCTGGTGCTTCCGATCCTCGACGAGTTGCGGCCGGTCCACGAGATCTGCACGCCCTCGCCCAACGGCTGGAGTCGGGAGACGCTGCGCGGACTTCCGGACATCGGCGTGGTCGACGTCTGGCGCCTTGACCACCATGAGTCCGGAAGCAATGGCGACCTGCTCGCCAATATTCAGGATCCGCTTACTCCGCCATCCCTGATGATGAGCGAGAGTGGCATCGCCAGCCCCATCGTGCTGAAGCAGGCGCCGAAAACGTTCATTGCCGACGGTCTCGTGGTCACACAGCACGAGGCGATCTCCATCGACGGCGAGCGCATCCCCTACGTGCAGACAGGGCCCGCCGGTGAGACCGGCGATGCGCCGGTCTATATGAGCGCCTATGGCGGCTTCGCTCATTCGGTGAAGCCGTACTACAATCCGGCGCTCGGCAGGCTGTGGCTGGAGCGCGGCGGCACTACGGTGCAGGCGAATTTGCGCGGCGGCGGCGAGTTCGGCACGCGCTGGCACGATGCCGGACGGCTGGCCGGCAAGCGGCTGTCACATGATGATTTCGCGGCGGTCGCCGCCGATCTCGTGCGACGTGGCGTCACGCGGGCTAAGCGCATCGCGGCGCAGGGCGGCTCGAACGGCGGTATCCTCATCACCAACATGCTGACGCGCTATCCCGAGCGATTCGGCGCGTTGTTCTGCACGATCCCGCTGGTCGACATGCGCCGCTACACCAAGCTGCTGGCGGGCGCGAGCTGGATAGCGGAATATGGCGACCCAGATAAGCCTGAGGAGTGGGAGTGGCTGAAGACTTATTCGGCCTATCATGCCGCAAAGCCCGGCCAGCCCTATCCGCCGATCCTGATCGCGACGACGCGGCGGGACGATCGCGTCCATCCCGGACATGCGCGCAAGATGGCCGCAAAGCTCCAGGCCATGGGCTACGAGGCTTTTTTCTATGAGCCGGCCGCGGGCGGCCATGGCTACGGCAAGGACAACAAGGAGCGCGCCGGCTTCCAGGTGCTCGGCTTTGAATTCCTGAAGAGCCGGATCGGCTGGCACGACAACGAGGCGTAGCCGCCTCGCAGCTCAGGCCTTCGCGAACACCAGCGTGAGATTGTTGGCGGGCATGTCGATGAGATCGACGAGGCGCAGGCCCGCGTGCTGTGCGAGCTTCTCGACGTCGCCGAGATCGCGCACGCCCCATTCCGCGTTGCCTTCGCGCAAGGAGGTGTCGAACACCGCGTTGCTGAGCGCGGTGTGCTTGCCGCCGCGCTTGAAGGGACCGTAGAGGAACAGCGTGCCGCCAGGCCGCAAATAGCGGCCGGCACCGGCGAACAAGCCCTCGGCCACGTTCCATGGCGCGATGTGGATGACATTGGCGCAGAACACCGCCGCGAGATCCTTCGGACCTTCCTTGGGCCCTTCGCCGCCCTTCATCTCCGGGCACCAGTCCAGATCGGACAGATCGACCCGCAACGGCGGGCGGATGTTTGGCAGGCCGGAATGGACCCGCCAGGCCTCGATGCTCTTCAGATGCCGCTGATTGAGGTCGCTCGGCCACCAGACGAGATCGGGCGCATGGCGGGCGAAGTGGACCACGTGCTGGCCGGTTCCGCTGCCGACCTCGACCACATCGCCCTGGCGGCCGGCGAGGTGTTTCTCCAGCGCGGCCCAGATCGGCTCGTGATTGCGATGGAACGCCGGTGCATCGAGCCGCCCGTCGGGCTCAACCCGCCCGCCGTCCTTGCCAAATTCGACGACATATTCAGCCAATTGAGGCCTCCGGGAAAACGACAACGAGATAAAAACGTCACTGGACGCCAAGACGCCCCAAAATCACTGGCTCTGTCAGAGCCTAAACTGCCGAACAAATAGTCTCTTCGGTTGCAATGCGGAAGACATTAACTCCAATTTGCGACCTGCATAGTCGCGATTGTCAGGCGAGGCCCTTTGTGCTTTGAGCACTATAATTCGCGAATGCAAACATCGACATAATGCCTCGGACCGATGCCTTGACCGCCTTTCCCCGGAAGCCCGCTCTGGTCTTCATCCTGTCCGCCCTCGCCGCGGTTGTCGCAGGGCCCGCGCGCGCCCAATCCGCAAGCGCCGAGGGACAAAAGCTCGCCTTCGACCGCGGCAAGGGCAATTGCCTGACCTGCCACGTGATCAGGGGCGGCGACCTGCCCGGCACGATCGGCCCGGAGCTGAAGGACATCAAGGCAAAATACCCCGACCGCAACGAGCTCTTCGCGATCCTGTTCGACGAGACCAAGCGCAACCCGCAGACCATGATGCCGCCGTTCGGACGGAACCGGATTTTGACCGAACAGGAGATCAACGCGATCGTTGATTTCCTCCAGACCCTGTAGCGGCGCCGATACCTTAAGGGATCGCTGAGGCGATCGACCAGGAGACCACGATGAGTGCAGCGACCGGCCTTCTCGCGACGCGGCGCCTGATCCTGCAGGGCGCGGCCTTCGTTGCGCTGATCGGCCTCGGCAATCTGCCGTTTGCGAGCGCGCCAGCGCGCGCCGCGGCCAACGACAAATATCCGGAAGAGGCGTTCAAGCAGAAGAGCGAGGCCGACGCGATCAAGGCACTCTATGGCAAGACCGCCGAGCCGTCCGACAAGATCAAGCTCGACGCGCCCGAGATCGCCGAGAACGGCGGCGTCGTGCCGATCTCCGTGACGACCACGCTCGAGAAGGTAACCTCGATCTCGTTCTTCGTCGCGGAGAACCCGAACGCGCTGGCAGCAAGCTACAAGATTCCGGACGGCACGATCCCGAGCGTCGCCAATCGGCTGAAGATGGCGAAGACCACCAACGTGGTCGCGATCGTCGAGGCCGATGGCAAACTCTTCAGCGCGACCAAAGAGGTCAAGGTCACCGTCGGCGGCTGCGGCGGATAGGAGGACAAGTCCGATGGCATCAAGCATACGCGTGCGCGCAACATCCAACGGCGACACCACCGAGGTGCAGGCGCTGATCCAGCACCCCATGGATTCCGGCTTCGTCAAGGACGCCAAGGGCGAGCTGATCCCGGCGCATTTCATCCAGGAACTGAAATTCGAATATAACGGCAAGGACGTCTTCGTCGCCGATTGGGGCCCGGCCGTCTCCAAGGATCCCTACGTCAAGTTCAGCTTCAAGGGGGCGAAGAAAGGCGACGATCTCAAGATCTCCTGGACCGACAACAAGGGTGCGTCGGATACGACCACCGCGAAGATCTCGTGATGAAGATGCGCTCGGCAATCTGGCTCGGCTCCGTGCTCGTCGCGCTCGCGGCGCTCGGCTTCACCGCACAGCGCGTGATCGCGGCCGACAAGATCGATCCCGCAACCGAGGCCAAGGCGTTCCAGAACTTCTTCTTCCAGAAATTTCCGAACGTGAAGCACGAGGATTTCGTCAACGGTCCTTATTCCATGAACGAGGACATGAAGCGGCAGTGGCAGGAGAAGGAGGAGTTCCCGCCCTACGAGTTCGCGCTCGACGCCGGCAAGGAGATGTTTGCGACCCCGTTCAAGAACGGCAAGACCTACGCCGACTGCTTCCCGAACGGCGGCATCGGCATCCGCCAGAACTATCCTTACTTCGACGAGAAGGAAGGCAAGGTCGTCACGCTCGAGCTCGCGCTCAACCGCTGCCGCGAGGCCAATGGCGAGGCGCCCTACTCCTACGTCAAGGACGAGATGGCCTCGCTGACCGCTTACATGGCCTTTACCTCACGCGGCAAGCCGATGGACATCAAGATCCCGGACGATCCGCGCGCGATCGAGGCCTACGAGAACGGCAAGCGCTATTTCTACACGCGGCGCGGGCAGATGAACTTCTCCTGTGCGAGCTGCCATGTGCAGAGCCCGGGCGAGCGCATCCGCGCGGAAGTGCTGGCGCCGGCGCTCGGCATCATGAACGCTCTGCCGATCTACCGCAGCGAATGGAGCGGCATGGGCACGACCACCCGCCGCCTCATGACCTGCAACAGCCAGACCCGCGCGGTTCCGCTGGAACCGCAATCGGACGAGTACCGCGACGTCGAATATTACCTGTCCTACGTCGCCAATGGCCTGCCGATTTCCGGGCCGGGAGCACGGCCATGAGCACGACGATGATCGGAATGCGATCCCTGGCGCTCGTGTTGCTGCTGGCGGCTGCTACTGCGCCCGCGCGGGCGGCAACCGAAGCCGACTACAAGGCAGCCTATGCCGCGGCGGACGCAGCGCGCAAGGAGGCCGCTGGTTTGCGTAATCAGTGGACCACGACCATCTCGACGCTCGCGGCCGCGAAGAAGGCCGGCGACAGCGGCGATTTCGACCGTGCGGTTGCTGCCGCCAAGGAGGCCGAAGCGCTGGCGAAGGCCTCGATCTTCCAAGCGACGTCGGAAAAAGACGCCTGGAAGGCGATGGAAATCCGCTAGACTGGCTTCTAGTGGAACCTTCCGACGATCTTCCTCTTCTCAAGGGCGCGGAGAATTTGAGATGGCCATCCGCCGCCGCGATGTCCTGAGAGCCGCAGGTGCTGCCGTCGTCACGGCCGGGCTGCCGCGGCTTTCGCGCGGCGCCGACACCACCAGCATCTACGACCTCGAACGCTTCGGCAATGCGCGCATCCTGCACATCACCGATACGCATGCGCAGCTCAACCCGGTCTATTTCCGCGAGCCCAGCGTCAATATCGGCATCGGCGAGATGGCTGGACGGCCCCCGCACCTGGTCGGGCGCGCCTTCCTCGAGCGTTTCGGCATCCGGTCCGACAGCGCGGACGCCTATGCATTCACCTGCTTCGAGTTCGAGAAGTCCGCGGCCCGCTTCGGCAGGCTCGGCGGCTTTGCGCATCTGAAGACGCTGATCGACCGCTTGCGCAACGACGTCGGCGAGCAGCATTCACTGCTTCTCGACGGCGGCGACCTCTGGCAGGGCACCGGCCTTGCCAACACCATGCAGGGCCGCGACATGGTCGAGGTGGCGAATCTGCTCGGCATCGAGGCGATGACCGGCCACTGGGAGTTCACCTATGGCGAGCAGGCGCTGCGCGACAATCTCGAGCGCTTCAAGGGCGAGTTTCTGGCGCAAAACGTCTTCCTGACCGAGGAAGCCGCCTTCAACGATGCGCGCGCCTTCGACAAGGCGACGGGGCGCGTGTTCAAGCCATCGACCATCAAGGAGCTCGGCGGCTATCGCGTTGCGATCATCGGCCAGGCCTTCCCCTACGTGCCGATCGCGCATCCCAAGCGCTTCACGCCGGACTGGACCTTTGGCATCCGCGAGGAGGAGCTGCAGAAGCTCGTCGACGGCTTGCGCGGCAATGACAAGGTCGATGCCGTGATCCTGCTGTCGCATAACGGCATGGACGTCGATCTGAAGCTTGCGAGCCGCGTCACCGGTATCGACGTCATCCTCGGCGGCCACACCCATGACGCCGTCCCGCAACCGGTGGCGGTAAAGAATGCGAGCGGCACGACGCTCGTCAGCAATGCCGGCTCGAATGGCAAGTTTCTCGCCGTGCTCGATCTCCAGCTCGCCAAGGGCAAGGTCAGCGATATCAGATATCATCTGCTGCCGGTCTATTCCGAGCTCTTGAAGCCGGATCCCGCGATGGCCGAGCTGATCGGCAAGGTGCGGGCGCCGCACGTCACCGACTGGTCGGAGAAGCTCGCAACGCCCGACCGCCTGCTCTATCGCCGCGGCAATTTTTCCGGCCCCATGGATGAGCTCATCTGCTCGGCACTGCGACACGAACTCGATGCCGAGATCGCATTGTCGCCGGGTTTTCGCTGGGGTGTCACCGCGCTCGCCGGCCAGCCGCTCACGCTCGAGGATGTGCTGGCGGAGACCGCGATCTCCTATCCCGAGACCTATGTGCAGGAAATGACCGGCGACCAAATCAGGGACGTGCTGGAGGACATCTGTGACAACCTCTTCAACGCCGATCCCTACCACCAGCAGGGCGGCGACATGGTGCGCGCCGGCGGGCTCAATTACACCTGCACGCCGACCGCCGCGATCGGCAGCCGCATCTCCGCGCTGACGCTCGATAGCGGCAAGCCGGTTGAGGCGCACCGGCGCTACAAGGTCGCGGGCTGGGCGTCGGTCAACACCCAGCAAGGCGCGCCTGTCTGGGACGTGGTCGCAAAATATCTGCGCGCGGGCCGGATACCCGAGAACAAGGGCTCCGGCGTCGCGCTGAGGGGCGTCGAGGACAATCCGGGAATTGCAGGACAGGGATGACGCGTTCGCCAAATCGTCGCGCAATACTGTTGGCGCTGGTCGCCTGGGCTTTGGCGCTGCCCGCCTTTGCGCAGCAAGTGCCCTTGCAGGACAAGCCGTTTGCCGAGCACAAGATCGTGCTCCAGCTCTCCGACGGCGACGCCAAGAAGCAGGCGCTGGTGCTCAGCGTCGCCAACAATCTCCTGAAAGCCTATGACCCAGACAAGGTCGCGATCGAGGTGGTGGCGTTCGGTCCGGGCATCGACCTCCTGCTGAGCGCCAATGACCATCGCAAGCAGGTCGAAAGCCTGATCGCGCAGGGCGTCCGCTTCGACATCTGCCTCAACACCGTCGACACGATCGAGCGCGAGACCGGCCGGCGGCCGGATTTCATCGCCTCCGCAACGCCCGTGCAGGTCGGGGTCGGCCAGATCCTGTTCCTGACCGAAAATGGCTACACGCTGGTGCGGCCGTAACGGCGCTCTCGTCATTCGGTGGCGGTCCGCAGGACCGAACCCGGAATCCATCCCTTCACTGGGTCTGCGGACAAATGGATTCCGGGCTGCGCACGCCCCGGAATGACCGGAGAGATCCAGCACCCAGCCAAAATAATAATCTTCTAAATTTATGTCCTGATGCAGTAAAATACTTCTCTTTTAGCCCGCCTCCGTAGTATGATTTTGGATCATCCGACGCGGGGTCCGCCATGATCTTTCGCCAAATGTTCGACAGCGTTTCGGGGACCTACAGCTACCTGCTGGCCAGCCGCGCCGGCGGCGAGGCGCTGATTCTCGATCCCGTGCTGGAGAAGGTCGATCGCTACTGCCAATTGCTGCGCGAACTCGACCTCAAGCTGGTCAAGGCCGTCGACACCCACCTGCATGCCGACCACGTCACCGGGCTCGGTGAGCTGCGCGACCGCACCCACTGCATGACCATCATGGGCGACCAGAGCAAGGCCGACGTCGTGGCGATGCGGGTCTCCGACGGCGACAAGGTGACGATCGAGGGCATGTCGCTCGACGTGATGTACACGCCCGGCCACACCGATGACTCCTATTCTTATCTCATGGGCGACCGCGTCTTCACCGGCGACACGCTGCTCATCCGCGGCACCGGCCGCACCGACTTCCAGAACGGCTCTTCGCGCGCACAGTACGAGTCGATCTTCAATCGCCTGTTGAAGTTGCCGGAGGAGACACTGGTCTTCCCCGCACATGACTACAAGGGCGACACGGTCTCCACCATCGGCGAGGAGAAGCGCTACAATCCCCGTCTCCAGGTGCGCTCGGTCGACGAATATATCGAGCTGATGGCCAATCTGAAGCTGCCCAATCCGAAGATGATGGATGTGGCGGTGCCGGCCAACATGCATGTCGGCCTGCATCAGGAGGAATTGGAGAAGGAGGGCCGTGCGCTGAGCGCTGTCGACGCGATGCGCGCCCTTGGCCGGCCGGATATCCTGCTGGTCGATCTGCGCGAGAGCAATGAGCGCGCCAAGCACGGCATGCTCGAGGGCGCGCTGCATGCGCCCTATCCGTCGATCGAGGAGAGCCTGAAGCCTGGCGGCATGCTGCGCGAGGTGGCGGCCGCCACGGGCCGCCGCGTCCTGTTCTTCTGCGCCTTCGGCGAGCGCTCGGCGATGGCGGTTGCCGCCGCGAAGGAGGCCGGGCTCGCCAACACCGCTCATATCGCCGGCGGCATCGACGCCTGGAAGAAGGCGGGCGGGCCGGTGGTACGGGTGTGATGGCATTCGCGCCCTGCTTGCGCCTCGCGGGTTGAGAGAGGTCAAGAAAATCAGTCCCAATCCGGCTAACATGCACTGACGCATCACCATCCGGAGAAGGTCATGGCCAAGGCCGGCAACAAGTACCCGCCGCCGAAGAAGGCGGACGACACCAAGAAAAAGCCGCAGCCGCCGCCCGACACCGACGACGACGACGAAGACGGCGACATCGCCACGCCCAAACGCGACCGCTACGGCACGGATGACGAGCCGCTGTGAGGAGGCGGTGGGCTGCCCGTGTGTTTGATGGCACGCTCGCGCAACGCCCTCCAATGTCGTCCTGGCGAAAGCCAGGACGACATTGGGGATGCACCGCACTACCTGCCATGCGCGGGCGTTCATGGACAAATAACCGACTCGCCCGATAGTTTGCGGCCTCTTCGGACGTGAAACGGAACTGCGATGGCCGATGTTCTCGCCGCACCGCAACAGGGGAAGACCGACAGCGCGCTGCGCACGCTGACGGGGATCTCGATCGCGCATTGGGTCAGTCATTTCCACCTGCTGGTCCTGCCGATGCTGTTTCCGTTCCTCAAAACCCAGCTCGGCGTCGGCTATATCGAGCTTGGCTTTGCACTGACCGTGTCTGCGGTTGTGTCGGGCCTGACCCAGGCGCCGACCGGCTATCTCGTCGACCATTTTGGTGCGCGAAAGATTCTGCTGATCGGGCTGGTGATCGGCGGGCTGTCGCTGGTGCTGCTCGGCCTGCACTTGAGCTACGCCTCGCTGATCACTTGCGCGGTGCTGCTCGGGCTTGCCAACAGCGTCTACCATCCCGCCGATTACGCGATCCTTGCCGAGCACATGGACGAGGCGCGGATGGGCCGCGCCTTCTCGGTTCACACCTTTGCCGGCTATCTCGGCGGCGCGGTGGCGCCGGCGATCGTTGCCGCGCTCGTCACGGTCTCGGGCGGCGTCGGCGCGCTGATCGCATCGGGCGCGATCGGCGTGCTCTGCGCGCTGCTGCTGATCGTGATGAACATTCCCGACGCCGGCGCGCACAGGAAGAAGCCGGGAAACGAAGCCGCGCCCAAACAAGCGGTCATCACGCCGGCGCTGATCATGCTGACGGCGCTGTTCATGCTGCTCAGCCTGTCGGTTGCCGGCATCAACAATTTCGGCGTGGTGGCGCTGATGAGCGGCTATGCCGCGTCCTACTCCGCCGCCAACGTCGCGCTGACGGCATTTTTGGGGGCAAGCGCCGTTGGCGTGCTCGCGGGCGGCTTTCTCGCCGACCGCACCGAACGCCACGGCCAGCTCGCCGCCGCCTGTTTTGCCGCGAACGCCGCGATCGTGCTTCTGATTGCGCTCGTCGCACTGCCTGGCCTTGTATTGACGGCCGCGATGACACTCGCCGGCTTCCTCTCCGGCGTGATCGCGCCTTCGCGCGACATGCTGGTGCGCAATGCGGCACCTGCGGGCGCTGCGGGGCGCGCCTTCGGCATCGTCTCCACCGGCTTCAACCTCGGCGGCATCATCAGCCCGCTGCTGTTCGGCTGGATCATGGACCAGAACGCGCCGCACTGGGTGTTCGGTGCGTCGGTGGTGTTCATGGTGGCCACGGTGTTCTTGTCGCTGCTGACGGAGCGGCGGGAGCAGGCGGGCCGGTAGCTCAATGCAGATTGGGCCAGCGGCACATCAACGTCCTCAGTGTCGTCCCGGGGCGCGCGCAGCGCGAGCCCGGGCCCCATAGCCACAGAATTGAGTTTGGCGAAGATCGGTAGCTACGATCGCGCGCTACAACCACTTCCTGTGGTTATCGCGACGAGCGCAAGCGCTCGCGCGGGGGTCCCCGATCTGCGCTCCGCTTCGCTGCGCTTGTCCGGGACGACAGCTCAAATCTTGGGTTCGAACCAACTACGTCGGCGACACCACGCCCCTTCAACGTACCGGCCTGCGTGCCGGCCGCACGCGTCAGCCGTGCCTTTTCCGTGTTCGGCCACAGCAGCAACAGGCCGAGCACGCCGGAGCCGATCATGATCACGGCATTGATGGTGAAGCCGGTCAGGTAGCCGTCGACCATTGAGCCGGCGCGCTGGATCACGCTGCCCATTACCGCCGGGGCGATGATGCCGGCGAGCGTGTAAAGCGCGCCGTAGATCGCGATGACGGCACCGCGCTGCGAAGCAGGAGTGAACTCGCTGAGCATCGGCGGGCAGACGACGTAGATCGCCCCGCACAGGCCTGAGCCGACCACGAGCAGCGCGATCTGCAAGCCAGCGCCCTGCACATGCGACATCGCTGCCAGGATCAGACCACCGAGCACCAGCGGCACCGAGCCGAGAACGCCGCGCGCAACGCGCGTGGTCGCACCGCGCGCCATCATCACCTGCGAGATCCACCCCGTGAGAATGACGATGGTGGCGCCGAACACCCAGGGAAGGATGGATATCCAGCCCGCGTCCGACTGCGAGAAGCCGAGCCCCTTGACGATGAAGGACGTGAACCAGGTAAGCCCGAGCGACAGCGCCCAATAGGCGCCGAAGGTCGCCGCAACGCAGCCAATGAAGGTGCGCGAGGTGAGAAGCTGGAGATAGGGTATCTTCGGCTCGGTAGCCGCCAGGAGCTGCGTGTCCTCCAGCGGGCCCTCCTTGCCGAGCGCGAGCCAGGCCGCGACCCAGATCAGGCCGACGACGCCGAGCGCACCAAAGGCGTAGTGCCAGGAATGATTGACGATCACCCAGTTCAACGCAGGCACTGCGAGGATGACGCCGAAGGCCGAGCCCTGCGTCAGGAGCGCGGTCGGCAACGTGCGCTTCTCGTCAGGGAACCATTTGTAGAGGGAGTGCATCGCCACAGAAGCCGCAGGCCCTTCGCCGGCGCCGAGCACGACGCGGCAGATCAGCAGCGTGGTGAAGCTGACGGTGCCGACCATCGGAAATTGCGCCAGTGCCCAGATGACCGCGAGCGTCAGCAGCACCCAGCGCGTCGGCACCTTGTTGACGATGAAGCCGACCACGATGGCCGAGATCGAAAACAGGAAGAAGAAACTTGATCCGAGCAGGCCGAACTGCTCCGGCTCCAGCTTCAGGTCGGTCACGATCGGCACGCCGGCGAGACCCACGACGATCTTGTCGGCAAAATTCACCACCATGAGGAGAAACAGGAGAAAGGTGACGGTCCAGGCGCCCTTTGGTGTTGCCGTAGCTGTCGTGCTGCCCGCCGCCTTGGGCGTTCCCTGAGCGCTCATATCTCTCCCCGTCTTGTCATTTTTCGGCGCTTTTGATTTGGCCGTCTTGCGAGCTAACAACGGCTTGAACGGCAACGCAACCCCGGCATTTCCGCATCAACTGTGCTACGCAACATTCCAGTTAATTCCGTGCGGCGCCATTCATCGTGCTGAACATCAAGAACCTGTCCAAAAGCTTCTCCTCGGCCGGCGAGCCGGTCCACGTGTTGCGCGGCGTCGATCTCGACGTGCGCCCCGGCGAGCGCGTCGCGCTGACCGGCGAATCCGGCAGCGGCAAGAGCACGCTGCTGCACCTGATCGCGGGGCTGGATGGCGCCGACGGCGGCACGATCATGCTCGAAAGCACCGATGTGACGGCGCTGCCGGATGCAGGGCGGGCAGCGCTGCGGCGCGACCGGCTCGGGCTCGTCTTCCAGCAGTTCAACCTGATCCCGAGCCTGTCGGTCGAGGACAATCTCGCCTTCCAGGCGCGGATCGCCGGCCGGCACGATGATGCCTGGCACGGCGAGCTGATCGAGCGGCTCGGCCTCGGCAAGCTGTTGAGACGCTACCCCGAGCAGCTCTCCGGCGGCCAGCAGCAGCGGGTCGCGATCGGCCGCGCGCTCGCGATCAAGCCGTCACTGCTGCTCGCGGACGAGCCGACCGGTAATCTCGATGAAGCGACCGCCGACGACGTGCTCGCCCTGACGCGGGATCTCGTGGCGCGCACAGGCTGCGGCTTCCTGATGGTGACCCACAGCCTGCATCTGGCCAGCACGCTCGACCGCCACGTCACGCTGCATGCGGGGCGGATCACATGAGACGCGCGCTCTGGATCCTGGCCGTGCTGCTCAGCCATTGGCGGCGGCATCCGATGCAGCTCGCGACGCTCCTGATCGGCCTGATCGCGGCGACCGCGTTGTGGAGCGGCGTGCAGGCCATCAACCAGCAGGCGCGCAACGCCTATGACCGCGCGGCGGCGACCTTTGGCGGCGTCCGCACGCCGATGCTGGTTGCCCCTGATGCCGCGACGTTCTCGCAGGACCTGTTCGTTGCGCTCAGCCGCGCCGGTTGGCCAGTCTCGCCGGTCGTGGAGGGTCGCGTCCAGATCAACGGACACTCGTTCCGCCTGCTCGGCATCGAGCCGGTGACACTGCCGGCCGAAGTCGGCAACGCGCCGCGGCTCGGCGCGTCCGATTTGCGCGCCTTCGTCGCCCCACCCGGCCAGACGCTGGTGGCGCCAGAGACGCTCGCCGATCTCGACGCGATGGAGGGCGCGGCGCCACTGATCAGCAGCGGCGCAAAGCTGCCGCCCCTGCACGCCCAGCAGCAGCTCGTGCCCGACGTACTGGTCGTCGATATCGGCGTCGCGCAGCGGCTGCTCGGCAAGCAAGGTCAGCTCTCGCGACTTCTGATCGGGAAGGCCAGAGGCACACCGGCACCACTCGCGAGCGTCGTCGGTGACAGATTGCAGCTGATCGAGCCGAGCGCGGAGACCGAGCTCGAACGCCTCACCGACAGCTTTCATCTCAACCTCACCGCCTTTGGCCTGTTGTCGTTCTTCGTCGGGCTCTTCATCGTCAATTCGGCCGTCGGCCTCGCGTTCGAGCAGCGGCTGCCGATGCTGCGCACGCTGCGGGCCTGCGGAGCCTCGGCACGGATGCTCAACACCGTGCTGGTCATCGAGCTGGTGGTGCTGGCGTTAGCGGCAGGGCTCGTCGGACTCGCCTGCGGCTATGTCATTGCGGCGGCGCTGCTCCCGGACGTCGCGGCCTCGCTGCGCGGGCTCTATGGCGCGCAGATCCCGGGCCAGCTATCGTTGCGCGGCGAATGGTGGCTCGCCGGCGTCGGCATCAGCATCATCGGCGCGCTGATCGCGGCAGCAACGAGCCTGATCAAGGCGATGCGTCTGCCATTGCTCGCGACCGCGCAGCCGCAGGCCTGGCAGCAGGCGCAGCGGCGCTGGCTGATCCTGCAAGGCGCAGCGGCCCTCGCCGTGTTTGCGGTCGCGCTGCTGTTGTTGCGCTATGGCGATTCGCTGATCGCCGGCTTCGGCGTGCTTGCCGCGCTGATGCTCGGCGCGGCCCTGATCCTTCCCGCGCTGCTCGAGATCATCCTGCTCGTCGGCCAGCGCCGGGCGAAGGGGCCGCTTGCGCTGTGGTTCTGGGCCGACAGCCGGCAGCAGCTCTCAGGCCTGTCGCTGGCGCTGATGGCGCTGCTGCTTGCGCTTGCCGTCAATGTCGGCGTCTCCACCATGGTGGAAACCTTCAGCCGCACCTTCATTACCTGGCTGAACGGGCGGCTCGCCGCCGACGTCTACATCAGCGCGCCCGACAATGCGAAGGCGGTCGCGATCCGGAGCTGGCTGCGCGAACGCAGCGAGGTGCAGGCCGTCCTGAGCGGCGGGCGTGCGGAGACGCAACTCGAGGGACAGCCCGTGGAGCTGCTCGGCCTGCCCGACCACGCGCTCTATCGCGAGCGCTGGCCGCTGCTTGAAGCCGCGCCACGCGCCTGGGCGCAGCTTGTGCCGGGTGATGCTGCCTTCGTCAGCGAGCAATTGAGCCGGCGGTTGAAGCTGCGCGTCGGCGACGTCATCGAGATTCCCGCGCCGGGCGGCAGCTGGGTGCTCGATATCGCCGGCATCTATGCCGATTACGGCAACCCCAAGGGACAGATCGCCGTGAACGTCGCGGCGTTGATCCGGCGCTTTCCGCAAACGCCGCAGACGCGGATCGGACTCATCGTTCCCCGCGACAAGATTCCCGGCCTGATCACGGCGCTGCAGAAGCAGTTTGCCCTTGACGACCGCAGCGTCGCCGACCAGGCAACCGTGAAGGCGGAATCGATCCGCATCTTCAACCGCACTTTTGCGGTGACCGGAGCGCTGAACGCCTTCACTCTCGGCGTCGCCGGGATCGCGCTTCTGACCAGCCTGCTGACACTTGCCAACTCCCGCCTGCCGCAGCTTGCGCCGCTCTGGGCGATCGGCCTCACGCGATCGCGCCTTGCCGCGATCGAACTGACCAAGACGCTGGCGGTTGCGCTGTTCACGGCGCTGCTGGCATTGCCGCTGGGACTCATCGTCGCCTGGTGCCTGATCGCGATCGTCAACGTGAAAGCGTTCGGCTGGCGCCTGCCGTTCCACGTGTTTCCGCTGCAACTGGTGGAGCTGGTCGCAGTGGCACTGGTCGCTTCGCTGCTCGCCGCATTGTTGCCGGTGGCGCGGCTCGCGCGGATGCAGCCGGCAAATCTCGTGAAGGTGTTCGCCAATGAGCGCTGACCAAGTATCGCGGCGCGCATTTGCCGGCGGCCTCGCCGCGCTGGCGCTGTCGCGCCGCGCGGTGGCGCAAGGTTACGCGGGCCTCGGCGAGACCGCGGACGGCTTTGCACAGGTGGTGCCTGGAAAAGTGTTTTCCTTCCCCGCCGACCACGGGCCGCATCCGGACTTCCGCATCGAGTGGTGGTACCTCACGGCTAATCTGGTCGACGCCAGTGGCGCGGCTTGCGGCCTGCAATGGACGCTGTTTCGCCAGGCCACCGAGGCCGGGCCGCAGCGCGAGGGCTGGGCCAATCAGCAGCTCTGGATGGGACATGCCGCGGTGACCCGCGCCGACACCCACCGCTTCAACGAGCTGTTCGCCCGCGGCGGCGTCGGGCAAGCAGGCGTGGACACAAAGCCTTTCGCGGCCTGGATCGACGACTGGGAGATGAAGGGCGCCGAAGGCACCGATGATCGCATGCTGTCGCCGCTCGCGTTGAAGGCGTCGGGCATCGATTTCAGCTACGCGCTGACGCTTCAGGCGGATCGTCCGGTGGTGCTGCAAGGCGACGGCGGTTTCAGCCGCAAGTCCGAGCGCGGCCAAGCGTCATATTATTACAGCCAGCCTTTTTTCCGTGCGCGTGGCAGCCTCGTCATCAACGACAAGGCGATCGATGTGTCGGGGCAGGCCTGGATGGACCGCGAATGGAGCAGCCAGCCTCTTGCCTCCGACCAGACCGGCTGGGACTGGCTGTCGCTGCACCTCTCATCGGGCGACAAGCTGATGCTGTACCGACTGCGGCAGAAGGACGGCAAGGACGATCCGTTCGGCAACTGGATCTCGCCCGACCGCCGCACGCAGCAGATCTTTGCCGCCGACATCCAGATGACGCCGAAAGGATGGGCCGAGGTTGCGGGGCGCAAACTGCCGGTGGAATGGCAGATCACGATTCCCTCGCGATCTCTGGCGATCATCTGCACGCCGCTCAACCCGGCGGCCTGGATGGGAACTGGCTTTTCCTATTGGGAGGGTCCGATCAGCTTCTCCGGCAGCCATGACGGCGTTGGCTATCTCGAACTGACAGGCTATTGAGCGGCCGGCGACTTCAAGAGGACCTAGCGATGTATCATCTCACGGCGCTCGTCACGCTGCTGGCCGTGGCGTTCTGCTTCTTCACAGGCGTCAATGTCGCACGGTCACGCGCCAAGACTGGCGTCAAGGTGCCGGCGATGTCGGGCCATCCCGATTTCGAGCGCGCCTTCCGCATCCAGATGAACACGCTGGAATGGATGCCGATCTTCCTGCCGTCGCTCTGGCTGTTCGCGATCTACATCAGTGATGAGATTGCGGCCGCAATCGGCGCGGTCTGGATCATCGGCCGCATCGTCTATTTCATCGGCTATTCGAAAGAAGCCGCCAAGCGCGGCCCAGGGTTTGGTATCCAGGCATTCGCCAGCATCGCGCTGTGGGTCGGCGCGCTCCTCGCGGTGCTGTGGCGAGTGGTGCATTCCTGAACGCAACGCCGTGATTTTCTGAAGCCACCCCGTCATTCCGGGGCGGTCCGCAGGACCGAACCCGGAATGACGCTGCGCGTCACTTCGTCAGCGGGCAGCCGCTTTCCTTGACGGTGAAGAACGCTTTGTCGCCGGGGACGGTGGCGAGCAGCTTGTAGTAGTCGAAGGGCCGCTTCGATTCCGACGGCTTCTTGACCTCGAACAGGTACATGTCGTGGACCATGCGGCCGTTCTCGAGAACCTTGCCGCCCTGCGCGAAATCGTCGTTGACCGGGAGCTCCTTCAGCTTCTTGGCAACCGCGTCCGGATCCTTGGTGCCGGCGGCCTTGACCGCCTTCAGGTAGCTCAGCGTCGCCGAATAGGTGCCGGCGTGGATCATGCTCGGCATCCGCCCGGTGCGCTTGAAGAAGCGTTCGCCGAGGTCGCGCGTCTTGTCGTTGAGATCCCAGTAATAGCCCTCGGTGAGCACGAGGCCTTGCGCGGCCTGCAAGCCGAGGCCGTTCACTTCCGCAAGCGTCATCAGGAGGCCCGCGAGCTTCTGGCCGCCGGTAACGATGCCGAACTCGGCGGCCTGCTTGATCGAGTTGGTGGTGTCGAGCCCTGCATTGGCAAGGCCGACGATCTTGGCCTTGGAGCTCTGCGCCTGGAGCAGGAAGGAGGAGAAGTCCGATGAGTTGAGGGGCACGCGGACCGAGCCGACCACCTTGCCGCCATTGGCGGTGACGATCTCGCTGGTGTCCTTTTCCAGCGCATAGCCGAAGGCATAGTCGGCGGTGAGGAAGAACCAGGTGTCACCGCCGGCTTTGGTCAGCGCGCCGCCGGTGCCGACCGCGAGCGCGCGGGTGTCATAGGCCCAGTGGAAGCCATAGGGCTGGCAGGCATCACCGGTGAGGCGCGATGTCGCAGCCCCCACGACGATGTCGATCTTCTTCTTTTCCTTGGAAAGCTCGTGGATCGCAAGTGCGACCGAAGAGGTCGTCAGCTCCGTGATCATGTCGACGTTCTCGACGTCGTACCAGCGCCGCGCAATGGAGGTGGCGAGATCCGGCTTGTTCTGGTGATCGGCGGTAACGAGCTCGATCTTGTGTCCCAGCACCTCGCCGCCAAAATCCTCGATCGCCATTTTTGCGGCTTCGACCGACCATTTGCCGCCGTAGTCGGCGTAGACGCCGGACTGGTCGTTGAGGATGCCGATCTTGACGCCTTGATTGGCGTTTTGCGCTGAGGCCGGCACCGCCAGCAACAGGGCGGACGTAGCCACAGCCACCAAATATGCTGATTTCATATTTTAGCTCCCAGCAGTTTTCTGTTCTGAAATCGCGCGGATACTAGTGAAGAACCCCGGCAATGCCCATCCATTTCGCCTCAGCCGTTAGTATGGGCGGGCTCCCCAATCTGCACTCGTCGTCCCGGACAAGCGAAGCGGAGCGCGATCCGGGCCCCATAACCACAGGGAGACGTTTGGTGAAGACTCGCAACCACCATCTCGCGCCACAACTACTAGCTGTTGTTATGGGTCCCGCCCCCCGTGCGCAATTGCGCACTCGCCGGGACGACACTGAGGTTGTGGATGCGGCGGTGACCACAATGACGCATCAAGTCGCAGCCGCCGGCTTCTTCCCGCGCCCGTCCGCCAGGTTGCGCACGATCATGTAGAATATCGGCGTGAAGACCAGGCCGAACAGCGTGACGCCGAGCATGCCGAAGAACACGGCGACGCCGACGGCCTGCCGCATCTCCGAGCCTGACCCGGTCGAGACCACGAGCGGCAGCACGCCGAGGATGAAGGCGAAGGACGTCATCAGGATCGGCCGCAGGCGCAGGCGACAGGCCTCGATCACGGCTTCCAGCCGCGGCTTGCCCTCGAGCTCGATGTCGCGGGCGAACTCGACGATCAGGATGGCGTTTTTCGCGGCCAGTCCGACCAGCACCACGAAGCCGATTTGCGTGAGGATGTTGACGTCCTGGCCCATTATGCGCACGCCGATGGTGGCAGCGAGCAGGCACATCGGCACGATCAGGATCACCGAGAACGGCAAGGTCCAGCTGCCATATTGTGCGGCTAGCACGAGATAGACGAACAGCACGCAGATCGGAAAGACGTAGAGGCCGGCATTGCCGCCGGTGACTTGCTGATAGGACAGGTCCGTCCATTCGAAAGTGAAGCCGCTCGGCAAGGTCTCGTCCGCGAGCTTCTTGATGGTGTTGAGTGCGGTCGTCGAGCTGGTGCCCGGCGCCGGTTCGCCCTGCAATTCGGACGCCGCATAAAGATTGTAGCGCGCGACGCGGTCGGGGCCGGAGACATTCTTGAAGTCGACCACGCTGCCAAGCATCACCATGTCGCCGGACGCATTGCGCGTGCGCAGCCGTGCGAGATCGCTGGGCTCTTTTCGGAACGGCAAATCGGCCTGGGCGGTGACGTGATAGGTACGGCCGAACAGGTTGAAGTCGTTGACATAGGTCGATCCGAAATAGGTCTGGATCGTGTCGTTGATATTAGAGATGGGAACGCCGAGCTTCTGCGCCTTGGTGCGGTCGATGTCGACGAAGAGCTGCGGCGTGTTGGCCGTGAACGGCGAGAACACCGAGGTGAGATTGGGTGATTTGCGCGCAGCGGCGACCAGCTCGTCAGTGGCCGCCGCGAGCATTTCCGGTCCGCGGCCCTGCCGGTCCTGGACGCGGATGGTGAAGCCGCCGCCGGTGCCGATGCCGGGCACGGCCGGCGGCGGAATGACGATGATGAAGGCGCCTTCGATCTTCGCGAGGCGCTTGCGCAGCTCGGCGGTGATGACGCCAGCCGTAAGCCCCTTCTTCAGGCGCACCTCCGGCTCGGCGAATACCGGAAACAGCGCGGCGGCGTTGCCCTGCTGCGTACGCGTGGCGCCGGAGAAGCCGGCGAAGACGGCGACGCGGATGATGCCCGGCGTATCGAGTGCGATGCCCTCGATCTCGTGCACGATCTCGGTGGTGCGCGCCAGCGACGCCGCGCCCGGCAATTGCGCCGAGATGATGACGTAGCCGCGATCCTGCGCCGGAATGAAGCCCTGCGGCGTGGTAAAGATCAGCCAGCCGGCGCTGCCGATCAGCACGACGTAGACCAGCAACATCACCACCGAATGCCGGATGACGAAATTGGCGATACCGGCATAGCCGTGTGACAGACGGTCGAACACGCGGTTAAAGACGCCGGTGAAGGCTCCCCAGCCGCGTGCAATGACATTCCAGCGCGCCGGCGGCCGCTTCTCTTCATGCGGAGTAAGGATCAGCGAGGCCAGCGCCGGCGACAGTGTCAGCGAGCAGAAGCAGGAGATCGCGGTCGCCACCGCAATGGTAACGGCGAATTGCTGGAAGAACTGCCCGGAGATGCCTCCCAGGAACGCCGTCGGCACGAACACGGCGCACAGCACTAGCGCGATCGAGACCAGCGCGCCGCCGACCTCCTCCATGGTCTTCAGCGCGGCATCACGTCGGCTGAGGCCATGCTCGAGGTGCCGCTCGACATTCTCGACCACCACGATGGCGTCGTCGACCACGATGCCGACGGCGAGCACGAGACCGAACAGCGTGAGGTTATTGATGGAGAAGCCGAGCGCCGCCATCACCGCAAAGGTGCCGACCAGCGAGACCGGGATGGCGATGATCGGAATGATCGCCGGCCGCCAGCCTTGCAGGAAGACCAGCACCACGATGACCACCAGCAGCATGGCCTCGTAGATGGTCTTGATCAGCTCGTGGACAGATTGGGCGATGAACTCGGTCGGGTTGTAGCCGATATTGTAGTCGAGCCCTTTCGGGAAGCTCTGCTTGAGCTTCACCATGGTGTCGGAAATGTTCTTCGCGGTCGCCAGCGCGTTGGATCCTGGCCGCTGCGTCACCAACATGCCGACGGCCGATTTGCGCAGCAGGAAGCTATTGGTGGAGTAGGACAGCGCGCCGAGCTCGATGCGGGCGACGTCGCGCAGGCGCACGGTTCGGCCGTCGGAACCGGCCTTGATCAGGATGTCCTCGAACTGCTTCGGATCCTTCAGGCGTCCGGTGAAGGTGAGGTTCGGCTGGAAGGCTCGGTCCGCGATCGGCGGTTCCGCGATCTGGCCGCCGGCGATCTGCACGTTCTGCGACCGGATCGCCGCCAGCACTTCGGTCGAGGTTAGGCCGAGATTGGCGATCCGGTCGGGATCGAGCCAGAGCCGCATCGAATAATCGCGCGCGCCAAAGATCGTGATGTCGCCGACGCCGTCGAGACGCAAGAGCTGATCGCGGACCTGGAGCAGCGCATAGTTGGAGATGTAGAGCTGGTCAAAGCTGTCGTCGGGCGACAGCATGAACACGACCATCAGGATGTCGGGCGAGTTCTTGCGTGTGGTCACGCCTTGCTGCTGCACTTCCGCCGGAAGGCGCGGCTGCGCTATCGCGACGCGGTTCTGCACCAGCACCTGGGCCTTGTCGAGGTCGGTGCCAAGCTTGAAGGTGACGGTGATGGTGAGCTGGCCGTTCGAGGTCGCCTGGCTGTAGAGATACAGCATGTCCTCGACGCCATTGATCTCCTGCTCGATCGGAGCAGCGACCGTGTCGGAGACGGTTTGCGCGGAGGCGCCGGGATATTGCGTTGTCACCACCACGGTCGGGGGCACCACTTGCGGATATTCGGAGACCGGCAGCGTGGTGTAGGCGAGCGCGCCGACGATCAGAAGCACGATCGACAGCACCATCGCCAGGATGGGCTGGTTGATGGAGAGGCGGCCGAGATTCATGACTTGCCACCCGCCTGCGCTTGCGCTTGATGCGGATTAACCTTGGCGCCGACGCGGGCGCGCTGAATGCCGTCGACGATCACGCGATCATCGGCCTTGAGCCCTTCGCGGATCACGCGCAGTCCCTCGTCGAGCGGACCTAGCGTCACGGGGCGCGCCTCGACGGTATCGTCCGGCTTGACCACGAAGACGATCTTGCGGGACTGATCGGTCGCGACCGCGGCATCCGGAATCAAAAGCGCCTCATACGGCGCGCTGCCGATCAGCCGGACGCGGCCGAACTGGCCCGGGAGGATGGAAAGGTCAGTGTTCTTGATGACGGCGCGGCTGCGCAGCGTGCCGGTGGAGACGTCGAGGCGGTTGTCGAGGAAATTGATGGTGCCGTCATGCGACGGCTTGGTCTCGCCGGCGAGCGTCACCTGCACCGGGTTCGGCGTATCACGCGAGCTCGGGCGCTTTCCTTCGAACCACAGCTTGCTGTATTTGATGAAGCTCGTCTCATCCATGTCGAAATAGACGTAGATGGGATCCAGCGTCACGATCGAGGTGAGCAGCGTCGAGGAGCCGGCGTCACTGCCTTGCACCAGATTGCCGGGGCTGACGAGATGGCGGCTGACGCGGCCGGTGATCGGCGCCACCACATGGGTGAATTCGATATTGAGCTTGGCGGCCTTGAGCGAGCCTTCCGCCTGCGTCTCGGCGGCGTGCGCGGCCTGGAGGGCCTGGCGGCGCTGATCGACGACCTGCTCGGAGACCGCGCTGGTCTGGACCAGATTGAGGCCGCGGTCGAGCTCGCGCTTGGCCAGCTCGACTTTTGCGCGCGCGTCCGCGAGCTGACCGTCCGCCTGTTCAGCCACCGCCTCGAACGGGCGCGGGTCGATGACGTAGAGCAGATCGCCCTGGTGCACGATGGCACCGTCCTGGAATTCGACCGAATTGACGTAGCCACCGACGCGCGGACGCACCTGCACCTCTTCGACCGCATCGAAGCGGCCGGTGTATTCATCCCAATCAGTGACCGTGCGCTTGACCGGCTGGGCGACGGTGACGGAAGGCGCCGGCGGAGCTGCCGCCTGCGAGGCAGGCCTGTCACAGCCGACGAGGAGGCCGGTAACCATCAGCGCCAGAACTGCGAGGAAGGGATGCAGCGCGGATTGCCGTCGGACTAGATGCTGCCTCGGGTTCGGCTTGCTCATGTCTTGCCCCTTCCTTCGTGGCTGCGGCAAACAGGGTAGTCCCTTACCCGCAGGCGGCACAAGATGGGTTTCAATGATGAACTCTTCAAGACGGAAGACGGCGCAATCTGAGGCGGAACGCCTAACCGGATGGCGGGTTGCGCGGAGATAGTCGGTTGTGCAACCGGCGATTAGGTAGCTGAATGCGAATAGTCTTATTCGCCGGGCTCGTGAATGCGAGGCGGTTGCTTCGCCTCTCCCCGCCTGCGGGAGAGGCCGATCGCATCGCAAGATGCGATCGGGTGAGGGGGAGCCTCCGCGAGCCAAACTGCCATTGTGAATGTGGAAACACCCCTCACCCTCCCCTCTCCCCGCGAAGAGCAGGGAGAGGGGAAGAGAGAGACAGCGTCTTCGCGCATGACGGGCGCCGGCAGCTCGGCTAGATTAGTCGAACAAAAACAAGACGAATTGTCCGGGAGGACAGGCGTGCATCAAGGGCGTGTCGTTTTCGGCGCGATCGAGGAGGTCGTGTTCGGCCATCCGGCCGCGTGCGCCATTCTGGCGCAGATGGATCGGCTGAAGGCGGATCGTGCCTTCCTGATGGTGTCCGGCACGCTCAACCGGCAGACCGACGAAATCCAGAAAATCAAGCAGGCACTGGGCGCGCGTTGTGCCGGCCTGTTCGACGCCATGCCGGCGCATACGCCGCGCGAGGCGGTGATCGCGGCCGCCAACGCGGCGCGAGAGGTGAAGGCTGACTTGATCGTCACCGTCGGCGGCGGCTCGATCACCGACGGCGCCAAGGCGGTACAGCTCTGCCTTGCCAACGACATCGACAGCACCGATGGCATCGAACGCATCCGCGTCCACAAGGGCGTCGCACCCGAGATGAACGCACCATCGGTGCGGCAGGTCAGCGTGCCCACCACGATCGCCGGCGGCGAGTTCAGCGCCATCGCGGGGGTCACCGACCGCAGCACCCATGTGAAGCAGATGCTCCGCCATCCGCTGATGGTGCCGCGCGCAACGATCCTCGATCCCGCCATCACCGTGCATACGCCGGAATGGCTGTTCCTCTCGACCGGCATCCGTGCCGTCGACCATTGCGTCGAGGCGATCTGCTCGCGCGAGACGCACCCTTATGCCGACGCGCAATCCGTGAAGGGGCTTGCGATGCTCGCCGATGCGCTGCCGCGGGTGAAGGCCAACCCCAGAGATCTCGACGCGCGGATGGACGCGCAGCTCGGCACCTGGCTGTCGATGGGCGCGCTCGCCGCCGGCGTTCCCATGGGCGCGAGCCACGGCATCGGTTACGTGCTGGGCGCGGCCTTCGACGTGCCGCATGGCTACACCTCCTGCATCATGCTGCCGGCAGTGATGCGCTGGAACGAGTGTGAAAATGCCGATCGCCAGATGATCGTCGCGGCGGCGATGGGCTTCCCGGGCCAGAATGCCGCCGACGTGCTGGATGCCTTCATCCGCTCGCTGGGCATGCCACGCAGCCTCGCTGAGATGCGCGTGTCGCCCGAGCATTTCGCCGGCATCGCCGAGCAGGCGATGCGTACGCTCTGGGTGCCGCGCAACCCACGGCGGATCGACGGCCCCGCACAGGTGCGCGAAATCCTGCTTCTCGCCGCTTAACGCAACCTCGGAGGATCGATGTACACAGGTACGCATGCCCGTCTGCGCCCGCTGCAGCCCGCCTTCATCATGGCCGGCACGGGCGAGACCGTCACCTATCGCGAGCTCGATGTGCGCAGCAACCGGCTGGCGCATCTGTTTCGCAAGCACGGCTTGAAGCGGCTCGATCACTATTCGATCTTCATGGAGAACAATTCGCGCTATCTCGAAGCTTGCAGCGCGGGCGAGCGGTCGGGACTTTACTTTACTTGCGTCAACTCGTTTCTCACGCCGAGCGAGCTCGCCTACATTCTCACCAACAGCCAGTCGCGTATCCTGATCACCTCGGTGGCCAAGCTCGACATCGCGCGCGAGGCGCTGAAGGAATGTCCAAAGATCGAGCTCTGCGTCGTCGCCGATGGCCCGGGTGAGAGCGACCGTATCGTCGGGCTTGAGCAGGCGACGGCAAGCTTGCCGAAGACGCCGATCGCCGACGAATGGCTGGGCACGGCGATGCTCTATTCGTCGGGCACGACGGGACGGCCGAAGGGCATCTTGCGGCCGCTTCCGGAGGAGCCGCCGCGGCAGAATATGCCGCTATTCGATTTCCTCACGAAACTTTGGCACTACCGCGAGGGTATGGTCTATCTGTCGCCGGCGCCGCTCTATCATTCGGCGCCGCAGGCCGCGGTCAATCTGACGATCCGCATGGGCGGCACCGTGATCATCATGGAGAGCTTTGATCCCGAGCGTTACCTCGAGCTGGTCGAGAAATGGGGCATCACCCACACCCAGCTCGTGCCAACGATGTTCTCGCGCCTGTTGAAGCTGCCGGCGGAGGTGCGAAACCGCTATGACCTGTCCTCGCTCGAGATTGCGATCCATGCCGCGGCGCCCTGCCCGGCGCTGGTGAAGGAGGACATCATCAAATGGTGGGGCCCGATCATCCACGAATATTACGGCGCGACCGAGGGGCTCGGCTTCACCGCCTGCAACACCGAGGAGTGGCTCGCCCATCGCGGCACCGTCGGCAAGGTGCTCTTCGGCGATCTGCATATTCTCGACGAGAACATGAAGGAGTGCCCGACCGGCACCGCGGGCACGGTGTGGTTCAAGACGGCCTCGGCGTTTCAATATTTCAACGATCCCGAGAAGACAAAGGAAGCGCGCTCGGCCGATGGCAGCATGAGCACGGTCGGCGACGTTGGCTATGTCGACGCGGACCGCTTCCTCTATCTCACCGACCGCGCCACCTTCATGATCATCTCGGGCGGGGTGAACATCTATCCGCAGGAATGCGAGAATCTGCTGATCACCCATCCGAATGTCGCGGACGCCGCGGTGTTCGGCGTGCCCAACGCCGATCTCGGCGAAGAGGTGAAGGCCGTGGTGCAACCGATGCCGGGCGTGGTGCCGGGGCCGGCGCTCGCCGAAGAGCTGATCACGTTTTGCGCCAAATCGCTGTCGCGACAAAAGGTGCCACGCTCGGTCGACTTCGAAAAGGAATTGCCGCGCCTGCCGACCGGAAAACTGTACAAGCGCCTGCTGCGGGATCGCTATTGGGGTAACAAGACGTCGCGGATTGTATGAGGGGCAACCACAAACTCGGTGTCGCCCGGACAAGCGAGCGTAGCGAGCGCTGATCCGGGACGACGACTGAATTTGTTGATGCCATCTCACCCCAGCATCTGCGTATCACCGCATATCGAGATAGCCTGGCCGGAAATGGTGCGGCCGCGCGGGCTTGCCATGAACAGGATCTGGTCGGCGATCTGGTCGGGCGTCACGTAGTCCTTGATCGAGGTATAGGAGAACGCGATGCGCTCCATCTCGGCGTAGGAGATGCCGCGCTGCTGCGCCTTCGCTTCCAGCACGCGGCGCTGGCGATCGCCGGCGACGAGACCGGGCAAAATGGCGTTGACGCGGATCTTGTCGGGGCCGAGCTCGATCGCCAGCGACTTGGTCAGGCCGATGACGCCCCACTTCGCCGCCGCGTAAGGGGTGCGCATGGCGAAGCCGACCTTGCCGGCGGCGGACGAGATGTTGACGATCGAGGCGTTCCTGCTCTCGCGGAGCAGCGGCACCGCGAGTCGCGTGCAGTTGAACTGGCCGGTAAGGCAGACCTCGACGCAGCGGTCCCAGTCCTCCGGGTTCATCTCCTCGACCTTCGCCGTCGGGCCGGCGATGCCGGCATTGTTGACGAGCACATCCAGGCCGCCGAGCGCGCGGACCGTCTCATCGAACATCGTCTTCACGGCGCCCCGGTCGGAGACATCGCACTGCGAGCGCGTAATGGCGGGATCGCCGTTCGCAAGCGCGGCAAGCGCCATCTCGTCGACATCGCAGACGTGCACCTTTGCGCCCTCGGCAAGGAAGCGGCGAGCGATTGCAAGCCCTATGCCGGCCGCCCCCGCGGTCACCAATACGCGCAACCCCTTGATGTCGAGATCCATGATGGCTCCGATCGTGTCTTGATGCTAAGCGTGACGGTAGATCACAGCCGCCTCGGAGTTGCAAACCCATGGTTAGCAAAGTATCGGCCCGCAAAGTCATCATCACCTGCGCCGTCACCGGCGCGATCCACACGCCGTCGATGTCTCCTGCCCTGCCGGTGACGCCGCAAGAGATCGCGGATGCGGCGGTGGAAGCCGCGGAAGCGGGTGCGGCGATCGTGCATCTGCACGCGCGCAACCCCGAGACCGGCCAGCCGGATCAATCGCCGGAGGCCTTTGCGCCGTTCCTCAAGATCATCAAGCAGCGTTCCAACGCCGTGATCAACCTCACCACCGGTGGCTCGCCGACCATGACGGTGGACGAACGCGTGCGGCCCGCCGCGGTGTACAAGCCGGAAGTGGCTTCGCTGAACATGGGCTCTATGAATTTCGGCTTCTTCGGCATGCTCAACCGCTTCAAGACCTTCAAGCATGATTGGGAACGCAAGCATGTCGAGAACAAGGACATCGTGTTCCGCAACACCTTCCAGGACATCGAGTTCGTTCTGAAGACGCTGTCCGAGACCGGAACCCGCTTCGAGTTCGAATGCTACGACACCGCGCACCTCTATAATCTCCAGTATTTCCTCGATCTGGGTCTCGTGAAGCCGCCGCTGTTCGTGCAAACCGTGTTCGGCCTGCAGGGCGGGATCGGCCCGCATCCCGAGGACGTGCTGCATATGAAGCGCACCGCGGAGCGGCTGTTCGGCGACAAGTTCATCTGGTCGGTGCTGGGCGCCGGACGGCATCAGCTTCCGATCGCGGCGATGGCCGCCGCCATGGGCGGCAACATCCGCGTCGGCCTGGAAGACTCGCTCTGGGCTGCGCCCGGCCGCATGGCCTCCTCCAACGCCGAGCAGGTGCGCCTCGCCTGCAAGATCATCGAGGGCTTAGGCCTCGAAGTCGCCAGCTCCGACGAGGCACGCGAGATGCTGCATTTGAAGGGCGGCGACACGCTGCAGGTGTAGTCCGTCGCCTCTCTGGATTTTGATTTCGCCGGGATGGTGTCGCCCGTCGTCCTCGCGACCGCGGTCCTGTATGCTCAACAGGCGTTGAGAGGAGCCTCCATGCTCGCCGCGTTTCTTTTCGTTGCCGGCCTTCTTGCCATCTTCATCCTGTGCGGGCGCTGCACTGCGAAATTTGCGGCGGAGAAGGGACGTTCGCGGGGTGTCTGGTTCGTCCTGGGCGCCCTGTTCTTTCCGCTGCCCTCGATCGTCCTGGCGCTGCTGCCGTCCCGCGCGCAGGCGCAACGCTAAACTCGATCTGGTTCCAACTGAAAGGGCGACATCAGCTTCTCTCACATTGTGAGAGAGGAACGTGCGGCTCTACGTCATCCGAATTGCCGAGGCCGCAATAGGCCTTGGCCGTTGCCTGCCCTCGCGCGCATGGCTATCGTCGCGATCAAACAGGCTGCACAAGGCCTCGAGGCTCGAGGGAGAGAAGCATGCGGAGCGTGAGGGCGCTCGCCGCGATGGCGGCGCTAGCGGTGTTGACGGTCTCAACCACCGCGTTCGCCGACGAGGGCAAGCAGGGCGGCATCTTGCGGATGTATCATCGCGACAGCCCCGCAAATGCTTCGATCCACGAAGGCGCGACCTATTCGGTCAACATTCCCTTCATGCCCGTCTTCAACAATCTCGTCATCTACAAGCAGGACGAGCCACAGAACAGCATGGATGACATCGTCCCGGAGCTCGCGGAGAGCTGGGCCTGGGGCGGCGACAACAAGACGCTGACCTTCAAGCTGCGCCAGGGCGTGAAATGGCACGACGGCAAGCCGTTCACTTCCGCCGACGTCAAATGCACCTTCGACATGCTGATGGGCAAGTCGCAGCAAAAGTTCCGGCAGAACCCGCGCAAGGCCTGGTACAACGAAGTCAATGACGTCACGACCAATGGCGATTTCGAGGTCTCGTTCAACTTGAAGCGGCCGCAGCCCTCGCTGCTGGCGCTGCTCGCCTCGGGCTATACGCCGGTTTACCCTTGCCACGTCTCGCCCGCCGAGATGCGCACGCATCCGATCGGCACCGGGCCGTTCAAGTTCGTCGAGTTCAAGGCCAACGAGTCGATCAAGCTAACCCGCAATCCCGACTACTGGAAGAAGGGAAGGCCCTATCTCGACGGCATCGAGTTCACCATCATCCCGAACCGCTCGACCGCAATCCTCGCTTTCGTCGCCGGCAAGTTCGACATGACCTTCCCGACCGAGGTGACGATCCCGCTGGTGAAGGACGTCAAGGCGCAGGCGCCGAAGGCGATCTGCGAGGTCGCGCCGACCAACGTCTCGACCAACATCATCGTCAATTCGTCGGCGCCGCCGTTCGACAATGTCGACATCCGCCGCGCCATGGCACTGGCGCTGAATCGCAAGGCGTTCATCTCGATCATGTTCGAGGGCCAGGGCGATATCGGCGGCACCATGCTGCCGCCGCCGAACGGCCTGTGGGGCATGCCCAAGGAGATGCTGGAGACCATTCCCGGCTACGGCCCTGACGTGAACGCCAATCGCGAGGAGGCGAAGAAGCTGATGCAGAAGGCGGGTTACGGTCCCGACAAGCATCTCGCGGTGAAAGTCTCTACGCGCAACATCCCGGTTTATCGCGACCCCGCGGTGATCCTGATCGATCAGCTCAAGAGCATTTACATCGACGGCGAGCTCGACGTCGTGGAGACGGCGAACTGGTTCCCGAAGGTTGCGCGCAAGGACTATATGATCGGTCTCAACCTCACGGGTAACGCGGTCGACGATCCCGACCAGTCCTTCTACGAGAATTATTCCTGCGGCTCGGAGCGCAACTACACCAACTACTGCAACAAGGACATCGAAAAGCTGTTCGACGTGCAGTCGCAGGAGACCGACATTGGCAAGCGCAGGAAGCTGGTCTGGGAGATCGACAAGAGGCTGCAGGAGGATGTCGCCCGCCCGATCATCTTCCATAGCCGCATGGGCACCTGCTGGCAGCCCTACGTCAAGGGCGTAACGATCATGACGAACTCCTCCTATAATGGCTATCGGTACGAGGATTTGTGGCTGGACAAGTAACGGGGCGGACAGGCAGCTGAAGGCTGGGCAGGAGGCGTTGGGATGTTTGCCTATCTGGTGCGCCGCCTGTTTCTGATGCTCGTGACCCTCTTTGGGATCTCGGTCGTCATCTTCTTCCTGCTGCGCATCGTGCCCGGCAACATCGTCGACATCCTCTTTGCCGCCGCCGGTTACGTCGATCCCGCCGACAAGGCCAATCTGGAAAAGGAGCTCGGCATCGACCAGCCGCTGGTGATGCAGTATCTGCACTGGATCGGCGGTTTTCTGCGCGGCGATTTTGGCTACTCCTATGTCTCGGAGAAGCCGGCGCTCCAGGAGATCTTGCCGCGGATTCCGATCACCGCACGGCTTGCCGGGCTCGCATTGCTGTTCTCCGCCTCGATCGGCATTCCCTTGGGCGTCATCAGCGCGGTGAAGCAGGGAACAAAGCTCGATTATGCATTGCGTGTCGTCAGTCTCAGCGGGCTGTCGCTGCCCTCGTTCTGGCTCGGGCTTTTGATCCTCACCGCGTCGGTCGCGATGTTCGGCCAGATGCCGATCTTCAATCCCAATCCTCAGACCTGGCTGGAGGCGTTTGCGACCTATGCGGTGCCGGCTGCCGCCGTCGGCTTCCGCAGCGCCGCGCTCACCATGCGCATCACGCGCTCCTCGATGCTGGAGGTGCTGCGGCAGGACTATATCCGCACCGCACGCGCCAAGGGCGCCTCCGACGCCGCGGTGAACTATCAGCATGCGCTGAAGAACGCGATTTTGCCGGTGATCACCGTGATCGGCATCGAGGCGGCATTCCTGATCGGCGGCCTCATCGTCACCGAGACCGTATTCAACATCCCTGGTGTCGCGCGCTTCCTGGTCGAGGCCATCCGCTGGCGCGATTATCCGATCGTGCAGAACCTCGTGATGTTCATCGCTATCGTCGTGGTGTTCGCGAACTTCACCGTCGACATGCTCTACGCCGTGTTCGACCCGCGCATCCGGTATACGGATTAGGAGACCTGCTTGGCCGCGATCGATTATGATCTCGAACTGAAGCGCGCCGGCGCCGGCGCGACCGAAGGCTGGCGGCGCGTGCTGTTCCTGGCGCAGCGGCATGTGCTGGGCGCGGCCGGACTGATCATCATGACGCTGTTCGTGCTCACCGCGATCTTCGCCAACGTCCTCGCCCGCTTCGATCCCCTCACCGTGGATGCCGCGCATGCGCTGGCGCGCCCAAGCGCGCTGCACTGGATGGGCACGGATTCCTTTGGCCGCGACGTCTTCAGCCGCATCATCCACGGCGCGCGGATCTCGCTTGCAGTCGGGCTCGGCTCGACCACGCTTGGCGCGTCAATCGGCGTCATCGTCGGCCTGACCTCGGGCTACCTCTCGGGCTGGGTCGATCTCGTGTTCCAGCGCGCCTCCGACATTCTCCAAGCGCTGCCGCTGCTGGTGCTGGCGCTGGTGATGACCGCGGCGCTCGGGCCGTCGCTGCCAAACGTCATCATCGCGATCGCTATTCCGCTGATTCCGACGGTGGCGCGCGTGATCCGCGCCAATACGCTGGCCTTGCGCGAGCAGCCGTTCGTGGAAGCCGCCAAGTCGATCGGGATGAGCGAGGTGCGGATCGCGCTGCGCCACGTGCTGCCGAACACGCTGGCGCCCCTGATCGTGCTCGCCACTGCGCAACTCGGCTCGACCATCCTCACCGAAGCTTCGCTCTCGTTCCTTGGCCTCGGTATTCCCGAGCCCTACCCGTCCTGGGGCCGCATGCTGTCGGAATCCGCCGCCGAATATGTCCGCACCGCACCGTGGCTCGTCATCTTCCCGGGCATTGCCATTAGCCTCGCCGTGTTCGGCACCAATTTGTTCGGCGACGCACTGCGCGACATCCTCGACCCGAGGCAGCGCGGCTGATGAGCGACGCCTCCGACCTCGTGCTCGATGTCAAGAACCTGAAAACGGTGTTCTTCACCAATTCGGGGCTCTTCAAGGCGGTCGACGACGTCTCATTCCGCGTGCGGCGCGGCGAGACGCTGGCGATCGTCGGCGAGTCCGGCTGCGGCAAGAGCGTCACCGCCCTCTCCCTTATGCGGCTGGTGCCGGATCCACCCGGACGCATCGTCGGCGGCTCAGTGACGCTCGAGGGCACCGACCTGCTCGCGCTGGATGACGCGAAAATGCGCGCGATCCGGGGCAACCGCATTTCCATGATCTTCCAGGAGCCGATGACCTCGCTCAATCCCGTGATGCGGATCGGCGACCAGATCACGGAGGCGGTGCGGCTGCACAGGAAGATCTCGACCAGGGAAGCCCACAACATCGCGGTCGAGATGCTCCGGCTGGTGCGCATCCCGGAACCGGCGCGGCGCGCAAAGGAATATCCGCATCAGCTTTCAGGCGGCATGCGCCAGCGCGCGATGATCGCGATGGCTCTAGCGTGCCGGCCGGCGCTGCTGATCGCGGACGAGCCGACCACCGCCCTCGACGTCACCATCCAGGCGCAGATTTTGGCGCTGATCCTCGACCTTCAGAAGCAGCTCGGCACCGGCCTCGTGCTGATTACGCATGATCTCGGTGTCGTCGCGCAGACCGCGCAGCGCGTGATCGTGATGTATGCGGGCAAGAAGGTCGAGGAAGCGAGCGTCGAGGCACTGTTCGCCGCGCCAAAGCATCCCTATACGCGCGGACTGATGGCTTCGATCCCGGCGGTACCGGCTTCCGGCGTCGCGGCGCAGGCGCGGCTAAACGAAATTCCCGGCACCGTGCCGTCGCTGGTGCGGCTTCCAAAGGGCTGCGCCTTCGCGCCGCGTTGCAAGCTCGCCATCAAGCGCTGCGAGGCCGAATATCCGCCGCTTCAGGATTGGGGCGGCGGCCATCTCGCCGCCTGCTGGCGCGCGGCCGACGTCGCGGAGGAGGTGGCATGAGCGAGGCGGTGCTCGATGTCACCGACCTGATCAAGCACTATCCGGTGCGCGCCGGCGTGCTGCGGCGGCAAGTCGGCACCGTGCATGCGGTTGACGGCGTCAGCTTCTCGCTTCAAACGGGCGAGACGCTCGGTCTCGTCGGAGAATCGGGCTGCGGCAAGTCGACGGTCGCACGCAGCGTGCTGCGGCTGGTCGAGCCGACCTCAGGCCAGATCCGCCTCGACGGCGAGGACATCACGCATCTCTCCAAGACCGAGCTGCGACCGCATCGCCGTTCGATGCAGATCGTGTTCCAGGATCCCTTCGCCTCGCTCAACCCGCGCATGACCGCGGGCGACATCGTCGGCGAGCCGCTCGCGGTGCATGGCCTCGCCAGCGGCAAGGCGCTGGAGACACAGGTCGCAAAACTGTTCGAGCACGTGGGCCTGCGGCCCGACCAGATGCGCAATTTCCCGCACCAGTTCTCCGGCGGCCAGCGCCAGCGCATCTGCATCGCGCGGGCGCTCGCGCTTCAGCCGCGGCTGATCGTCTGCGATGAACCCGTCTCGGCACTCGATGTCTCGATCCAGGCCCAGGTGATCAACCTGCTGATCGACCTGCAACGACAGCACGGCTTCTCCTATCTCTTCATCGCGCATGATCTGGCTGTGGTCGCCCATATCAGCCACCGTGTCGCGGTGATGTATCTCGGACGCATCGTCGAGATCGCGGACAAGGATGAGCTGTTCAGGAATCCGCGCCATCCCTATACGCAGGCCCTGCTCGCCTCGGTCCCGATCGCCAACCCGCATGCGAAGCGACTGGCACCGCTCGTTGATGGCGACGTGCCGAGCCCGGTCAATCCGCCGTCGGGATGCGCGTTCCACACCCGTTGCCGTTTTGCGATGGAGCGATGCAAGACGGAACGGCCCGCGCTGGTGGAGGCTGGCGACCGGCACAAGGTGGCGTGTTTGCTCAATGAGGGGACGGGGCGGGGGCAATAGAATTGTAGGGTGGGTTAGCGAAGCGTAACCCACCGCTTCTGTCGTCGCGGAAACCAAAGAGGTGGGTTACGCCTACGGCTAAACCACCCTACGATTGCGGTGTTTGCGGCTCAATCTCCACCACGATCTTCCCCGTCGTCACCTGCTCGCCTTCCACAACATCGATTGCCGTGACCACGCCATCGATACCGGCCTTGTGGACGTGCTCCATCTTCATCGCCTCCAGCGTCATCACCGGCTCGCCGACGGTGATGGGATCACCGGGCTTGACCAGCACGGCGACGACGCGGCCGTTCATGGCGGCGCGGACCTTGCCGTCGCCGCCGTTGGCTGCGGCGGCCTTCGGCGGGGCAAGGGTGAGATCGGTTACCACGAGCGGGAGGCCGCGGTGCTGGAGGTACAGCCGATCGCCATCGCGCAGAAACTTTACGGTGTCCATGAGGCCTTCATGGTGGAAACGAATCGTCTGCGCGTCCAGCTCATCGACCTCGAACCTATGCTCCCGCCCATCGATGGAGACGATGTAGCCGCCATCGCGCTCGCGCCCGACTTCGAGCTCATGCGTGTGACCGTCCATCTCGATCTTCGCCGGCAGCGGAAACGTCGCCGCCAAGCTTCGCCCGCTACGCCATGCCGGGGCGCGCGGGTTGGTGACGTAAAGCAGCAGGCCCGCGAGCGCCGCGTCGAACGCGCCGTTCTTGCGTGGCGCTAGCAGTTCGTCGCGATGCGTGCCGATGAAAGCCGTCGTCGCCCCGCCCCTGGCAAAGCCGGGATGTCGCAGGCACGACATCAGGAACGCCTGGTTGGTGGTGACGCCGAAGGCGATGAGCTGCTCCAGCCCGCAGAGCAGGCGACTTCGCGCCTCCTCGCGCGTTGCGCCATGGCTGATGACCTTGGCGATCATGGAATCGTAGAACGGCGGGATCTCCGTGCCCGATTGCAGCGCGTGCTCGACACGGATGCCTTCCGGCACCTGCCAACGCGCCATGCGGCCGGACTGTGGCATGAACTCGTGCGCGGCGTCCTCCGAGCACAGCCGCACCTCGATGGCGTGACCGTCGAATTTAACGTCCTGCTGCTTGACCGGCAGCGGTTCGCCACGCGCGACGCGCAGTTGCAGTTCAACGAGGTCCAGGCCGGTGATCGCTTCGGTCACGGGATGCTCGACCTGGAGGCGCGTGTTCATCTCCATGAAGTAGAACGCGCCGCTTTCGTCGAGCAGGAACTCCAGCGTGCCGGCGCCCTCGTAGCGCAGCGCCTTCACGGCTGCGACGGCAACCTCACCCATCCTCGCACGCAGCTGCGGCGTCACTGCCGGCGACGGCGCCTCCTCGATCAGCTTCTGGTGCCGCCGCTGCACGGAGCAATCGCGCTCACCGAGATGGATGGCGTTGCCATGAGCGTCGCCGAAGACCTGGATCTCGATGTGCCGCGGATTCTGGATGGCACGTTCGAGGATGACCGTGGGATCGCCAAACGCGGCCTTCGCCTCGGAGCGCGCGCTGCGTAGCGCGTCGGGGAAGGATGCGACCTCGGTCACGAGCCGCATGCCGCGGCCGCCGCCCCCGGCGACTGCCTTGATCATCACGGGGAAGCCGATCTTCGCGGCTTCCGCGAGCATCACCTCGTCACTCTGGTCGGTACCTTGATAACCGGGCACGATAGGTACGCCGGCCTTCTTCATGATCTCCTTGGCGCCGGCCTTGTTACCCATCGCCTCGATTGCCAGCGGCGACGGGCCGATGAAGACGAGGCCCGCATCCTTGCAGGCCTGCGCGAACGCCTCGTTCTCGGCGAGGAAGCCATAGCCGGGATGCACGGCATCCGCGCCGCTTGCCTTTGCCGCGGTGATGATCGCAGGGATGTTGAGATAGGATTGCGCGGGCAGCGCTTCGCCGATCCGCACGGCCTGGTCAGCCTGCCGCACATGCAAGGCATCGCGATCCGCATCCGAATAGACTGCGACCACGCCAAGGCCAAGCCGCCGCGCGCTCCGCATCAACCGGAGCGCGATCTCGCCGCGATTGGCGATCAGGACCTTGAAGAACGGCCGGTGCTGGACTGATCCGTTCCTCATGGACGGACCACCGAAAATTGCATGCGCTGCGGCGTACGAGCGTCGCCCTCACGGCAGATCGCGAGCACTTCCGAGAGAACAGCGCGAGTATCGCGCGGATCGATGACGCCGTCATCGAGAACCCGCGCGCTGGTCGAGAACACATCCATCTGGCCATCGAACACGCCGATGATCTGCGCCTTCATGGCCTCCAGCTTCTCCCGCTCGATCGGCTTGCCGCGCCGTGCGGCGGCAGCCTCCGTCACGATCGCCATGGTCTCGGCCGCCTGCTCGCCGCCCATCACGGCGGTCTTGGCATTGGGCCAGGAGAAGCAGAAGCGCGGATGGAAGCCCCGGCCGCACATGCCGTAATTGCCGGCGCCAAAGGAGGCGCCGCAATAGATGGTGATCTGCGGCACGGTCGCCGACGTCACCGCCTGGATCATTTTCGATCCGTGCTTGATCATGCCGGCTTCTTCGTAGGATTTGCCGACCATGTAGCCAGTGGTGTTGTTCAGATACAGCAGCGGCGTGCAGGTCTGGCAGCAGGCCTGGATGAAGTGGGTCGCCTTGTTGGCGCCGGCTGGATCGAGCGGGCCGTTGTTGGTAATGATGCCAATCGCCTGGCCCTCGATGCGGCCATGGCCGCAGACGGTGGCGGGGCCATAGTTCGACGCCATCTCGGTGAAGTCGGAATCGTCGACGATGCGCGCGATGATCTGCTTCATGTCGACGGGACGCTTGTGATCCATCGGCATGATGCCGAGCAGCTCGTCCTGATCGTAGCGCGGCGGCTTGTATTGCCTGGCTACCCTGACCGGCCGTTCCCATTCCAGCGCCGCCATAATCTCACGTGCGATGCGCAGGGCATCGCGATCATCTTCCGCAAGGTAGTCGCCAAGGCCGGAGATCTGCGTGTGCATCTCGGCGCCGCCGAGCTCTTCCTCGGTCGCGATCTCGCCGGTTGCGGCCTTGAGCAACGGTGGTCCCGCGAGGAAGGCGCGGGTTCGGCCACGCACCATGACGATGTAGTCGGACAGACCCGTCTGATAGGCCCCCCCGGCCGTTGAGGAGCCATGCGTCACGGTCACGACGGGAAGGCCCGCCGCCGACAGCCGCGCGAGGTTACGAAAGATGTTGCCGCCACGGACGAAATCCTCGACGCGGTAGCGCAAGAGATTGGCGCCGGCGCTTTCGACGAGCTGCACGTAAGGCAGCTTGTTCTCCAGCGCGAGCTCCTGCACGCGCAGCGTCTTGTCGAGGCCATAAGGCTGCAGCGCGCCGGCATCGATGCCGGCGTCGCTGGCGCTGACCATGCAGCGAATGCCCGAGACGAAGCCGATGCCTGCGATGACGCCACCGCCCGGCACGCTCTTGTTGACATCGGGAACGTCGAACATATAGCCGGCAAGCGTCGAGAGCTCGATGAAGGGCGCGCCGGGATCGAGCACCAGCGCGACGCGCTCGCGCGGCAGGAGCTGGCCGCGTTTGTGGAAGCGGTCCTTCGCGGCGGCGGACGCCGCACGCGAGCGCTCCTCCAGCGCACGCATGCGATCGATCAGCGCCAGCATGCCGTCACGATTGGCGTGGTAGGCGGCGCTGCCGGAGGAGATGGTGTTTTCGATGAGTGCCACAACTTGCTCCGTCATTCCGGGGCGATGCGTAGCATCGAACCCGGAATCTCGAGGTTCCACAATTCGCAATTGCGAATTGGCGTTCGCGCTTCGCGCGTCCCGGAACGACGTTCAGCGATTCGTCCCAAATATCTTCCGCGCCTCGGCCGGACTCGCGATCTCGCGGCCGGCACGCCGCGCGCAGGCGGCCACCGCTTCGATCAACTGGCCGTTCGACGTCACCTTCTTGCCGTCGGCGAGATAGAAGGTGTCCTCGAGACCGGTTCGCAGATGCCCACCGAGATCGGCGCAGCGCTGGTGCAGCGGCCAGATTTCCTCACGGCCGATTGCCGTGACCTGCCAATGCGCCTCGGGACGCTTCAGCTTGAGCAGGATCGGCAGCAGCTCGGGATCAGCGGGCATGCCGGAGGCTACGCCCATGACGAAATTATATTCGAGCGGTCCCTTGTACATGCCGACTTCGGTATACATGCCGACACAGCGGACGATGCCGACGTCAAAACATTCGAACTCGGGGATGGTGGCGACTGCGTTCATGACGTCAAGATAGTCCTTCACTTTTTCGACCGCGTTGTCGAACATCATCGGCGGCCAGGCCCAGCTATGATCGGCCTTCACCTTGAGATAGTTCAGCGAGCCGGCGTTGCAGGCGGCGATCTCCGGCTTGGTCTCGCGGATGCAATCGAGCGCGCCGCCGTAGTTCGGCCCGGATACGCCCGAGGTGTGATTGATGATCACGCCAGGGCAAGCCTCGCGGATCGCCTGCTGGATTTCGCGCGAGACGCCGACCTCCCAGGACGGCAGGTGCCCCTTGTTCGGCGCCTGCTGGCGCAGATGGATGTGCATGATGCTGGCGCCGGCGTCGAACGCAGCCCTGGCCTCGCGCGCCATCTCTTCGGGCGTCACCGGCACATTGTGCTGCCTGGGGTCGGTGAGCACGCCGTTCAGCGCGCAGGTGATGACGGCCTTGTCGCTCATGCCTTGGGTATCTCGCAGGTTGAGGATGCAACGCTGCGATCATGTGACCTGGCGAGGATGGCTTCTTGCGCGGAGAAGCTAGGGCAGGAAACGTCGCTGCGTAGGGTGGGTTAGCGAAGCGTAACCCACCAAGGCGCGTCCCGCGGATGCAGAAGCGGTGGGTTACGCCTTCGGCTAACCCACCCTACAATTCGTGGCTAGCTTGCTTCCGCAAGCTTCACCGTCTCGCCGCTGCGATAGATGGCGAGATCGCGCGAGCCGACGAAGATGGCGCGCGGCTTCAGGCCATAAAAGCGGCGGATCGAATGGCTGAAATGTGTGCTGTCGGGATAGCCGATGTCCTGCGCGAGATGAGCGAGGTTGAGGTCCTGGTTGGCGAAATGAAGGAGATACCGCGCGCGCTTCCAGGCGCGGAAGGAGCGGAAGGAGATGCCGGTCTCCTCCTTGAACAGGTGCAGGAACCGCGAAGCCGAGAGGCCAGCTTCCGCTGCGCAAGCTTCCGCCGTCACCGGCTCCCCGGAGAAACGCTCGATGCGCGCGATCGCCCGCATCACGCGCAGGTCGAGCATGCGGCGCGGCAGCGCCTTGCCAAAGCACATCTCGTCGAATTCGGCGGTGGTGACGTCGCCATAGCGGCGCTGGCGTAGGAACGCGTAGGCGGCGAGGATTTTTCGCGCGTAGTCGGCCTTGTCCGGTCCAGTTAGGCGCTGGCTCAGTGCCTCGATCACGCCGTCCGGCATGCTCTCGGGCTCGAGCGTGACGCTGATGACGGTGCGGTAGTCGCTCGCGATGGTGTGGCGCTGGTTCGGCAGGGTCACGACCAGGACGTCAGTGGTGTGGACGTCGTCGATGGTCAGATGCAGGCTGCCCTTCACCGCGACATAGACGTGGCAGCAGCCTGCGGTGCGCCGGCGCGGCCGGCCGAGTAGCCCGGCGTAGAACACGCGCTCCGGCGTAATCAGCATCAGATGGTCGGATTCGCGACCTTTATCTTCCATCGGCGGTCCTCCTCGCGCGGCTCTTCGGCCGCCGCGGACGGGGCCACCTTAGCGGAATTTTGCGTGGTGTCACGGCGGGATAGCGCTGTCACAAATCATCGTCATTCCAGGGCGATGCAAAGCATCGAACCCGGAATCTAGAGATTCCGGGCTCGCCCTTCGGGCGCCCCGGAATGACGGTTCCCCTTCAAGCTCTCAGCCTTGGCGCGACGTTCTGCTCGATTCCAGCCTTACGTTCCGCCACCACCGCCCGCTTGAAACCCTCGCGCTGTTGCAGGCGGGCCCAATAGGCTGTGACATGTGGCCCGAAATCCCGAGAAAGCCCGATGCTTTCTGCAAGCCGCAGGGCATAGCCGATCACGATGTCGGCGGCGGTGAAGCGGCCGGCGCACAAGGCTTCAGCATTTGCGGTCGCTGCCTCGACCGCGCGCAGGCGCCCAAGGAACCATTTTGCGTAGTCGCTGGCGACCTGCGGATTACGCCGCTCTTCCGGCTCGAGCTGGGCGTAACGGAGCACCAGCGTCTGCGGGAAGGTTAACGTCGCGTCGCTGAAATACATCCAGTTCAGGAAGGCGCCGAAATCGGGATCATTGGCGTCGACCATCAGCGGCGTCGGCCCGTATCGGGTGCCGAGATAGTGGCAGATGCCGGAAGACTCCGTCATCCGCGTCTCGCCGTCGATCAGATAGGGGATCGTTCCGAGCGGATTGATCGCGAGGTACTCCTTGGCGAAGACGCGCGGCGGGAATGGCAGCATCTTCAGCTCATACGGCAGCCCCATTTCCTCCAGCATCCAGAGCGGGCGGAAGGAGCGCGCGGCGTCGCAGTGATAGAGGGTGATCATCAGGCGGTTCCCTTGCTGCCGGGCAGCGTGCCCATCATCTTGCACAGGACCATCAGCATCACCTCATCGGCGCCGCCGCCGATCGAGGTCAGGCGGCTGTCGCGATAGGCACGGCTGACCGGCGTCTCGTTGGTAAAACCCATGCCGCCCCAGTATTGCAAGCAGGCATCGGTGAGCTCACGTCCCAAGCGGCCGGCCTTGAGCTTGGCCATGGTCGCGAGCTTCGTCACGTCCTCTCCTGCAACCAGCGCCTCGCCGGCACGATAGACCAGGGCGCGCAATAGCTCGACCTCGGTCTGCATCTCCGCGAGCTTGAAGTGCACGACCTGGTTGTCGAGGATGCTTTGGCCGAAGGCCCTGCGGGTGCGGGTATATTCGATCGTCTCGTTGATGATGTATTCGTGCGCCTTCAGGCAGGCGGCCGCGCCCCACAGGCGCTCCTCCTGGAACTGGATCATCTGGTAGGTAAAGCCCTTGCCCTCCTCGCCGATCCGGTTGCGCCTGGGCACGCGGACATCGTCGAAGAAGATCTGGGCAGTGTCTGAGGAGCGCATGCCCATCTTGTCGAGCTTGCGGGCCACCGTGACGCCCTTGCTCTTCATGGGGACGCAGATCAGCGACTTGTTGCGGTGAAAGGGTCCATCGCTGGTGTTGGCGAGCAAGCAGATCCAGTCGGCCTGCGTGCCGTTGGTGATCCACATCTTGCCGCCGTTGATGACGTAGTCGTCGCCGTCGGGGCGCGCATTGGTCTTGATCGAGGCGACGTCGGAGCCAGCGCCGGGCTCGGAGACGCCGATGCAGGCGACGTAATCGCCCGCGATCGAGGGCGCCAGGAACTCGCGCCGCATCTCGTCAGAGCCGAATCGGGCCAGCGCCGGCGTCGCCATATCAGTCTGCACGCCGATCGCCATCGGCACCCCGCCACAGGTGATCGCCCCTAGCTCCTCCGCCATCATCAGCGCGTAGGAGTAATCGAGGCCCGAGCCGCCGAACTCGACCGGCTTGTTCAGCCCGAGGAATCCGAGGTGGCCCATCTTCTTGAACAACTCGTGCGCCGGAAAGATGTCGGCCTTCTCCCATTCATCGACGTGAGGGTTGATCTCGTTGGCGATGAATTTCTGCAGGGAGCGGCGGGTGTCGTCGTGGTCGGCGGTGAATAGCATTTCTTTTCCTCGTCATTCCGGGGCGACGCGCAGCGTCGGACCCGGAATCTCGACATTGTCAGACTCAATCTCCAGATTCCGGGCTCGCGCTGCGCGCGCCCCGGAATGACGGCTTCGCCGTCACAATTCCTGCCGCGATGCCAGATCCTTCATGATCTCCTCTGTGCCGCCGCCGATGGCGTTGACCTTGACCTCTCGGTAGATGCGCTCGGCCTTGATGCCGCGCATGAAGCCGGCGCCGCCAAAAATCTGCACGGCCTCCGAGGCGCAGAACGCCATGGTCTGCGTGGCCTGGTTCTTCATCATGCAGATTTCGGCCACCGGGCTCTCGCCCTGCTCCAGCCGCCAGGCCAGCATTTCGAGCATCGCCTGGGAGGCGGCGATCTTCTGCGCCATGTCGACGATCTTGTGGCGGATCACCTGGTGCTGGGCGAGCGGCTTGCCGAAGGTCTTACGTTCCTTCGCATAGGCGATCGTCTCATCGAGGCAGACGCGGGCGAAGGCCGTGCAGCCGGCCGCCATGCCCATGCGCTCGCTGTTGAAGTTCTGCATGATGAATTTGAAGCCCTGCCCCTCCTCGCCGATCAGGTTCTCGGCCGGCACGCGGCACTCGTCGAAATGCAGCATCGCGGTGTCGGAGGCCCACCAGCCCATCTTCTTCAGTTTCGTACGCGACAGGCCGGGTGTGTCGCCCTCGATCAGCAAAAGGCTGACGCCGCCGGCGCCATCACCGCCCGTGCGGACGGCGACGGTCAGATAGTCGGCGCGCATGCCTGAGGTGATGAACGTCTTCTCGCCGCTCACGACGTAGTGATCGCCATCACGACGCGCCTTGGTGCGCAGGTTCGCAACGTCCGAGCCGCCGCTCGGCTCGGTGATCGCGAGCGCGGAGATCTTTTCGCCGGCGAGAATCTGCGGCAGCACTCTGGCCTTGATCTCGGGCCGCGCGGCGCGCGCGATCGGCGGCGAGCCGATGGTATGGCTCATCAGCGACGCACTGATGCCGCCTGCACCGGCGCGCGCCAGCTCCTGGCTCGCCACGATCCTCATGAACTGGTCGGCGGGGACGCCGCCAAATTCCTCGGGGAACCCAAGCCCCAAGAGGCCGATCTCGGCGGCCTTGCGATACAACGCGCGCGGGAATTCGCCGGCCTCGTCCCACTCATGGGCGTGAGGCTCGATCTCCTTTTCGACGAAACGACGCATCACGGCGCGGAAGGCGTCGTGCTCGGCGGTATAGAACGGGCTCGTCATCGCGTGATCGCTTTCGCTGGCGGCGATTCTTGTTGCCACCATGGCCGGAACACCACCCGCCCACTTGCGTCGAGTGGCTGGCCGGGGGCACCCGACTTCGGTCCGGCCATGCGCCAGCAACTCAACGCAAGACAGTTTAGCCCCTCGCGGACCAACTCCGAACCAAAAAGAAACTTGCTCAAAACTCAGGCCAGCCCCTCGGGGCCGGCCTGGCATGTTGCACGGCAATGAGAGGCAGACGGCGCAAGACCGCAAATGGAGGGACACTTGACCGTTCGCCATTACGACTGGATCGCCCATCACAGCCGCCGCGCGCCTGACAAGATCGCGGTCGTCGATTTCGCCAGCGAGCGCCGCTTCAGCTACGCGCAATTCGACGCACGCATCTCGCGCCTCGCCACGCATCTGCGCGACAGCCTCAAGGTCTCGCGCGGCGATCGCGTGACGGTGCTGGCGCAAAACACGACCGACACGTTGGAGGTCCAATTCGCCTGCTTCCGGCTCGGCGCGGTCTTCGTGCCGCTGAATACCCGCCTCACCGTTCCCGAATTGCAGTTCATCGTCGGCGATTGCGCGCCGAAGGTGATGGTCCATGACGGCGATCTCGCCGAGACCGCGCTTGCGGTGACAAACCTCTGCGGCGGCGGCACGACGCTACTGCTTGGCCCTGGAGGCTCGTACGAAGCCGGCATCGCGGCGGCAACGCCGCTCGACCGGATCGATCAAGTCACGCTCGATGACATCTCGACCATCATGTACACCTCGGGCACCACGGGTCACCCCAAGGGCGCGACCATCACCCACGGCATGACGTTCTGGAATTGCGTCAATCTCGGGGGCCCTGCCGGCATCGGGCCGTCTACGGTGCTGCTCACCGTGCTGCCGCTGTTCCACACCGGCGGGCTCAACTGCTACACCAACCCGGCGCTGCATGCCGGCGGCACCGTGCTGATCATGCGCACCTTCGATCCCGCCCTCGCGCTGCAATTGCTGGGCGACCCCACGCAAGGCATCAACGTGTTCTTCGGCGTGCCCGCGATCTACCAGTTCATGGCGCAGCATCCGGCCTTCGCCACCACGGATCTGAGCCGGCTCGCGACCTGCGGCGTCGGCGGCGCGCCGATGCCGGTGCCTCTCTTGAAGGTCTGGGAGTCGCGCGGTGTCGCGCTTCAGCAGGGCTACGGCATGACCGAGACCTCGCCGGCCGTGCTGGTGCTTGACCGCGAGGATGCAGCGCGGAAAGCAGGTTCCGCCGGCAAGCCGGTGCTGCATACGGAGGTGCGGATCGTGCGGCCCGACGGCAGCGATGCCGCTGTCGGCGAGCTTGGCGAGCTCTGGGTGAAGGGACCGAACATCACGCCCGGCTACTGGAACCGGCCGGAAGCCAACAAATCCTCCTTCACGGACGGCTGGCTGCATACGGGCGATGCGACGCGCATCGATGAGGAAGGTTTCTACTACATCGTGGATCGCTGGAAGGACATGTACATCTCCGGCGGCGAGAACGTCTATCCGGCCGAGGTCGAGAACGTCCTGCATCAGATTGCGGTCATCGCGGAAGCCGCCGTGATCGGCATTCCCGATGCGCAATGGGGCGAGGTCGGCCTTGCCATCGTTGTGCTCAAGCCGGGACAAACCTTGAGTGAAGCGGATATCTTCGTGCACTGCGCAGCCAATCTCGCGCGCTTCAAATGTCCGCGCCAAGTCCGCTTCGTCGACGCGCTGCCGCGCAACGCCACCGGCAAGATCCACAAGCCAACGCTGCGCAAGGAATTTTCGGCGGCTTCGGAAGTCGACAAGGCCACGCGAGCGACCGCCTGAGCATCAAACCTCGCGCGGCTGCGTGTCGCCTGCGACTTCGATCCCGACCACCGGCAGGCCGAGGCGGCGCGAATCGCCCGCGGCTGCAAAGCGCGGACAAGTCCATGCCAGCGTGGCCTCGTCGGACGATGGCAGATCCAGGCGCAGCTCGAAGCCACCCTCGTGGATCGCGATCGATCGGTCGGCGATTTGTGCGCCGTCGAGGTAAAAGCGAAGCCCGATTCGATCGAGGGGTTCGCGGATGTTGAGGCATTCAACACGAACGACGTTGCGGCCGGGGCTTCCGCCGATCCGGACCGCGGCCTCGGGCTCGCTCCAGCGGAAGGCGCGGCCGTGCCAGGTCTCCCCGGCATTGAAGCCGGCCTGCGCAAGCACCTGATCGCCCAACCGCTGCAAGAGAGCGCCGCCAGCCTCGCGAACGCGCTGGATGCAATCGAGACGCTGAAAATCGATCAGGGCAGCAATGTAGTGCTTCATCCAGCGCGCGACACTCTCGCGCGAGCCGACATGCGCCAGAACGGTCAGGACGCAACGGGCAGAGGCTGCTGCGAGTCGCGCCGCGCCGCGCGCGAGGAGGTCTCCAAACAGCGCAGGCTTGACCCAGCGCCGGAATCCGTCCCATGTCTCGCGAGGTCGTTCCGACCAAGAATGGCGATCAAGCACCAAGGCGCGAAGCGCGCTCCGCGCAAGCGCGGGATCGAAATTGTCCTGGCTGCGCCATTCGACGGGAATTTCCAGAAGCTCGCTGCCGGGCTCGAGTCGTCCTTCGCTGAGGTAGCGGATCTCGCCTTGCACGAAATCGAGCGTGAACGTCTTCAAGTCGGACAGCCGTCCGATATAGTAATGATGGAAGCGCGCCTCTTCCAGATACCCGATGACGTGGCCGCGCGCGTGGTAGGCGGCCGCGAGCACCCATTCGGCGAAATGGCCGAGCTCCTCGCGCAGGCCGCCGCATTCCTCATAGGCCTCACGCCGCGTCACGAAGCATTGGTCCAGCACCTTGCGCCATGGATGCACCTTCATGCCGAAATCGATGTCGGCCTGGTACATCGCGGCCTCCGCTTCGGAGAGGCGATTGTGGCAGACCGGAATCGACTTGCAGGAAAAGCCCGACCATTCGGGATGATCCTCGAAGGCGCGGACACAGAGCGCGAGCACGTTGGGCTCTGGCCAGCAGTGCGATTCCGTGAAGAACAGATATCTGCCGCGCGCCTTCGCCGCGCCGAACGCACAGAGGCCGATGTCATGAGCCGAGTCGGAGAATTCGAGCCGCGCCTCACCGTCGGCAAGCGCGGACAGATTCCCGCGCGGCGAGAAGTCCGGCGGCACGACCAGGATGATCTCGTAAAGCGGACGCGCGAGGGTCTGCGACATCCAGCCCTGCCATGACTGCTCCCATTGCCCGCGGTGAAATTCAAGCGGAATGATGACGGAGAACAGCGGACGCTCGGCGTCGGGCGCGGCTTGCGGACTGGGCATGAATGACACTGGCAAATGGATTCAATAAAAAGCAACGCCGGCGAAAGAGCCGCTAGACCGGAAGGAAAAGCGCGAACGATTCGTCCACCGTGCGGCGCAGATGGTCACGGTACAACGCGTAATTGACGTTGTCGGGAGAGATCCGCCCCAAGGTCGGCGTGTTGACGTTTCGCGCCGGGACGAGGGCGATCGGTGCCGCGATCGGCGTCAGCTGCGAGCCCGGGCCGGCACGCAGCGTCGAGATGATGCCATACATCTCGCCAGCCACCGTCGGCCGCGACACCGTGATCACCCGGTGCTGCCCGTGCCGGTTGATGACGAGATAGATGAAGCCGGACTGATGGGGAACGGCGACCTCGCCGGTATGCTCGTAGGCGGCGTCCGTGCGCTCACCCTCGCGGAAAACCAGCGACGACACTTTCGGCTCCCAGGCGATCTCGGTGCGGTAGGCAAAGAGCGCATCCTTGTCGCCGAATGACGGCCGCAGCGTGATGTAGACGTCCTCGAGCCAGGTCACCGCGCGGTGCGAATAGGAGCCGAGACTGTCGGGCGCGACATCGTTGCCTGCGCCAGGCGCCGGCGGTGCGACGTGATTTTTCCGCAAGGAGACTCCCAAGGCCTGCTCCAGACGCACCGTGGTCGCCAGCGTGAACGGGCGCCGGCCGCCCAGCACCTTCTCCAGCGTCGACAGGCTCAGCTTGGCCTGCTCGGCCAGCGCCTGCCGGGAGATACGCCGTTTGGCGAGCTCCTCGCGGATTTTCTCCGCAACCTCGTGGCTCTGCTCGTCCGTAAGCTGCTTGTCCGGCGTCTGCATCGGTATTCCCTGCTCCAGACGGACACTCTAGCAGGACGGACAAATCAGCACAAAACCGCACAGGACCGTCTCCACGGCGGCCGGCCCGGGTGGCCGGCGGCCGAACATTGCCGATCATTCTGCTCGCGAAATCAGCGCTCCGCGGCCGAAATAGAGGCCAGCCAAAACGTGCTTCGGGAGCAGGTGAAATGAGCATTTATGACGAGACCGACAGAGACGAGCATCCCATGCTGCGAAAGCTGATCAATGTGGGGCTGTTTCTGCTGGCGCAGGGCGTTGCGGTGATCCTGATTGCTTTCGTGGCCCTGCTCGTGAGCTTTGTGCCGAGCTGGTCCGCCACGTCAGAGCAGGCAAGCCTGCTGCAGCCGGGCGAGGCCCGTTCAGGGACGCTGTTTCTGAAGGACGATGGCGCCACCACAGAGGCCGTCCGCCTCGGCATCGACGTCGACATCACCGTCTCCGGCCCGACGCTGCGCGCCCGCGTCACGCAAGTATTCAGGAATCCTACCAAGAGCTGGGTCGAGGCGACCTATGTCTATCCGATGGCCACGAGCGGCGCTGTCGACACGCTGAAGATGGTGGTTGGCGATCGCGTCATCGTCGGCGACATCAAGGAGCGACAGCAGGCGCGCGTGATCTACGAGCAGGCGCGCCGGGACGGCCAGAAGGCCGCGCTCACCGAACAAGAGCGGCCAAACATCTTCACCAATTCGGTCGCCAATATCGGCCCGGGTGAAACCGTGCTGGTGCAGATCGAATATCAGGAGCCGGTGCACCAGTCCGGCAACGAATACTCGCTGCGCGTGCCGCTCGTGGTCGGGCCGCGCTACAATCCGTCGCCGATCGTGCAGAGCGTCGATTTCCGTCCCGACGGCTCCGGCTGGGGCGCGAGCAGGACCGATCCGGTGCCGGATCGTGACCGTATCTCGCCGCCCGTGCTGGATCCCGCCAAGAATCCGCCGGTCAATCCGACTAGCATCACGGTTCGTCTCCAGGGGGGCTTTGCGCTCGGCGAGGTCAAGAGCCATCACCACGCCGTCAAGATCGAAAGCCCCGACAATGCAACGCGGATCGTTCGTCTCGCCGACGATACCGTGCCCGCGGACCGCGATTTCGAGCTGACCTGGAAGCCCGCGGTCGAGAAGGCACCGTCGGTCGGCCTGTTCCGCGAACATATCGGCAGCGCCGATTATCTGCTGGCCTTCGTAACCCCGCCGTCGATCGAGCAAGCGACGCAAAAACCGTTGCCGCGCGAAGTCGTGTTCGTGATCGACAATTCCGGCTCGATGGGCGGCACGTCGATCATCCAGGCCAAGGCGAGCCTCAACTACGCGCTCTCGCGCCTCCAGCCGAGCGATCGCTTCAACGTCATCCGCTTCGACGACACCATGGACGTGCTGTTCACGACATCAGTGCCCGCTGACACCGAGCATGTGCGGCAGGCAACAGCTTTCGTGGACGCGCTTCAGGCACGTGGCGGCACCGAGATGGTGCCGGCAATGCGCGCCGCGCTGACCGACAGTCTCGGCGACACAAGCATGGTGCGCCAGGTCGTGTTCCTGACGGACGGTGCGATCGGCAATGAGCAGCAATTGTTCGAAACGATCACGGCGATGCGCGGCCGCTCGCGCGTTTTCATGGTCGGCATCGGCTCTGCGCCCAACACCTATCTGATGACCCGCGCTTCCGAGCTCGGACGCGGCGCCTTCACGCATATTGGCTCGGTCGAGCAAGTCGAGGAGCGCATGCGCGGCCTGTTCGCCAAGCTGGAAAATCCGGCCGTAACCGGCCTCTCCGCCAAGTTTTCGGAAGCCTCGGCCGATATAACGCCGGCGATCATTCCCGACGTCTATCGCGACGAGCCGCTGGTGCTCGCGGCCAAGCTCGACAAGCTCTCGGGCTCGGTCGAGATCAAGGGCCGCGTCGGTGACCGGCCGTGGTCGGTGACGCTGCCGCTGCAAAATGCCGCCGAGGGCAAGGGCCTCTCGAAACTCTGGGCCAATCGCAAGATTGGCGATGCCGAGGTGGCGCGCACGATGCGCCAGATGAGTCCCGAGGATGCCGACAAGGCCATCTTGCGGCTGGCGCTGGAGCACCAGATCGTCACCCGGCTGACCAGCCTCGTCGCTGTCGACAAGACGCCGAGCCGCCCCGAGGGCGAGCCGCTCAAGCTCAGTGAGCTGCCGATCAACCTGCCGGCCGGCTGGGACTTCGAAAAGGTGTTCGGCGAACGGCCGCAGCAAGTACCGGTGCAACTGAAGGAGCGTCATGCGGACGCAAGCGGCCAGCCGCCGGCGCGGCGCCCGACGCCTGCGGCAGCCGACACTGTTCGCCTGCCAAAGACGGCAACCTCGGCCGAGTTGAAGATGATCGCAGGACTGATCGTGCTGCTGCTCAGCCTGGTCCTGTTCGTGTTCAACCGGCGTCAGCCCTTGCTCACTGACGCCGGGTGAAAGAGGAGGTCTCAGCCACCTCCTCTTCTTCAGCGCGCGCGGCTGCCCGTCACCCGCCCCAAAACAGCCGCGCGCGCTTTTTTCTCAATACCGTCATTGCGAGGAGCGAAGCGACGAAGCAATCCAGACTGCCGCCGCGGATGCAGTCTGGATTGCTTCGCTTCGCTCGCAATGACGAGAGAGTGAACACCAATGCGCCGCCTGATCTCTCCTCTCACCCTGGCCCTCGTCGGCGTCATCCTGTTCGGCGACGGCGCCTATATCCATGCCAAGGCATGGCTGGCGCAACTGCTGCTGGAACGCGCGTTCACCATGAGCATCGCAAGCGGTCAGCCGACGAAGCCGTGGTCATGGGCGGACACTTGGCCAGTGGCACGGATCGAGGTGAAGCGGATCGGCGCCAGCGCCATCGTGCTCGCAGGATCGAGCGGCCAGGCGCTCGCCTTCGGCCCCGGACATGTCGAACAGACCGCGGATGCCGGTGAGCGCGGCGTCGCCGTCTACGCGGCACATCGCGATACGCATTTCCGTTTCTTGCGAGACGTTGCCATCGGTGACGAGATCGAGGTCACGCGCAGCGACGGCAAGCGCTTCCACTACCAGGCCGACTCCTCGGCCATCGTGCGCTTCGACGCCTCGGGCATCGATCCTAACACGCAGGGCTACGAGCTCGTGCTCTCGACCTGCTGGCCCTTTGACGCGTTCACCTCAGGCCCAGATCGCTACATCCTGCACGCGACACTGATTGGAACCGGCAGTTAGGTTTGTCATCACGGCCATCCCGTGGGATGTTGGCAGGGTCGTACTGTGCCAGATCGAGCCGTGTGACCATGCATTCACAAGTTCAATACCTGCCGATCACACCCGGCCTGTTTTCCATCCTGGTGCTGCTGTTCGCCGGGTTGATCATCCTGATCCAGCTCCGCATCCTGCGCTATGCCTATATGAAGCTTGGCGTCGGACCAGGCGTTGCGCTGCTGCTGTTGTTCGGCTCGCTGGTCGGCAGCTATTTCAACATCCCGATCACGGTACTACCCGGCAAGGCGGTGCGCTCGGGCGAGATCGTCGATTTCTTCGGCATGCGCTATGTGGTGCCGCTGGTGACACAATGGCCGGGGACGGTGCTCGCGGTGAACGTCGGCGGTGCCGTGATCCCGACGTTGATGTCGAGCTATCTCGTGCTGCGCTATCAGCTCTGGCTGAAGGCCGCGATCGCGGTGATCGCGATCGCCTTCGTCATCCACCTGATGGCGACACCGGTGCAGGGTGTCGGCATCGCCGTTCCCGTCTTCGCGCCGGTCGTAGTCACCGCGATCCTGGCCTTCCTGCTGTCGCGCGAATATGCCGCGCCGCTCGCCTATATCGGCGGCTCGATGGGCACCCTGATCGGTGCCGATTTGCTCAACCTCGACAAGATCGGCGGTCTGGGCGCTCCCGTCGCCTCGATCGGCGGCGCCGGGACGTTCGACGGCATCTTCCTGACAGGCATCCTGGCCGTGTTGCTGGCCGGTATCGCCTCACCCTCAAGACCCAGGGAGGTCTGGTGAGAGCTTCTCATGTCGCGCAGCTTCCGGGTACCCCGTTTACTGGGGAACTAAGCTGGCATCTCGGGCCGCAGACGTATAGAGAACGGCTCGTAGCGAACGGCTTGGCCAGACGATTTTTGATACTGTATTCCTGTTGCGGAACTTTATTGATGGACGACGAATTCAAGCAGAGGGTCTTGCAACAGCTCGATCAGATCGAAAGTCGCATCGCGCTTCTGGAGAGAAACCAGCATCTCATCGCTGCGGGACAAAGGCGAGAGACGCTGCGCAGCCTCTGGCGGCGACCGCCGATGTGGACATTCGAGCAATATCCGCCGCGCCTGCTCAACGTGAACAGCTTTCAGCCCGCGCCATCGATGCCGGCGAACGCACCCCGGATCGCGATGGTGACGCCGAGCTACAATCACGTGCACTATCTCGACGCCACCATCGACAGCATCCTCAACCAGAACTATCCGAACCTGCACTATCACGTGCAGGATGGCGCCTCGATCGACGGAACGGCTGAGCTGCTGAGCAAGCGCGGCAACAGCCTGAGCTGGCGTAGCGAGCCCGACAAGGGCCAATCCAACGCCATCAATATCGGCTTCTCCGGCGTCGATTGCGAGATCATGGCGTACCTCAATAGCGACGATATGCTGCTGCCCGGCACACTCGCCTATGTCGCCAGCTATTTCACGGCCCATCCGAACGTCGACATCGTCTATGGGCATCGTGTATTCGTCGATCGCGACGGGCTTGAGGTCGGCCGCGCCGTGCTGCCGCCCTATCATGGCAAGACATTGCAATATGCCGACTATATCCCGCAGGAGACCATGTTCTGGCGCAAGCGGGTGTGGGACAAGGTGGGACAGATCGACGAAAGCTTCCATTACGCGATGGACTGGGACTTCATCCTGCGCGCGCAGACGGCGGGCTTCAAATTCGTTCGCCTGCCGCGCTTTCTGTCGTGCTTCCGCATCCACGATGCGCAGAAGACCGCCGCCACCTACGCGGTGGGCGTGAAGGAGATGGGAATCCTGCGGCGGCGTGTGCTGGGTATTGATCCGACGCAGGCCGAGATCCGCCGCGTCATCGCGCCCTATCTCGCACTCCAGATCGCCTATCACTACGGCTACAAGCTCGGCCTCCTGAAGTACTGATTGCAGCACGCCCTATTTCTACTGCGTCACAAGCACTCTTTCCTCATCCTGAGGAGCGCGGAACGCGCGTCTCGAAGGATGGCCGTGGGTAAGATCCGGGCCTTCACGGTTCGCCCGGCGATGCAAAGCATTGTCCGGAGACGCGCTCCGCGCTCCTCACCATGGGGGTCTTGTGACGCAGTAAGACTATTCCGCGCGGCGGCATGCGGGGCGCGCGGTTGCCACCTTTGCGAACTCACCCTACAAAAGCGGACGTGCCGACAAGAACGCACGCCAAGAAGAAAAAGGTGAGGAACCATGGAAGCGAAGGTAACCGCTGCGACCGCCCTGCCATGGTCTCCAGCTCCGGATGCCAGCGACGTCGTGAAGGGCATCCACGCGATGCTGCATCCGCGCAACATCGTGCTGGTCGGCGCCACCGACAAGCCCGGCAACTATGCCGAGCGCATCTGGAACAACCTGATCAGGTACCGATTCGCAGGCTCGCTGTTTCCAATCAACGCGAAGCGCGAAACGATCTGGGGCGTGACCTGCTACAAGGATTTTTCAAGCCTCCCCGAAAAGCCCGATCACGTGCTGGTGCTGGTGCCGGCGCGCTTCGCCGTGCAGGTGATCCGCGATGCCGCCGCGGCTGGCGCACGCTCGGCCACCATCGTCACCTCGGGCTTCAGCGAGCTGCAGGATGAAGAGAGCCAGAAACTCGCAACCGAATTGCAGCAGGCGATCCGCGAGACCGGCCTCGCCGTCACCGGACCGAACTGCCTCGGAAACTTGAGCGCCGGCGAAAACCTCTTCACCAATATCGACGACCGCGTCGTCACCATGGAACAGGGCGCAGTGGCGATCGCCGGACAATCCGGGGCCATCGTGATGGCGATCCGCCAGGCGCTGGAGGATCGCGGCGTCGGTGTCGGCTACATGGTGACAACGGGCAACGAGGCCGGACTCGAGACGCCGGACCTCATGCGCTATTTCGCCGAGGATCCGAGCATCCGCGTGATCGTCGTCTATCTCGAGGGCGTACGCAACACCAAGGCGTTTCGTGACGCCTGCAAAGCGGCGCGTGCAGCCAGCAAGCCGGTCATCGCGCTGAAGCTCGGTGCCTCCGAGGGCGGCCGGGCTGCGGCGATGGCACATACCGGCGCGCTTGCGGGATCGATCGAAACCTTTGACGCGATCGCAACGCGCGAAGGCGTGATCCGCGTCCGCGGTCTCGACGAGCTGATCGAGACCACCGAATGTTTCGCGCACGCCGTTGTGCCGAAAGGTAATCGGCTTGCGGCGGTAACGCTCTCGGGCGGCAAGCGCGGGCTCCTGATCGATGCCTTCTACGCGGCGGGGCTCGACTTTGCACCGCTGAGCCCGCATGTCAGCGGCGACCTCGCAAAAATGCTGGGTCCCGGCTCGATCGTCGGCAATCCGCTCGACGCCGGCTTTGCCGCGGTGGTCGACCCCTCCGTCTACATGAGATCGATCAAGCTGATGATCGACGATCCCGATATCGACATCGTCATCATCGATGCCGAGCTGCCGAAGGCGCCGCATGAGCTGCGCGAGCGCAACTTGCGCATCGTCAACGAGATGGCGAGCCGAGCTGCAAAACCGGTGATCTACATCAGCGCCATGTCGATCGGCTTCACCGAGTTCACAAAAGCCTTGCGGAAATCGCTACCGCTTATCGCGGTGATGCAGGGCCTCGACCGTGCCGTGACCGCGATCAAGTCGCTGCTCGACTACGCAAGGCTCGCCAAGGAAGTGCCTGATGTCGTCGCAAGCTCGAAGCCCGCGGCGCGGGCCTTGCTGGAGAAGACGCTGAAGACGGCGAACGGCGCCGCGCTCGACGAGGTCGCATCGAAGAGGCTGTTGAAGGCCTACGGCATCCCCATCTCCAAGGAAGGAATCGTGCAGACGCCGGCCGAGGCCGTGAAGATCGCCAGGCAGATCGGCTTCCCCGTGGTCGCCAAGGTCGTCAGCGCCGAAATCCTGCACAAGTCCGACATCGGCGGCGTGGTTCTCAACCTCAATAGCGCGACCGAGGTGAAGCAGGCGTTCAACGACATCACCGCGCGGGTCAAGAAGCTTAAGGGCAAGCCCAGGCACGACGGCATCCTGATCGCACAGCAGGTCAAGGCCGATCTCGAGCTCGTGGTCGGCGCCTCGCTCGACGCCGAGATGGGGCCAGTAGTGCTGTTCGGCACCGGCGGCGTCGACATCGAACTGATGAAGGACGTCGCCTTGGCCGGCGCGCCGCTCAATGCGGTCGAGGCACGGCAGTTGATTGGCCGCACCAAGGCCGGTGTCAAAATGCGCGGCTATCGCGGCAAGCCGAAGCTGGATGAGGCCTCCGCCGTGAAGGCCCTGGTCGGCCTCTCCAACCTGATCGCGGACGCCGGCGACCGGATCGCCTCGATCGACGTCAACCCGTTCCTGATCAACGCCAGAACCGGTGTCGCCGTAGACGCACTGATCGTCCTCAACAACGCCGCCGCCCGACGCGCGGCCGCGCATTGATCGGCTTCCACTGGCCGCGCTTTGCCCATAAAATCTGCGCGCGACTCCGCTTTCTCTGGCGGCGGGGCGCGAGCCGGAACGGACTATGGCGCGCAGAAGCAATCTGATGATCGGAACCGTAACGCTGCTGGCGATCGCCATCGCGTTCGGCGGCCTGCTTGGCGTGCAGAAATACCACGCGGCCCAGAGCCGCAGCCAGCTGCGTGTCGTGTTCGAAGGTGGCTCGGCCAGCGGCCTGCGCCGGGGCGGCCCGGTGAATTTCGACGGTGTACCGGCCGGCCAGATCGTCTCGATCAAGCTCGACAATCCCCGCAAGATCGTCGCCCTCGTCTTGCTCGACAATGCGGCCCCGATCCGCAAGGACACCGTGGCCGGCATCGAGTTCCAGGGCCTGACCGGCATCGCCGCGATCTCGCTGATCGGCGGCGCGCCCTCGGCGCCGCCCGTGCCGCTGGACGAAGACGGCATTCCCGTGCTGACTGCCGATCTCAGTGACGCCGAATCGATCGTCGAGACCCTGCACAATGTCGACCGCATGATCGTGAGCAACTCGGCCGCGATCAAGGACGGCCTGCGCACGTTCGAAGATTATACCGCCGACCTCAAGGGCAAGGGCGAAGAGATCGACGCCGTGATGGGCAAGATCGACAAGGGCTTCGCGAGCTTCGACAATGCGGTCACCAAGATCGAGAACGTGGTGCCCGGCTTCGCCGACGGCAAGGCCGACGAACTGTTCGAGAAGGTGAAGGGGCTGCGCGAGCTCGCCGATACCATGAAGAAGAAGTCGGCGAGCTTCATCGAGGACGGCCGCCGCACCCTCCTCGACATCAGCGATGCCGCCAACAAGATGGCCGGCACGCCGGTGGCCCCTCGTCCGCCGCGCAGGCCCACACAGTAGAAGCGGCGATTTGCCTACCAGGCGTGACGCACGACGCCCTTGCCGGCATAGGACCGGGTGAGGCTGGAGAGATCGCCTTCGAAGGTTGCCGCCGCGGACCAGCCGTTCAGCCAGCTCATCTCGGCCGAGGCCGTGGTCAACGCGGAGTCACGCGAGAGTGCCGCACCATTCACGACAAAGGCCGAGCCCGGCAGGCTCTGAAACACGGCACCAATGGTGCGGTCCGAATTGAAATCATGCGCCCAGGCGAGACGGCCGCGCAGCGTGACGACGCCGCCATAGGCCGCAAAGGATTTGTCGGTACGAAAGCCGAGCTCGGTCCGGGTATCGGTAACACTCTTGGCAGCATAGATGAGCGCAAAGGCGTTACTGCCGACGGCCGCGGCTTCGGTGTAGTTCGGCAGATTGAAGTTGGTCGCCTGAAGCGCGGCATAGGGCGTCACGCCCATCCAGGGCGTCACGTAACGATAACCGCCTTCGATGCGCCCCGAGAATGCGTTGGCGTTGAACCGGGCTTGCAATTGATCGAAGCCCGCGGCCGTGACGATGCGATTGGTGGTGACGTCCTGCCAGCCATAGGCCAGCGCAGCCGTGACGTAGGCAGGCCCCGACGTGTGACGAATGAAGGCACCTGCCTGGAACAGATCGGAATGTCCCCAGCCGAGCCCGTTGACGTTGAAGCCGGTGGCGCCACCGGCGAGCGCGAAGCCGGCGAGCGTTGATGGCGAGAAGCGATAGTCGAGGCCGACTGTCGTGCCGTACACGTTGCTCGTCGTGTTGCTGGAGCCGAGCGCAGCGTTGCCATCCGTGGCCTGTGAACCTCCAAAGCCCGCTGCCCACGCATTCCAGCGCTGCTCGAAATCAGCCTGCGGCGCCTTGCGGTAGATCAAAGCGAACGCATCGCGCGCGCTCCTATCCGTGGCCTTGCCGCTCGATGAGTAGGCGCTCGCGCCAGGCTCTTCGGCAAAGGGCGTCGCGCCTGGTGCACCACCATTGCGTCCAGCCGAGAACGGATCGGTCAGGAGGTTGAGAAACAAGCTCATCGCATTGAACGTGGCCTGCTGCGAACCCGTTGCCGGCTCACCCGAAGCCTGGGTCAGGCCATTGGGACCGAGGCCCGCGAAGACGGCCGGCACGCCGCCATTGGCGTTGAAGAAGTTTTGCAGCGTAGTAGCGACGTTCTTCTGATTGACGTTGAGGCCGTACTTGGCTCCATAGTCGAGCGTGAAATTGAGATAGACGATGCCGCCGACCACGTTGGTCGTACCGATGAGGCCACCCGGCGCGGCGACTCCGGTAAAGTTGCCGGTGGCGGTGCCCGTAAACTGCATGATCTCGTATTGCGATAACACCGAGCTGCCCGGATATAGCGAGACACCGACAGTGCCGTTCAAGGTGACATTGCCGAGCACGTTGGCAAGGCTCGAACTGATGCCACTCCCGATCTGCACGAGGTAGAGCGCGCCGGACTGGAAGGCGAGGTTGCCCTGAACCAGCATGCTCGAGCCCGGTACGCCGTCGCCGGGCGCAAAGATGCCACCAGAGGCGATCATGGTGTTGCCGACAATGCCGAAGCCGGACAGCGCGCCGCCCGTGTTTACGGTGGTCAGGCTCGACTGGGAGTTCACGCCGTCGATTTCCAGTACACCGCCATTCACGGTGGTGGTGCCGGTGTAGGTATTGGTGCCCGAGAGGATCAGCTTTCCGCTGCCGACCTTTTCCAGGTTGCCGGAGCCGGTCGGACCGCAGCCGCAGGGATTGTAGTCGCCGATGACGCCGCTCACCTCGGTCGAGAGATTGTTCCCCCCGACGACGAGTGTGTTGCCACCGCCAATGTAGTAGTTGCCGCTTCCCTCGATCGAGCCGGCGGTGATGCGGCCATCGCCATTGGGACCGATGCTGCCGCCAAAGTCGACGATGCCGGTTCCGGTGGTGATGAAGCGCGCATTGCCGCCGGTGGAGTTGTCGTAAAAATCCGTTTCGCCGCCATCCTTGGTGATGATCGTGGCGTTACCGGCGGTGGAGAAGGCGCCGAACCGGGTCAGGCCAGTTGCTTCGTTGGTAATCGTGGCATTGCCGGCGGTCGCCGTATCGGTTCCGGACGGCTGGCCGAAGACAGTAGCTCCGAAATTCGCGTTCACGATGGTGGCGGAGCCCGCCGAGGACTGCTCGAGAAAGAGAGTGCCACCGCCGTTCTGGTTGGTGATCTTCGCCGAGCCCGCGGTGGTCTGAGCAAGGAAGATCGTGCCGCCGCCATCGTTGACGATGGTCGCGTTGGCAGCGGTTGCGGTATCGGTTCCCCCAAACGAGCCGAAGAACGTTTCGCCACCGTTGAGATTGGTGATCGCAATCGAACTGGCGCTGGTCGCATTGAAGAACGTGGTCGTCGCCGCGCCGTCATTCAGGATCGAGGTGATGCCTGAGGTGTTGGCGTTGACGATGTTGAAGAAGCCATCATTGGTAACCGCACCGACGATGCTGCCGGTGTTGGTGGCGTCCCCGAGCTGAAGCGTTGCGCAGGAGCAGATGAAGGTGCCGCCGGTATAGGTATTGGCTCCTGTCAATGCGAGCACGCCCGGCCCCTGGACGTTCAGACCGCCGCTGCCGACGATACGCGAGGCGATCACCGCCGACGGATCGGTCGAGCCGGTAAGATCGGCGACGCTGATTGTCGTTCCGCCTGCGGCGAGCCGGAGGTCGCCGCCCTGGATGGTGTAGATCGAGAGGTCGCCGGTAAGATCGAACACGACGCTGCCCGTGAGCTGCACGCCGGCGGACGTGACCGTCACCGTGCCGCCCGTGGCTGGCGTAGAGGTGCCCGAAGCGCCGAAGACCGTCGTGGTCAGCGCGGATGGATCGTAGACGGAGCTCACCGTGCCGGGATCGTTAGTCCAGTTGGTCGTGGTCGTATCCCACACGCCGCCGCCGCCGTTGACGGCGCCATTCGGCGTGGTCTGTGATCCATTGAAGAATTGCTGAGCGCTGACAGGAGCCGGCACAACAACACCACTCAAGGCCAGAATGACCCAGACGATCGGTCGAAGGGCTGTGGCAACGTGCCACGACCCGTCGCGCCTGCTCAATGGCGACCGAAACTCCACCCCCAACGCCCCACATCCCCAGCGCTCCCAGCAGCGCCGACGGGAAATTAGGCGATGGGGTCCCTGCGTGAAACTACGTGCCCCACGGAATCGGCCGATTCCCGTACAACCCGAACAGATTCAAGCGCGGTTGTTGCAACCACGCCACGCTTCGCGAGGTTGCGGTTATCATCCCGCGCACGCTATGCCGGCCGCGAAGGCCAGCCCGCGGCCGGTTGCCGCAGGAGTCCCCCGCACAACATCTCCCTGGTAGTGGATCCTCGCTCACGGCGGGGCGACATCGGAACGTGTGGCGCTATCGCGGGATACCTCACCCGTACACGAACGCCTTGTCATCCAGATCCGTCTTCGGAATCTCGTCCTTCTCGGTCCAGTAGTCCTGGCTGTGCTGCCATTCCGGCTTGTCGCCGCGCTTCGGCAGCAAGTCCATGTTGCGCATCATGTAGCCGGGGTTGAAGTTTTCCGGATCGATCCAGGGCAGGATCGGCATGTTGTGGTCTTCGGGCCGCAGCTTGACCTCGAGCCTCTTGGCGCCCTTCTCCTTCATATGGCCGAGAAGCCGGCAGACGAAATCGGCTACGAGATCGACGCGCAGCGTCCAGCTGGCACGGAAATAGCCGAACACCCAGACCATGTTCGGCACGCCCGTGAACATCATGCCGCGATAGGTGACGGTGTCGCCGAAGGCGAGCGGTTTTCCGTCGATCTCGAAGGCGATGTCACCGAGCGATGCCAGATTGAAGCCAGTCGCGGTCACAATGACGTCGGCCTCGAGCAGCTTGCCGGATTTGAGCTGGATACCGTTCTCGACGAAGCATTCGATCTCGTCGGTGACCACCGAGGCCTTACCGCTGGCGATGCCCTTGAACAGATCGGCATCGGGAACGAAGGCGATGCGCTGCCGCCACGGCCGATATGTCGGCGTGAAATGCGTCTCCACGTCGTAGTCCGGACCGAGGATCGCGGAGATCTGCCCAATCAGCTCCTTCTTCACCTGCTCGGGCTTCGCCACGCAGAGCTTTGTGAATGCATCCTGCTCGAACAGGATCTTCCGCCGCACGATTTCGTGGATCCATTCCTCATCCACCTGGAGCCTGCGCAACTCCTCGGCGATCTCGATGGCGTTGCGGCCGATGCGGAAATAGGTTGGCGAGCGCTGAAGCATGGTGGCATGCGCGCATTTGTCGGCAATGTTCGGCAGCAGCGTCGCGGCCGTTGCACCCGAACCGATCACCACGACCTTCTTGCCTGTGAGATCGAGATCATCCGGCCGGGTCTGCGGATGGACGATGCGGCCCTTGAACCTGTCCATGCCCTTCCATTCCGGCGTGTAACCTTCGGAATGGCGATAATAGCCCTGGCACATCCAGAGGAAATTCGCGGTGAAGGTTCTTGTCTCGCCGGTGTCGGTCGTCACCGCCTCGATGGTCCAGAGATTGATGTCGCTCGACCAGCGCGCCGAATTGATCTTGTGCTTGTAGCGAATGTGCTTGCCGAGATCGTTCTCCTCGATCACGTCGTTCATGTAGGCGAGGATCTCGTCGGCAGTCGCGATCGGCGGCCCCACCCAGGGCTTGAAGCGGTAGCCGAAGGTGTGGAGATCGCTGTCGGAGCGGATGCCGGGATAGCGATGCGTGATCCAGGTGCCGCCAAAGCTGTCTTTCGTTTCCAATACGACGAAGCTCGTACCAGGAAGTTGCTTCGTCAGATGATAGGCGCTGCCGATACCGGATATCCCGGCGCCGACGATCAGGACATCGAAATGTTCAGTGGCTTGCTGTGTGGTGGGCTGACTACGGACAGCGACATTCATTGTTGATTCTTTGCCTTTTTGAGGCCGCCCTTGATCAGGCGACGCGTTTCCTCCGCGACGGGTTCATGGTTGCCCATCGCGCTTCCGCTTCAAAATGACATAGATCAAATCGCAATCAAATCACAGCGCCGCACCCCAGCTCCGCGCTGTCTGCAGAATCCAGTCTCGATAGAGCGTGAGCGGCGTGACGCCGGTCAAACCGCCGCAGCCCGCGCTGCCATTCGGTCCCGTCGACCAGCTGATGACGCCGACGACGACGGGGCCGTTGGGCTTGTCCTCGAACGCGGGACCGCCGGAATCGCCGGTGCAGGCGCCGATTCCGGTGCGAACGCCGTTGGTCACGGGGTCCACGAGCCTCATTTGCAGCGTACCCGGCTGGCCTGTCACGACGAGGCCCGCAACGCGAGTCACGCCACTGCTCTTGCCGTCGCCGGGCACGGTGACGCCGACGCCTGCGATGGTGAAGCGGCCGCCGACCACGATCGGAATTTGCGGCGCGCCGATCTGCGATGTTGATTTTCCTTTGAGTGGAATTTCGAGTTGCAGCAACGCCACATCGGCGGTCGCACGATGTGCCAGCATGGCCTGCATGTTGAAGCTCGGATGGATCGCGACCGCACGCACATTCTGCAATTGCGGTTTGCCGTCGGCGCCATAGTCGAGGATCTTGTAGTCCGCGCCCGGCTGCACGCAGTGTGCTGCGGTGAGCACCAGCCTCGCTGCGATCAAGCTTCCGGTGCAGAAATTGCCGCGCGATCCGACGATCGTGACGATGGAACGCGCAACGCCTTCGGACTGCGGCGTGCCGCCGCCGACGATGGCGTGGGTGGGCGCGGTGAAGAGCAGCGCCACTGCTGCGAGCAGGATCGACGTCTTGTTCATGGGCGAGTGTGGTAGCCGCTGGGACGCCATTAGCCAAGAGACACTTGCCGAGAGATCGTTCGTGCTGGCCGTTGTGGCGGCAGCGTGCTAGCGGTTTTCACCTGATATCGACGAGGGCAGGACGGTGACGATCGGCGCTGTGATTTTTGACTTTGGCGGTGTGTTGACGAGCTCGCCCTTCGAGGCCTTCACACGCTTCGAACAGGAGCGTGGCCTGCCGGCCGACATCATCCGGCGCACCAACGCCGCCAATCATCTGGAAAACGCCTGGGCGAAGTTCGAACGCGCCGAGGTCGACGTCGAAACTTTTGACCGGCTGTTCGCAGCGGAATCGCTCGCGCTGGGCGCGGAAGTGCGCGGTCGCGACGTGCTGCCGCTGTTGCAAGGCAATTTGCGGCCCGAGATGGTCGAGGCGTTGAAGCGGATCAAGGCGCATTTCAAGACCGGCTGCATCACCAACAATCTCCCCGCCAATGCCATTGGCAGCATGACCGGCCGCACACTCTATGTCGCCGAGGTGATGGCGTTGTTCGATCACGTCATCGAATCCGCCAAGATCGGCCTGCGCAAGCCGGATCCGCGGATCTACCGGATGATGGTCGAGGCGCTGAAGGTCGATCCGGGCGCCTGCGTCTATCTCGACGACCTCGGCGTCAACCTGAAGCCCGCGCGCGAGATGGGGATGACGACGATCAAGGTCGTGAGCGGCCCACAGGCGATTGCGGAGCTCGAGGCAGCCACGGGGCTGAAGCTCGGGTAGCCGGATCGACGGGCCGTAGGGTGGGCAAAGCGAAGCGTGCCCACCACTTTTAATCACATCGAGAAAAGTGGTGGGCACGGCGCGATGCGCCTTTGCCCACCCTACGAGAATAGAACTACTCCGCCGCCGCGGCGATGCGCTCAGGAAACGCAGCCGCAAGTGCGACGCGATCCGGCTTCAGCACGCCACGCTCCGTGATCAAGCCTGTTACCAACCGCGCCGGCGTCACATCGAAGGCGTAGTTGGCAACCGGCGAGCCCTCGGGCACGATCCGCACCGTCTCGAGCCGCCCGTCGGCGGTGCGGCCGGTCATGTCGGTGACCTCCACGGCGCTGCGCTGCTCGATCGGGATGTCGCGGATGCCGTCATTGACCGCAAAATCGATCGTCGGCGAAGGCAGCGCGACGTAGAACGGCACGTTGTTGTCGTGCGCGGCGAGCGCCTTCAGGTAAGTTCCGATCTTGTTGCAGACGTCGCCATTGGCCGCGACGCGGTCGGTGCCGACGATCGCGAGATCGACCATGCCGTGCTGCATCAAATGCCCGCCGGTGTTGTCGGGGATCACCGTGTGCGGCACCCCGTGATGCCCGAGTTCCCAGGCGGTCAGCGAGGCGCCCTGGTTGCGCGGTCGCGTCTCGTCGACCCAGACATGGATCCTGATGCCGCGATCATGCGCCAGATAGATCGGCGCTGTCGCGGTGCCCCAGTCGACGGTGGCAAGCCAGCCGGCATTGCAGTGGGTCAGCACGTTGATGGTCTCGCCCGACTTCTTCTTCGCGGCGATCGCCTCGATCAGCTCCAGACCATTGCGGGCAATGCCCCGGTTGATCTCGACGTCCTGCTCCAGAATTTCGTCGGCACGCGCGTAAGCCGCTTCGGCGCGCTCCAGGGGATCGATCGGCGCGAGCGTCGCGCGCATCTCGTCGAGTGCCCATTTGAGATTGATGGCCGTGGGGCGCGCCACCACCAACGTCTCGTAGGCGCGCTTCAAGCCGGCATCGGAACTGTCCTCGCGCATGGCGAGGGCCATGCCGAACGCGGCCGTGGCGCCGATCAGCGGCGCACCACGCACCAGCATGGTGCGGATGGCGTCAGCCGCTTCCGCGCTCGTGGTGAGGCGCGCGATGACGAATTCGTGCGGCAGCCGGCGCTGGTCGATGGCTCCGACCGACCAGCCGTCGCGCTCGCGCCAGATGCTGCGATAATGCTTGCCGTCGACCTTCATGGCGTTCCGCCTTTCGTCTTATGCGCGCAGCACGCGCCCCGCCACGGCATCGAGCTTGCTGAGAAGCTCCGGATCGCGCGCTTCGGGCGCGGTGATGAGCGCGGTGTCCAGCGCGCGGTCCGAGCCGATCGGGCACGGCTCATGCTCGCGCGGAAAATCCTTCGCCAGCCGCGCCACCAGCGCCTTGGCCTTGTCAGCGTTCGACGTCAGCACGCGGATGATGTCCTGCACCGTGACGGCGCTGTGATCCGGATGCCAGCAATCGAAGTCCGTCACCATGGCGACGGTGGCGTAGCAGATCTCCGCCTCGCGGGCGAGCTTGGCCTCGGGCATGTTGGTCATGCCGATTACGGAACAACCCAGCGTCTTGTAGGTCATGCTTTCCGCAAGCGTCGAAAATTGCGGTCCCTCCATGCAGACATAGGTACCACCGCGTGCGATTGCGATGCCTTCGGCTTCGGCGGCGGCGGCGAGATGGATACGCAGCCGCGGCGAGACCGGATGCGCCATCGACACATGCGCGACGCAGCCCTTGCCGAAGAACGAGCTCTCGCGCTTGTGGGTGCGATCGACGAACTGATCGACGAGCACGAAGGTGCCGGGCGGCAGTTCCTCCTTGAAGGAACCGCAGGCCGAGAGCGACACCAGATCGGTAACGCCGGCGCGCTTCAGGACGTCGATATTGGCGCGATAGTTGATGTCGGAGGGCGACAGGCGGTGACCCTTGTCATGCCGCGGCAGGAACACGATCGGCAGACCGGCGATGGTGCCGCGCCTGACCGGCGCCGACGGCTCGCCCCAGGGGCTCCTGATCACCTCTTCGTGCGCGCCCTCGAGCCCTGGCAGGTCGTAAATGCCGGATCCGCCGATGATGCCCAATACCGCCTGCGTCATGCCTGCTTCACCCCGTCCGCGATGTGCAACGTGGTTAAGCTATGCCAGTTTTGAGACGGATTTGGAACGGGGGTTGGTGGGGCGGATCGTCCTTGAGAGTGGATCGCAAGCGAGCGCCACACGCTCAATGTCGTCCCGGCGAAGGCCGGGACCCATACCGCGGAATCTGTCAATGGCGGATGATAAGAGTACCGAACGACGAGTCTTCGCCAAACCACTTCCTGTGGTCCCGGCGTTCGCCGGGACGACCTTGGGGAAGCAGTAGCATTTTTTTGCTATGCCGCCTTCACGGGCTGCAACTGGTTCGCCACCATCCGATGCAGCGTATCGACCGACTGGAAATTCTCTGGCGTGATTTCGGACTGCGGAATCGTGAAGTCGAATTCGGCTTCCACGCCGAGCATCAGGTTGACCATGTCCATCGAGGTCAGGCCGATATCGACGAGGCGCGCACCTGGCGTGACGTCCGCAGCGAGCGAGTTCTGTTCGAGGATGCCCTTCACCAGCTTGATGATGCGAGCCCGCACGTCGGTATCGAACGCTTGCATCTGCAATATCCCATGCTCTGATAAGGTCGAGACTACCGTCTACGATGGGCACAACGGGCCGGTCCCGCAATGGGCGCGACTCTTAACTCGCGTTTCTTAGTAAACGATGACTCAGATTGACTAAAACTCGTGGCTTTCTTTCATCATTAACGCGATCTCGGAAAGTCGGATGGCGCAAAAAACCAGGTCTTAACTGCTCGTTCCGAATTAGGCCTCGTTTACCTTCAATTTCGTCGACGAATTTGAATTAAATCCGTAGCCTCCGGGCCAAGCAAACATGGTCGGATGATCGGCAAGGCGCAACCGTGCCGATCTCGAACGACTAAACGGAGGCGAACCAGCATGAACGTGCGTGAAGCGGCCCTTCAACCCATCGATGACACCCAGGCAAGCTTTCTCGAGCACAGTCCCTCGCTGGTCGAGCGCACCGCACGCGTGGCGACGGTGGCAGCCGGCGAAGCCGAGGGCGTCGATCGTGATGGCCGCTTTCCCCACAAGGCATTCGACGCGGCACGCGAGCAGAAACTGCTCGGCGTGACGATCCCCGTCGAATTCGGCGGCTTTGGCGCTTCGATCTACGACGTCACCGACATCTGCTACACGCTCGGGCGCGCTTGCGCTTCGACCGCAATGATCTATGCGATGCATACGACCAAGGTCGCCTGCGTTATCCGGCACGGCCACGGCATTCCCTGGATGGAAACCATGATGCGCCGGGTCGGCCGCGACCAGTGGCTGCTCGCCTCTTCCACCACCGAAGGCCAGAACGGCGGCAACATCCGCGCGAGCGCGGCTGCGGTCGATCATGAAGGCGACATCATCGCGCTGACGCGCGACGCCACCGTGATCTCCTACGGCGCCGAGGCCGACGGCCTCGTCACCATCGCGCGCCGCGCGGGCGATGCGGCAGCCTCCGACCAGGTGTTGCTAGCGCTCGCCAAGGACGATTATTCGCTGAAGCGGACGCTGGGCTGGGAAACTCTCGGCATGCGTGGTACCTGTTCGACCGGCTTCGAGCTGAGGGTCGACTGCCCCGCCGACCGCGTCTTCCCGGAATCCTACGACAAGATCCACGCACAGACGATGACGCCGTTCGCGCATCTGTGCTGGTCGTCGGCCTGGGCCGGCGTTGCCGCTGCCGCCGTGACGCGCGCGCAGGCGTTCGTCCGCAAGGCGGCGCGCGCCTCCGGCGGGCAGATGCCACCGGCAGCCGCCCATTTCACTGCTGCGAAGATGTCGCTGGCAAAGCTCCGCGCACTGATCGCCTCCAATATCGACACCTTCGCCCATCATGAGCATGACGAGCGCACGCTCGGCTCGCTCGACTTCCAGTCCTCGATCACGCTCCTCAAGGTGCAAGCCTCCGAGCTTGCGGTCGAAACCGTGATGCACGCGATGCGCACGACCGGCCTTGCCGGCTACCGCAACGACGGCGACTTCACCATGGGCCGCCACTTACGCGACGTTCTGTCCGCGCCAATCATGATCAACAACGACCGCATCCTCGCCAACGCGGCGACCTCGACCTTGATGAGCGGCGTGCCGGCGAGCCTTCGCGACTAACATCCCTTCGAAGCTGACGCGCCTGCACGACCAACAAGAAGAATTGCAGATAACAGGAAGTCTTGGCCATGAACGTTGCCGTTCTCCCGACCTCGCCCGACGCCGCGCCGCAAGCTGTTGATCCGCTCGATCATCTCACCGATGTGCTGTTCCATCGCATGGGTTCGGACGGCGTCTATGCCCGCACGGCACTCTATGAGGATGTCGTGGAGCAGCTGGCTGCGCTGATCACAGGGCACCGTGAGACCGGCACCGAGGTCATGCGATTTCCGCCTGTCATGAGCCGGGCGCAGCTGGAAAAATCCGGTTACCTCAAGAGCTTCCCGAACCTGCTCGGCTGCGTCTGCGGCCTGCATGGCACCGAGCGCGAGATCAATGCCGCGGTGAGCCGCTTCGATGCCGGCGGCGACTGGACCACGTCGCTGTCGCCCGCCGATCTCGTGCTGTCGCCGGCGGCCTGCTATCCCGTCTATCCGATCGCAGCGAGCCGCGGACAGCTGCCGAAGGGTGGCTTGCGCTTCGACGTTGCCGCAGACTGCTTCCGCCGCGAGCCGTCGCGTCATCTCGACCGGTTGCAATCGTTCCGGATGCGCGAATATGTCTGCATCGGCAGCCCTGACGACGTCGCTGATTTCCGCGAGCGCTGGATGGTGCGCGCGCAGGCGATCGCCCGCGATCTCGGCCTCACCTTCCGCGTCGACTATGCCAGCGACCCTTTCTTCGGCCGCGTCGGCCAGATGAAGGCCGTGAGCCAGAAGCAGCAACAGCTCAAATTCGAGCTGCTCATTCCGCTGCGCTCGGAGGAGCAACCGACAGCCTGCATGAGCTTCAACTATCATCGCGAGCACTTCGGCACGACCTGGGGCATCCAGGACGCCAGTGGCGAGCCCGCCCACACGGGCTGCGTCGCCTTCGGAATGGATCGCCTCGCCGTCGCGATGTTCCACACTCACGGCACCGATCTTTCCACCTGGCCCGCCAAGGTGCGGGACATCCTGGGCCTGTCGCCGCACGTGGCGACTGACGCCCATGTCGAAGGCTGGCGCTAAGCGACGAGGCCGACCATTTCTACGGGCAAGACGAGCGTGATCCATACCAAGGTCCGATGCCGCGAGATCACAGAGTCCGATGTCGATGCCATCGCGGACCTGCTGACGCGCGGCTTCGTCGGCCGCTCGCGCGACTACTGGATCCAGGGCCTACGCCGGCAGGCGTTCCGGCCGGTGCCCGAGGGCTATCCGCGCTTCGGCTACATGCTCGACAATGACGGCATGCCGGTCGGGGTGCTGCTTCTGATCTATACGGCGCGCAAGGATGGCGAGACCACCGCCATCCATTGCAACCTGTCGAGCTGGTACGTCGAGCCGGCGTTCCGCAACTACGCACCGCTGCTGACCAAGATCGCGCAGCGTCACAAGGACGTGACTTATCTCAACATCAGCCCGGCGGTGTGGACCTGGCCGATCATCGAGACGCAGGGATTTAGGGCGTATTGCCGCGGCCTGTTCTTTTCGGTGCCGGTGCTGTCGCGCGTGCCGCGCTGGACCAGGATCGAGGTGATCGCACCGCACGCCAAGCAGATCGAGGGCCTCGGCGAAGCCGAGACCGAGCTTTTGACGCGCCATGCGCGCTACAACTGCCTGAGCCTCGTGGTCCGCACGCCGAAGGGCGTGTTCCCCTTCATCCTGCAGCCAGTGCGCATCCGCCGCGGCTGGATCGCGCCACCTGCGATGCAACTGATCTATTGCCGCAGCGTCACCGAATTCGTCACCTGCGCCGGCCGCATCGGCCGCCTGTTGCTGCGGCTCGGTAAGATCTCGGTCATCGTCGATTCCAACGGCCCCATTCCCGGCCTCACCGGCGTCTATACCGAGCGGCGCGGCCGCAAATACTTCAAGGGCTCGCACCGGCCGCAACTGGCCGACCTCACGGACACGGAGCTCGTGCTGTACGGGCCGTAGCCTCGCGATTAATGCGAGAACTATCCTTTCGGCTGTCATGCCCCGGCCCAGTACGCCGCGGCTTTTCCGTACCTCATTGGCGTCTCGGAGTGCCCGGTCAAGCCGGGCGATAACAGCTGAGGGTGTGGCGAGTTCGCGCTTTTCACGGCCAATGGCACGACCGACGTGGTAAGCTCTCGGGATCACGGGAGCCGCCACCATGTCCGAGCGCAGCACGCATTGGGAAATGGTCTACACGACCAAGGGCGAGACCGAGGTGAGTTGGTTCCAGGAGAGCCCGGCGATCTCGCTTCAAATGATCCGCGCCGCGAGTCCAGGCCATGGCGCCGCCATCATCGATGTCGGCGGCGGCACATCGCGGCTGGCCGATGTGCTGTTGGAGGACGGCTATCGCTCCATTGCGGTGCTCGATGTCTCCGCCCATGCGCTCGACGCTGCAAAGGCGCGGATCGGACTTGCCGCAGCTGATATCGACTGGATCGTTGCCGACGTCACGACATGGCAGCCCGCACGTTCGTACGACGTCTGGCACGACCGCGCGGCGTTTCATTTCCTGACTGGGCCTTCCGATCGGGCGGCGTATATCGGTCGCATGCGATCGGCGGTGCGCGAGAGCGGTCACGTCATCATCGGCACCTTCGCACTCGACGGTCCAGAGAAATGCAGCGGCCTGCCGGTGCAGCGCTATGACGGCAACAGTCTTGCCGCGGAGCTCGGGCCAGATTTCGCGCTGCTGGAGACGCGTCACGACGTCCATCGCACGCCCTGGAATTCGACGCAGGCGTTTCAGTTCAGCCGTTTTCGCAGACGCGGGTGAGCAGCCCTACGCCGCGAGCTTCACGGCGTGCGCGAAGTCCCAATAGAGCTTGCGCGCTTTGGTGTAGAACGGGCCCGGCTGCAGCTCGCGCTCGTCGATGCGAATGACGGGAGCCACCTTGGCGAAATTGCCGCTCGAGAAGATTTCGTCGGCGGCGAGAAAATCGGCATAACACAAGGTCTTTTCGACCACGGTGGCACCGTCGGCACGCAAGAGGCCGATCACGCGCTGGCGCGTGATGCCGTTCAAAAACGTGCCGTTTGGCGCGGGCGTGTAGACCACGCCGTCTTTCGCCATGAACACGTTGGAATTGCCGAACTCCGCGACATTGCCGAGCATGTCGAGCATCAGCGCGTTTTGGAAGCCGCGGGAGGCGGCCTCGGCGAGCGCGCGCGAATTGTTCGGATAGAGGCAGGCCGCCTTCGCCTCGACCGGCGCGCATTCCGCAGTCGGCCTGCGGAACGGCGAAAGCGTGATCGCGTTGCCGATCGGCTTTGGCATCGGCGCCTCGTAGATGCACAGGCACCAATTGGTCGTGTCTGGATCGAACAGCACGCCGCCACCCGAGCCGTTCTGCGCCCAATACATCGGACGAATGTAGAGCTCGGCCTTCGGCGCGAAGCGCGCAATGCCTTCGCGCGCGAGCGTCATCCAGGTCTCGGTGTCGACCACCGGCTTGAGGCCAAAATTGATCGCGGATTGATTGGCGCGGGCGACGTGGCGATCGAGATCGGGCGCGACGCCTTCGAAGGCGCGAGCGCCGTCGAACACGACCGAGCCGAGCCAGGCGCCATGCGTACGCGGTCCCATGATCGGCACGTTGCCTTCGTGCCACTTGCCGTCGAAGAAGGTCCAGCTCGGCGAGTACTCGATGGGTTTTGTGCTCTCGGCCATTAGCCAGCCTCCCCTTACCGTCATGCCGCAATATGCGTCACTATTAGCCGAATTCCTAAACGATTTCCTGCGCGAAACTACCGTTAACCAGCGTGCGCAGGCATTCAGATTTGCAGTAATATCCGGCTATAGTTTGTCGTTAACTGGTGCCCCATGCCGCTCGATCCACTCGCAAAGCGCTTGTTGACCATGATGGCCGCGGCAGCTCCCGCGGCGCGCGCCCGTCCGAGCGTCGAGGGGCGGCGGCAGTCGCTGGCGAAACTGATGCAATTTGCGCGCGCCGAGGCTCCCGGCGTTGCGACGTCCGACGGCACGCTGCCCGGCCCCGACGGCGAGCTGGCCTACCGTCTCTATGCGCCGGAGAACGCCGCATCGCGAGCGCCGGGCTTCGTGTTCTTCCACGGCGGCGGGCTCGTCGCCGGCAGTATCCAGACCCATGACCGCGTCGCCGCCGGCATCGCGCACGTGACGGGTTGCCGCCTGGTGTCGGTCGACTACCGGCTCGCGCCCGAACACAAATTCCCCGCCGCGATCGACGACGCGATCGCAGCGACCGAATGGGTGGCGCGGAATGCTTCTCTCCTCGGCATCGACGCCGAGCGGCTGGTGATCGGCGGCGATTCCGCCGGCGCTACGCTTGCCGCCGTCGTGTGCCAGGAGGCGACGCAGAACGCCGGCCTCTCCATCGTCGCGCAATGCCTGATCTGCCCCGTGCTTGATTTCGAGGAGACCTCACCCTCGCGCGAGGCCTTTACCGAAAATCACCTGATTGATCGCGCCACGATCGAAGCCGATCTCGCCGACTATCTGCCCGACGGCATCGACGCCGCCGATCCCCGCGTCTCTCCGCTCCGCGCGTCGCGGCTGACGGGCTTGCCACCGGCGATCATCCACACGGCCGAGTTCGATCCGATGCGCGACGAGGGCAACGCCTATGCGCGCAAGCTACTGGCTGCCGGCGTTGTCGTAGAGCATGTCTGCCACGAAGGCATGGTGCACAATTTCCATGCCATGGGCGCGATCCTGCCGCAGGCGCAGCTTGTGCTGTCGCAGATCGGCGAACAGATCCGCCGCGCTGTGGGCAGCTGAGCGTCGAGCCTAAATTGACTCAAATTTTAGCTAATTGAGCAGCAATCGTTAGGGTTACTTCGTCGATCTCTAGACGAATTATTGCCGGCTTTACCACCCGCCTCTAACACGAGCACGGCGGATAACGCACATCCAAGTTGCGACCCGCCGGACGCGGAGGTGGACGATGCGCAACGAAACGATCGCAATTCACGCCGGCTACGAACCAGAAGCGACCACGCATGCGGTCGCCGTGCCGATCTACCAGACCGCGGCCTATGCGTTCGACAGCGCCGATCATGGCGCAGCTCTCTTCAATCTCGAAGCAGAAGGCTATCGCTACAGCCGCATCGCGAATCCCACCACCGCGGTGCTGGAGAAGCGCATCAGCGACCTCGAAGGCGGCGTCGGGGCGCTGGCGGTCGCAACCGGACAAGCGGCACTGCATTTCGCCTTCGTCAACGTCGCCGATCATGGCGGCAACATCGTTTCCGTGCCGCAGCTCTACGGCACCACGCACACGCTGCTCTCCCACATCCTGCCGCGCCAGGGCATCACGGGCCGCTTCGCCGAGAGCGACAAGCCCGAGGCGGTCGCAAAGTTGATCGACGAGAACACGCGCGCGGTGTTCGCCGAGACCATCGGCAACCCCGCCGGAAATGTCTGTGACATCGAGGCGCTGGCGAAAATCGCGCATGCCCATGGCGTGCCGCTGATCGTCGACAACACGGTGGCGACGCCGATCTTGCTCAAGGCGTTCGATTACGGCGCCGACATCTCCGTGCATTCGCTGACGAAATTTCTCGGTGGCCACGGCACCACGCTCGGCGGGGCGATCGTCGATTCCGGACGTTTCTCCTGGACGCAACACGCCGCACGATTTCCGGCCTTCAACACGCCCGACGCGTCCTATCACGGCCTCGTCTATGCCGAGCGCTTCGGCAAGACCGCCTTCATCGAGCGCGCGCGCAGCATTTATCAGCGCACCATGGGCTCGGTGCTGTCGCCCTTCAACGCCTTCCTGTTGCTTCAGGGTATCGAGACTGTGGCGCTGCGCATGGAGCGCCATGTCGAGAATGCCCGCAAGGTCGCCGAGTTCTTGCGCGCTGATCCGCGCGTGGCCTGGGTCAATTACGCCGGCTTTCCGGACAGCCCATACTACGCGCTGGTGCAAAAATATCTCGCGGGCAACGGCTCGTCCCTGTTCACTTTCGGCATCAAGGGCGGCATGGAAGCCGGCAAGGCCTTCTATGACGCACTGAAGCTGATCACGCGGCTCGTCAACATCGGCGATGCAAAATCGCTCGCCTGCCATCCGGCCTCGACCACGCACCGCCAGATGTCGGCCGAGCAGCAGCGTGCTGCCGGCGTGCTGCCGGAGACGATCCGCCTCTCGATCGGTATCGAGCATATCGCCGATATCGTCGAAGACATCGACCAGGCGCTCGCAAAGGCCTGCCCGTCGGAACGGCTTCAGGCTGCGGAGTAGACGGCAGCGCCGATGACCATCTTGATCGACAAGGATCAAGGTATTTTGAGCCCGGCCCTGGTGCCGGCGCTGGACGACGCGCGCGTCGACAGTCGCGAGATCACCATCGGGCTGATCAACAACATGCCGGATCCGGCACTGAAAGCGACTGAACGACAGTTCATGAAGCTGTTGCAGGCCGCTGCCGGCACACGCCGCATCCGCTTCCAATGCTTCTCGCTGCCCTCGGTCAAGCGCTCGCCGGAAGCGCGCTGGCACGTCGAGAGCGAGTATTCCGACCTCTCCGATCTGAGGCGGCGAAGATTCGACGGACTGATCGTGACCGGCGCCGAGCCGGTCGCCCCCGATCTCGACCAGGAGCCATACTGGCGCGATCTCACCGACATCATCGACTGGGCGAGGACCAATACGCGCTCGGCGATCTGGTCGTGCCTTGCCGCGCACGCAGCGGTGCTGCATCTCGATCGCATCGCGCGGCGGCCGCTGGCCGCCAAATGCCATGGCATTTTCGAGTGCGAGACGGTCGGCAGCGATCCGCTGACTCGCGCCGCCCCCACACCCTTGAAGGTCTCGCATTCACGCCTTAACGAGGTCACGGAAACCGACCTCGCCAGGCATGGTTATCAGGTGTTGACACGCTCGGCGAAGGCCGGCGTCGACGTTTTCGTCAGGCAATATGCCAGCCGTTTCGTGTTCTTCCAGGGTCATCCTGAATATGACGCGCTGTCGCTGCAGCGTGAATATCTGCGTGATATCGGCCGCTTCCTCGCACGCGAGCGCGAGGCCTATCCATCGGTGCCCGTGAGCTATTTTGACGCGGCGACCGAAGAGAAGCTTTTCCGCTTCGAAAAGCGCGCCAGGCATCAGCGTCATCCGGCGATGGCGAGCGAGCTGCCGGCGTTGAATTTGCGTGGCGACATCGCTGCGGGAAGCGCCGCGGCCGTGCTTTTCAGGAACTGGCTCGATTTTCTCGTCGAAGAAGCAGCCACGCCGCTGTCTCTGCGCTAATGGACCGAACAGGTTCCTCGTTAGGCATAATCAATCGTAAAGCTTGCGTCGGGCCGAGGGCGGATGGTTCATTGCTACGGCCCCGCTTGGAAACAAAGGGAAACAACTCCGGTGTGGTCGGCAATCAACGGACGCGTGAGCAATCGGCTGGCCCGGCATTTTGCCGTGAAGCCGCATCGGCTGCCGACACATGCGCCGATGGTCAGCTTCACCTTCGATGACGCTCCCGACAGCGCCGCGAGCCTTGGCGCCCCCATGCTGGAGGAGTATGGCGGCCGCGCTACGTTCTATCTGGCCGGCAGCCAGATCGGGCAATGGTCCGGTCACTGGCTCGGATTGTCCAAGGACGCGATTCTGCAACTCCATGATCGCGGCCATGAGATCGCCTGCCACACGTTCTCGCATCGCCGCGCGGCAGATCTCGACCAGGCCGCGCTGGCGCGCGAGATCGAGCAGAACCGCAACTATTTTCTCGCACTCGACCCGACGATCAGGCTCGAGAATTTCGCCTATCCGTATGGTCTCGCCTCGATCTGGCGCAAGCCGCAGCTTAGCAAGAGCTTCCGCTCGGCACGCGGCATCCTTCCCGGCGTCAATCGCGACGTCATCGACCTGCAGTTCTTGCGTTCCACGCCCTTGATCGACAAGGACATCGATGCCGATGGCGTCGATCGCTATTTCGACGAGACCGCCGCGAGCGGCGGCTGGCTGATCTTCTACGGCCACGACGTCGTCGACCAGCCGAGCCCTTATGGCTGCACGCCGTCACTGTTGCACCACGCGCTGAAGGCGGCACAGGAGCGGGACGTTCCGATCGTGACGGTCGCCGAAGCCCTGCGACGGATCGGGGCGTAGCAGTCTTCACCTCGCCCCACTTGCGGTGAGAGGTCGAATTTGCGTGAAACGCGCAATTTGGGTGAGGGGGAGTTCCGCATGCCTCCGGCATCATCTTCGCGGTTAGAGCCCCTCAACCCGACCCTCTCCCCGCAAGAACGGGGAGAGGGAGAGCAAGCTGCGCATGAGCCTCAACACTCTTGCCACAACCGTGCCGGCATGCGACTGCCGTTCAGCTCTTCACACGGCCCGGTCCGACACGCCCATGTCCGCCCCCTCCACCGCTTCACAACCTGCGCCGGCCGATGGCCGCGACGCGTTGTCGGTGCTGCATTCGGTGTTCGGGCTGACCGGTTTCCGCGGTGCGCAAGGCGAAATCGTCAGGCATGTGACCACGGGCGGCAATTGCCTGGTGCTGATGCCGACCGGCGGCGGCAAGTCGCTGTGCTACCAGTTGCCATCACTCTTGCGCGAAGGCTGCGGCATCGTGGTGTCGCCTTTGATCGCGCTGATGCGCGACCAGGTCGCGGGCCTGATCGAATCCGGCGTCAACGCTGCCGCGCTGAACTCCTCGCTGACGCCGCAAGAGGCTTCCGAGATCGAGCGTCGCCTGATCGCGGGCGATCTCGACCTGCTCTATGTCGCACCCGAACGGCTGGTCACGCCGCGCTGCCTGTCAATGCTGGCGCAGGCCAGGGTCGCACTGTTTGCAATCGACGAGGCGCACTGCGTCTCGCAATGGGGGCATGATTTTCGCCCCGAGTATGTTGCGCTCTCGATCATAGCCGAGCGTTTTCCCGACGTGCCGCGGATCGCACTCACCGCCACCGCGGACGAGCTGACGCGCAAGGAGATCGTCGAACGGCTGCAACTTTCGGACGCGCCGCAATTCGTCTCCAGCTTCGACCGGCCGAACATCCGTTACGAGATCGTCGACAAGCGCAACTCGGTCGCACAACTGAAGGAGTTCATCCGGGAGCGCCATGCCGGTGACGCCGGCATCGTCTATTGCCTGTCGCGCAACCGGGTCGAGGAGGTGGCTGCCGCCCTGAGCGATGCGGGCATTCCGGCGCTGCCCTATCATGCCGGGCTCGACGGCAGTGTGCGCTCGCGCAACCAGGATCGCTTCCTGAACGAGGACGGCATCGTCATCGTCGCGACCATCGCCTTCGGCATGGGCATCGACAAGCCCGACGTGCGCTTCGTCGCGCATCTCGACCTGCCCAAGAGCATCGAGGCCTATTATCAGGAGACCGGGCGCGCCGGCCGCGACGGCAATCCATCCGCTGCCTGGATGGCCTACGGCCTTTCCGACATCGTGCAGCAGCGTCGCATGATCGACGAGTCCGGCGCATCCGATGAGTTCAAGCGGGCGTCGATCGGCAAGCTCGACGCGCTGGTCGGGCTTGCCGAGACCGCGCATTGCCGGCGCAGGCGGCTGCTTGCCTATTTCGGCGAGACCGTCGCGGCAGACAGTTGTGGCAATTGCGACAACTGCCTGACGCCGCCGCAGATGCGCGACGGCAAGGTGCCGGCACAGAAGCTCCTGTCCTGCGTCTACCGCACCGGGCAGCGGTTCGGAGCCATGCACCTGATCGACGTGCTGGTGGGCCGCCTGACCGAGAAGGTCACGCAGTTCGGCCACGACAAGCTGTCGGTGTTTGGCATCGGCCGCGAGCTCAACGAGAAGCAGTGGCGCACGGTGCTGAGGCAATTGGTGGCGATGGGACATTTGCAGAGCGACAGCGAGGCTTTTGGCGCGCTGAAGCTGACGGAGTCCTCACGCGGCGTTTTGCGCGGCGAGACGGAAGTCTGGCTACGCGAGGAAGCCCCTGGCACGCGCCTTCGCGCCAGCCGTACAAAATCTCGTCGCGGCGATCTTGCGCCGGCGTCGAACGCGCCACAAGCCGACGTCGATCCCGAATTGCGGGCACGCCTGCGCGCCTGGCGCTCCGAAGTCGCGCGCGAGCGCGGTGTTCCCGCCTATGTCGTGCTGCACGATGCAACGATCGACGGCATCGTTCGTGCCTGGCCGACGACGCTGGACGAGCTGCGCAACGTGCCCGGCATCGGCGACAAGAAGCTCGAGCACTACGGCGAGGAGCTGCTGCGAATGGTCAGGATGCGGTAGGGTGCGCTCTAATGGCTCGTGCGCGCGCCTCCCTCCACGTCGTCATCCCGGACAAGCGTAGCGAAGCGGAGCGCAGATCCGGGATCCATACCGCGTGATCTATCTTGAGGCACGCACGACGTCGTTCTTCGCCAAACGCGACCCTGTGGTTATGGGTCCCGGGCTCGCGACTTCGTCGCGCCCCGGGACGACAGTCTTGGTGGGGCCGCCTTAGCCGTTCCGGAACGCGTAAGCGTAGCCGTTGAGTGCGGGCGCGCCGCCGAGGTGGGCGTAGAGAATCTTCGCGCCCTTCTCGAAATAGCCCTTCTTGGTGAGATCGATCAGGCCTTGCATCGACTTGCCCTCGTAGACGGGGTCGGTGATCATGCCTTCGAGACGCGCGGTGAGGCGGATGGCCTCCTTGGTCTCTTCCGACGGCACGCCATAGGTGGGATAGGCGTAGTCCTCGACCAGCACGACGTCGTCTTCGACGATCTCCTTGCCGAGCTCGACGAGTTTCGCGGTGTTCTGCGCAATCGACAGCACCTGCGCCTTGGTCTGCGCTGGCGTGAAGGACGCATCGATACCGATCACTTTTCGCGCGCGGCCGTCCGCGGCAAATCCAACCAGCATGCCGGCATGGGTCGAGCCGGTGACTGTGCAGACGATGATGTAGTCGAACGTGAAGCCGAGGTCCTGCTCCTGCTTGCGCACCTCTTCGGCGAAGCCGACATAGCCGAGCCCGCCATATTTGTGCACGGAGGCGCCGGCCGGAATCGCGTAGGGCTTGCCGCCCGCGGCCTTCACTTCCTCGAGCGCCTGCTCCCAGCTCTTGCGGATGCCGATGTCAAAACCGTCCTCGACGAGGCGCACGTCGGCGCCCATCACGCGCGACAGCAGGATGTTGCCGACGCGGTCGTAGACGGCGTCCTCGTGCGGCACCCAGGCTTCCTGCACCAGGCGGCACTTCATGCCGATCTTGGCCGCGACGGCAGCGACCATGCGGGTATGGTTGGACTGCACGCCGCCGATCGACACCAGCGTGTCGGCATTCGAGGCGATCGCGTCGGGAATGATGTATTCGAGCTTGCGCAGCTTGTTGCCGCCGTAGGCAAGACCGGAATTGCAATCCTCGCGCTTGGCATAGATCTCGACATTGCCGCCGAGATGCTTGGACAGTCGCTCCAGCTTCTCGATTGGCGTCGGCCCGAAGGTCAGCGGATAGCGCGCGAATTTTTCCAGCATCGTAAGGTCATCCCGATTGGCGTTGAGCTGGAGCGAACGATTAGCATCAGCCGCAGGAAATGTGCTCTCAAAAGGGGGCGTAATATGCGACCGATCGTTGCACATTCTTCGCTATTTGATCTATTTTCTTTCATCAGATCCACATTCTGCGGAAATTTCTTTCATGCCATCGAGACTCGATCGCACCGACCTTAAGATATTGCGATTGCTGCAAAATAACGGCCGGCTCAGTAATGCTGAGCTGGCCGAAACTGTCGCCATCAGCCCTGCCACCTGCCATCGCCGCACCCAGCGCCTGTTCGAGGACGGCTTTATCGCCTCGGTGCGCGCCATGGTCGCGCCGAAGATGGTGGCCAAGGGCACGCTGGTGATGGTCGGCGTCGTGCTCGACCGCTCGACGCCGGAGAGCTTTGCGATCTTTGAGCAGGCGGTCGCGAAATTGAAATTCGTGCTCGACTGCCACCTCGTCGCCGGCGATTTCGATTACTTCCTCAAGATCCGCGTCGGCGACATGGAGGATTTCAACCGCATCCATGGCGAGCAGCTCATCGCGCTGCCCGGCGTTCGCCAGACCCGAACCTTCTTCGTGATGAAGGAGGTCGTCGACAACGCGCCACTGGAGTTTTGAGCGGCCCAGGCCATCGTCCTCGCGTCAATCCGGACCGAGACGCTAGCCGCCCGCGACCCCTTCCGCCGACTCCTCACGGCCGTCCCTCGCCTTGCCGCGTAGCGCGATCTTGTTGCCGTCGTAGGTGAGCGTCCACGTCCAGGCGTCGCCGCCTCCGACATATTGGAGGTCGATGACAAATGTCCGCTCGTTCTGCCACGTGCCCTTGGCGGCGCGAACACCGAAAATGCCTGGCGGACTTTTGCGGTACAGGCCATCGAGACCGATCGGCCCGTCGAGGCGACGCCGCGCGGGGTCGCCCGCGTTCGTCTCCACAACATAGCGCGGGTTCTCATCGGCCAGGAACAGCGTCAGTGTCTTGATGCCCGAGGCGTTGTCGGAAAACTTATAGGTCTTGCCCGAGATCGCAGACGCGGTTGCGGGCGTGGCGCCGACCGATGTCGGCTTCTCCATCGACACGTCCGCGACCAGCTTTGCCAGCTGTTCGGCCGCAATTGCATCGGCCGGCAAAGCAGACTCGGATTTGACGGCGGCAGAGATCTCGTCGGCCAGCTTGCGGAATGGACAGAAATTGGTCGCCGTCATCACGGCGACGATGTCGCGCTCCGGCAGCACCATGATCACCTGACAATGATAGCCGACCGCCATGAAGACAGGCTTGTCGGGAATGGCCCAGAACTGGTTGGCGTAGCGCAGCCCGGGCTCAAATCGCGCATTCATGTCGATGGTGGCATGATTGACGGCATCGAGGAAATCCGCCGGCAGCAATTGCTTGCCCGCCCACTCGCCCTTGCGCAGATAGAGATAGCCGATCTTCGCCATGTCCCGCGGCCGCATCGAAAGGCCAAAGCCGCCGATCGGGAGTTTCTGCGGATCACGGCGCCAAAACGGCTGGGCGATCCCGAGCAGCCCGAACAGCTTCTCCTGCGCATAGTCAGCGGTGCTCTTGCCGGTGATCCTGGCCACGATCGCGGATAGCAGATGCGAACCGCCGCTGTTGTAGTAGAACACTTCGCCCGGCGTATGCGCCATCGGGCGATCGAGGATGAATTGAACCCAATTGGAGCTCGCGCCCATGTCGCGAAGCGATTGCTCCCGGCCGCCGACATACCCCTCGTCCCACTCGAGGCCGGATGTCATGTTGAGCAACTGCTGGACCGTGATGGCCTTCTTGCGCTCGTCGAGATTGGCGACGTCGCGATCGAGAAAGAAATCCAGCATCGGACGATCGAGACGATCCAGCAGGCCATCCTTGTAGGCCATCGCCAGCAGCGTCGCGACCACCGCCTTGGTAGAGGAGTTGATCACGTGCGGCATATCAGCCGTATAAGGCGCGTAATAGGCATCGAGCACGATGCGGCCGTGGCGTGTCACAAGCAGGCTGTCGAAGCTGCGCGGGATGCCGGACGCGACCAGTTTGGCCAGCGCGGCCGAATCCATGCCCTGCTCTTCCGGCGTTGAGGTCTGCCATTGAGCGGTCGGCCAGATCGCCTCAGTGCCCTGTGCGCTTACGGTGTCGGAATAGATCGACGTGAGCAGGATGAGCGTGCCAAGCAGGGCGATGCTTCGTGATGAAAGCCTGACGACGAAATCAGCCACCTGCATGTTTTACCTGCCTGTGCTCGTTGCGCACAGGCATATACCACAGGCGGCACCTGCTCAATGATACAATCTCGTGAAATATACCGGCGCGCGCCGTTACGAGACCTGTTCGGCGACGCGCTCCGCCGCAGCCATGTCGCGCTCACCGTCCTCGGGACGCATCGCGATCACCGAGATCAGGCCAAGGCCGACGCCGATCATGACGTAGAAGATCGGCGCGAGCGGGGAGCCCGTGAGCGCAATCAGCCAGGTCACGAAGAACTGCGCGAAACCGCCGAAGATCAGCACCGCGACATTGTTGACGATCGCGAGCGCGGTCGAGCGGACGCGGATCGGGAACAACTCGACCAGCGTGGTGCAGTAGACGCCGAGGAAGAACGCGCTGAAGAAGCCGATCACGACCTGCGCGACCAGGAGCTTTGCGATCGACGGTTCGGCGATCACCCAGGCATAGAGCGGATAGAGCGAGACGAAATAGCCGGCGAGGGATGCGAGCAGCAGCGGCTTGCGCGGATAGCGGTCGGACACGGCGCCGGCGATGGGGACGACGACCACCATGACGATCGCCGCGATCATCTGCACCAGAAAGCTCTGCATCAGCGGCAGCTTCAGCACTTCCTTGGCGTAGGTCACGGTATAGCCGAACGTCACGTAGAACGAGACTGCGCTCGCGACCACCATGCCCATGCCGATCAGGAAGTTGCGGCCGGGATGTTTGAGCGCGGCGATGAAGCGCTCCTTGTGGACGGTTGCCATGTTGCGCTGGGATGCGTCGGGCTCGACGACCTTGGCGCGCATGTAGAGCAGGATCGGAACGATCACGAGGCCGACGAAAAACGGGATGCGCCAGGCGCCGGCCGCGAGCTGCTCCTGCGTAAATGTCAGCGTCAAGACGGCACCGAGCACTGCGCCCAGCACATTCGCCATGAGTTGACCCGCGATCTGCCACGAGCCGTAGAAGCCGGTGCGGCCGGCAGGTGCCGCCTCGATCAGATAGGACGTCGAAGTGCCGAACTCGCCGCCGACGGAAAAGCCCTGGAGCAGCCGCGCCAACAGTACGATGAGCGGCGCGGCGATGCCGGCCGTCGCATAGGTCGGCGCCATTGCGAGCAGCGCGACCGAGAGCGCCATGATACCCATGCCGAGCGTCATCGCCGCCTTCCGCCCCTTGCGGTCGCCGAAATAGCCGAGCACGAGGCCGCCGACCGGCCGCATGAAGAAACCGGTGCCGAACAGAGCGGTGGTGAGCAGCAGTGCGTTGATCTCGCTGCCCGGTACCTTCGGGTCGACCGGGAAGAACAGGTTCTTGATGACCGGCGTCATAAGCGCGAACACCGTGAAATCGTACCATTCCATCGCATTGCCGGCGATCGCTGCCACGATGGCTTTTCTGTTCGTCTGCATCTCGCGCTTGCCTGTCCGGTTTGTGGTTACTCGGCGGGTTGATGAATGGCGTCGGCGTCGGTCCATTCGTCGCCGAGGATCTCGGCCGTGGCGAACGCCTTGAGATTGGCGAAGTGAATCTCGCGATCCTCGACGAAGAGCCGGCGGACGATACCGCGTGCCAGCCTATCGGCACCTTCGCTGATCGCGGGGATATCGCCTGAGAGCTTGCCGTGGCTCAGCGTCGCCGGATAGTTGAAGCCGTAAAGTCGCGACAGCATCGGGCAGGCGCCGGCCACCCTCTCCTGGAACTGGAAGATGTCGCCGAGATCGGGCGAGCCTTCGAGCTCGGCATTGTCCATGCCTACAGGCGTCGGGAAACGATCGCGCCAGAAGCGGATATGCGGCGCGAACTCCCCGAGCTCGGACCGCAGCGCGAGATCGACCTTGAAGCCGGTGCCGAAGATGATGAAGTCGGTCTCATAGCGTCCCTTTGGGGTCGTCACGACAAGGTGGTCATTCTCAACGACGAGATCATCGATCGGGCTTGCGAGATGGAAATGCGCATGCGGGTAGGCGGAGACGCGCAGCACGCTCTGGCGCGGTGGCGGCGTCTGCGCCTTCAGCGTGTGATCGAGGAAGCGCCATTTCCACTCATCAGTGAGGCCGGCAAAGCCATGCACGACGCCCTGGCTGCCGATGCCCGTGAACTTGTTGATGCGTGGGATGTCGGCGCGCCGGATGAAGAGATCGAGCCGGGCAGCGCCACTCTCCAGCGCGACTGCCGCGTTGTCCATCGCGGATGCCCCCGCGCCGACCACGGCGACGCGCTTGCCGCGCAGCATTTCGAAGTCGATCGCATCAGACGAATGCGCCCAAAAGCGTCGGTCGATGCCATCGGCCATCGGCGGCACGTAAGCGCCACCGAGGCCGTCGCGTCCCGTCGCCAGCACGACATGGCGCACCAGGATTTTTTGCCGCGCGCTGCGCTCGCTGACATCAAGTTCGAACAGCTCGTCGGCACGCCCGTGGATACGCTCGACCGTCACCTCGTTGCGGACCGGCAGGTTGAGCACCTTGCGGTACCAGACGAGATAGTCCATCCACATCGTGCGCGGCGCGCGGTCGAGCCCCTTCCAGGCCTCCCGGCCGTATTGCGCTTCATAGAACGCGCGGAAAGTCAGCGCCGGCATCCCCATCGCGGGGCCGGTCAATTCCTTCGGCGAGCGCAGCGTGCGCATCCGTGCGAAGGTGACCCATGGCCCCTCCTCACCTGCGCGCGCACGGTCGAGTACGAGGTGATTGTCGACGCCGAGCCGCTTCAACATGGCCGATGCAACGAGGCCCGCCATGCCGGCGCCGACGATCACGACGTCGACGACGGCCACGCCGTCCACGGCGCGACGCGGCACCCAGGATTTGGCCGGCAGTTCCAGCCAAGACAGATCCTGCTTGAGTCGCTCTTCGAGCGCCGCGAGGCCGGCTGCGTTAGGCGTCATCATCGTCATGAATTGGCCTTCTCGAATTCGTCGGCCACCTCATCGAGCTCGAGGCTTGCGGCCGCGCCGCTGTGCAGCTTCGCGCCGGGCATCAGCGCGACCGCCGCGCGCAGCGCGTCATTGAGGGAAGCGACCGTCGGCGTCAGCTCGCGCCCGGTTGGCGAGAGTGCCGCAAACAGGAAAGGAATGGAGACATCGAGACGCCGGGTGACGACGCCTTCCACCGGAAGGCTCGACGTCAGCACCGGCTCGACGATGGCGATGCCGAGCGACTGCTTGGCCATCGCGATCGCGGTCATCGAGGAATTGGTGTCGATGACCTCCGCGGGCATCACGGCCTCACGCTCCAGCGCCTCGTCCACGCGGCGGCGCAGCCGGTAGGGATTGGCCATCGTCAGCAGACGGCCGCCGCCGAGATCCTTCAGCCGGATCACCTTCTTCTTCGCGAGCGGATGATCGATCGCCAGACACGCGACGCACGGCACCTCGCAGACCCATTGCACGTCGAGGCCGGGATGCTGGACCGGCAGGCTGGCTAGCCCGAAATCCACCGATTGCGACAATACCGACTGCACGACATTCTCGGCCGACAGCGCCTGGACATGCACCTGAGCCGGCAGCAGCTCGCGCTCCAGCGCGGCAAGCGCGGCCGGGACGAAGCCCGCGGCCAGCGCCGGGATCGCGGCGAGGCTGAGCACCGGAAGCGCGCCGGCGCCGATTGCATTGGCGCGTTGGCGGATGTGCTTCAGGCCCATCAGGAGCCGCTCGACCTCGGCATGAAACAGCACGCCCTTCGGCGTCGGACTGATACGCGGGCCGTTGCGGGAGAACAGGAGGTAGCCGACATCGGCCTCGAGGTCCTGGATCTGCCGCGTCACGACTGGCTGCGAACGGCCGAGCAGCCGCGCAGCGCCGGTGATGCTGCCTGCCGACATCACCGCCGCGAAGGCCTCCAAGAGCCGGATGTCGATAATTTCGTTGTTCATTGGCAGGCCGTTTGCATTATTCGGATATAGCATGAATGATATTTCTTGATGTGCAAGAAGAATTATGAGAGCTTTTTGTCATGGAGCCAGCCCCTTTCCGCCATCAAAACCCGACCGGACCGGCCTACAGGCGCGGCTGGGTGGACGAGGCCGTGGCGTCGATCGAAGCCGATCAGTGCCGCTCGGCGGATACGCATCTGATCCGCCTCATCGTGCCGGCGCTCGCGGGCATCGACATCTATCTGAAGGATGAATCGACCCATCCGACCGGCAGCCTGAAGCATCGGCTGGCACGATCGCTGTTCCTCTACGCACTCTGCAACGGTCATATCCGCGAAGGCACGTCGGTGATCGAGGCGTCATCGGGATCGACGGCAGTCTCGGAAGCCTATTTCGCGCAGATGATCGGCGTACCCTTTTATGCGGTGATGCCGCGCACGACCTCGGCGGAGAAGATCGGCGCGATCGAGCATTATGGCGGCAACTGCCATCTGATCGACGATGGCCGCGCGCTCTATGCGGAGGCCGCCGCGCTCGCCGCGCGGCTGAACGGCCACTACATGGATCAGTTCACCTTTGCCGAGCGCGCCACAGATTGGCGCGGCAACAACAATATCGCCGAGTCGATCTTCACCCAGCTCAAGGGCGAGCCGCGCCCGGTGCCGGACTGGATCGTGATGGGCGCCGGTACCGGCGGCACCTCGGCAACCATCGGGCGCTATTTGCGCTACCGACAATATCCGACCCGGCTCTGCGTCGCCGACGTCGAGCATTCCGCCTTTTTCGACTGTTTCCGCAACCAGGATCGTACGCAAATCTGCGAGCGGCCCTCGCTGATCGAAGGCGTCGGCCGTCCGCGTTGCGAGCCCTCCTTCGTTCCGGGTGTGGTTGATCGCATGATGAAGATCCCGGACGCAGCGACGATCGCGGCGATGAATTTGCTGACCCGCCGGCTGCGCCGTGCGGTCGGCGGCTCGACCGGAACCAATTTCCTGGCGCTGTGCCGCATTGCCAGCGAGATGCGTAACGCCGGCGAGACGGGATCGCTGGTCACGCTGATCTGCGATTCCGGCGAGCGCTATCGCCAGACTTACTACGATCCGCAATGGCTCGCCGCGCGCGGGCTTGATCCCGCGCCTTACGAAGCCGAGTTGTCGGCCTTTCTGGAGATGGGCAAGTCGCTCAGCTTCACGGTCGCGGATGTCGCAAACCCGCAAAACTCACGAGGTGGCGCGTGACCACGCTGATTGAGACGATGGCCGGCGTGCCAGAGGGGTCGCGGCTTGGCCAGGCGCTGAATGCGCGCGCCGAGATCCTGCGCCTGAGCGAAGCCGCCCATGATGCGGTGCTGGTCCCGCGGGAGCCGGGCGGGCTGAGCCACGGCCTGCGCGCAGCGCTCGCGGCGCGGATGTGCCGGCACCTCGGCGATGCCGCGCTGACGGCGCACTACAAATCCTATCTCGCGCATTCGCATGATCTGGATGTCGCCGCTCTCGCCGAGCCCGGCAGCTGCTCGGGCGATCCACTGAACGACGCCATGGCACGACACGCCGACCTCCTGACGCTCTCCCCGCGCAAGGCAACGCGGCAGGACATCGAGACAATGAAGGCCGCCGGTGTCAGCGAAGCCGACATCGTGCGGCTGTCTGAGCTCGCCGCTTTCGTGAACTATCAGTTGCGGGTCGTTGCTGGCCTGAAACTTCTCAAACTGGTCGAGGCCCGATGAGCGAGGTCGTTCACACCTTCACCGCCACGATCCCGACCTGGTCGCCTTATGTCACCCCGGTCGAGCTCGCATCCGCAACGACGGAGCAGCTCGCGGCGATGAAGGTCACGCCTTCGAACAAGGGCGTGTCACCTTACGTGCTGACGCTGGCGCATGATCCGGAATCACTCGAGGTCCGCTCGCCGCTGTTCAACATGATCATGTACGGCAAGGACGGCCTGTCGTCCGCCGAGCGCGAGCTCGGCGCGCTCAGCGCCTCCATCGTCAACCGCTGCATCTACTGTGCTGCCGTTCATGCCTCGCGCTTCATCAGTCTCACCGGGCAGAACCATGTCGTCGAGGAGATCTTTGCCGACGAGCGCGACGCCGCGCTGGAGACGCGACAGCAGGTCTTGTTCGATTTCGCCACAAAGCTCTCGACGACACCGATCGAGGCAACGACGGATGACGCTCTCAAACTGGCTGACGCAGGCCTCAGCGAGCTCGAACAGATCGACCTCGTGCTGTCGGCCGCGATCTTCGGCTGGGCCAATCGGCTGATGCACACGCTGGGCGAACCGCTGGCGTGATGCCGGACGCGGCCGGGCCGGACGTCAGTCCTCCCAGGTCCGGATGTTGAGCGACGGCGCAAGAAAATCGGTCCAAAGGAGATAACCGCCCAGCAAGGCCAGGGAGCCGCCAACGAAGAGAAGACGATAGTAGATCGCTTCGCGCAAGAACAGCTCAACAGCTGCGATGTACAAGCCTGCAGCGAACATCGCGCTCGCAAGAGCAAAAACGACGAACTTTCGCATCCAAAACGCTCTCTTGATCGAACCTACCCGCCTTTGTCGGCGGACTGGAGAGCCCGGTTCGAAAAGAGGGGAAGAGGCTCACCCCATACGGTCCGGCGCGCCTCATCAAAGTTTCCGACCGAGATAGCGCTCGACCTCACGCCGCTCCCACTCGCCGGTCAGGAAAGGCACCTTATCAAAGGTGCGCAGGCCGTGGATCAGCACGGCGGTACCCCAGCCAAAGGTGACCCAGAGGACCCAGAGATAGCGTGGGTACGTCATGATGTTGAAGACGGCGAGGACGCCGACGACGATGCAATACTGGGTCACGTGCAGGTAGAAGCCCTTGATCTTCCTGACCCTGTTGAAGGCCAGGACTTCGTCCGGCTTCATCGTTTGTTCGCCTGCTGTCATATCCATGTCTGTCTCCTTCAGGGTTGAAAAGTCGACCTCGAAGACCGCGCCCAAGGCTTTCAACGACTCCATGCTGGCCGCATTGCCACGTTCGATGCGCTGGATGGTGCGGACGCTCAGTCCACTCAGCTGCGCCAGCTCCTCTTGCGACCATCCTCGTTGGAGCCTCAGCTTTTGCACAATCATGTCAGTCCTCGATTTGACGGCTGCAAACTAGCTGTGCGGCTCCATGGCGAACACGACAGCGACCCGACAGACACCTGACGTTTCCCCGACAGGACAGCGTAAATATGGGATTCTACGAGATAAAGCGACGATACGGGAGCAAACGCCTGGCGACGTCTCAGGATGGCCGACGCGTCACTTTAACGTCACTTGCCTCCTACGAGCGTGCGGGCAAGGTTCGGCGCGTCTCAACGAGGAGAGCTGCCATGCGCCTTCCCATTCTCGATCCGAAGAAGCTGACCGCCGAGCAGAAGCCACTCTATGACGACATGCGAGCGGGCATCAGGGACCATTTCAAGGGCTTTGTGAATATGCGCGAGGACGGCGCGTTGCTCGGCCCGTGGAATCCGTGGCTCCGCGAGCCGCGTTTCGGCAAGCCGGTGTGGGATCTGGTCAAGGCAATCGCCGCGAATCCGCTGCTGCCGGCGCCGGTGCGCGAGGTCGCGATCCTCGTCACGGGCTCGCATTTCCGCTCCGGTTATGAGCTCTATGCGCATGTGCTGGTCGCCGAGCAGCGCGGCCTGTCCGACGAGAAACTCGGGACCATCGTCGCCGGCCAGCGGCCGGTCGACCTGACCAAGCAGGAGGCCGTCGCCTACGACATGGCGTCCGCACTGGTGAGCGGCGGCGTGCTGCCCGAGCTGACCTGGCGCGCGGCAGTGAAGGAGTTCGGCGAGCACGGCGCCGCCGAACTGTCCTATCTCGTCGGCATCTATTGCATGGTCTCGGTCACGCTGAACACGTTCGACGTGCCGGTGCCGGAGTAGAAGCGGTTCCCGCGATCACTCCGCCGCCTTGCTTGCGGGCGGCGGCGGCGACCAGGCAATGCAGCGATTGCGGCCCTCTGCCTTGGCCTGGTAGAGCGCGTGATCGGCCGCGCTCATCAACGCATCGGTGCCGGACATGCTGACGCTGGCCTCGGCGATGCCGATGCTCACGGTGACGCCGAACTGGATCTTGTGGGCGGCGATATGTGAGCTCATCACGCGCTTGCGGATGCGTTCGGCAACCGTTCTCGCGCGGGACAGGCTGGTTTCGGGCAGGAGAACCGCGAACTCCTCGCCGCCGAGACGGCCGACGATATCTGACTTGCGCTTACCATCGAGGCACGCGGCAGCGACCGTCCTGATCGCGGCGTCGCCGACTGCATGGCCGTAGCGGTCGTTGACCGACTTGAAGTGATCGATGTCGAGCATCAACACCGACACCGAGCGATAATAGCGCTGGAAGCGGCTCCATTCGGCATCGAGGCTTTCGAGGAAATGGCGGCGGTTGAAGAGACCGGTCAACGGATCGGTTGTGGCCAACGTCTCCAGCATCTTGGCCTTTTGCGTGAGGTCGGTGATATCGACATAGGTCAGCATGCGGCCGCCATTCGACATCGTCGTGCAATGGGCGCGGATCCGCCGGCCGTCAGGCGTCTGAAGGTCGCGCACGTGATCGCCGGCCTTGACCTCTTCGACGCGCCTGGCTGGAAATTTTGCCAGCTCGCTTGGGGGAAGATCCGGCGCGCTGGCGCGATGCACGCGCCGCACCAGTGACGCGTAGGCCGGCCGGACTGCCGCTTCCTCATCGCTCACCTCCCAGAACCGCCGCATCCGCCGGTTCATGAAGCTCGCGTTCAGGTCGGCGTCGAGGAGAAGCACGCCGTCCTGGACGTTCTCCAGCGCGTCTCGCAGCAGCTTGAGCTCGTCGGAGGAGCGCACGATATCGGTAACGGGCGTGTAGGTCAGCATTCGCCCGCCGTCGGGCAGAGGGGTGCACTGCACGCGCATGACATCGCCGTTGGTTCGGCGCAGATCGACCGGTGTGGGGTCTCCTGCCTCGATCTGGCGAACACGCCTTGCAACGAGCGCATCGAGCTCCGTGTCCGGCACTTCGTAGGCCCCGGTATCGCGCCCATGATAGAGCAGTGTGAGTATCGAGGGATTGCTGTCGGCGACCTCTTGGGGCAGCCGCCACATCTGGCGGAATGACCGGTTGATCAGGCGCGCCCTGAGTTGCGGGTCGAGCAGCACGATGCCGGTCGGCACGTGATCGAGCGCGGCGCGCAGCGCCAGCATCTGGCTGCGCATCAAGGCGTCGCCGCGCCGGACCGGCGCCTCCTCGCTCCTCGCCTCGCCACTGGCCCTGCCGAGAGCGACACCGATCTCGCGGTCGGAGCGCCAGACCACGCGGCACGCCAGCAACTCGTCGTCCGCAAGCTTCAACTGGAATTGGTCGGGTACGCCAAGGCCGGTCTCGAGTTGGAGCGTGGCGCCCTCCTCCGACATGCGGCGCACCACGCAATCGAGCGACGATTGCCCAAAGTTGAAGATAATCTTCCCGGCCAGGAACGTTCGTTCCGGCGTCAAGCGGGGCATCACGACCTCCCAGGCGAAACCGGTTCCAGTCTGCCGCAATGCCCCCTTGCGGCAGGATAACGCAGTTGGCGATTTCGCAGGAAGGCTAACGATCTGTTGACGGGTAAAGCTGCCGCGCGAAGATCGCGCGCATGAAAAAAGCCTTGTCCATCAGTGGGCGCGAGAGAACGCGCAGCATCGTCATCCGAACAATTACGGTGCGTTTGCTTTACCGAAAATCCACCACGCAGGAAGTCAGTTGCACGCGGCATAAAGCAACACCCGATCACTGACGTCGTCGGTGAGCGGCAGATTGACCGCAATCGACTGGGCCGTGGGGAAACGAACTACGCTTCAGCGTGGCCAGGGCTTCGAGCGCGATCGACAGCGACGAGTCGCCGAAACCGAGGCCGAGCGAGCCCGCGGGAATGGTCGCGTGGGTCGTCCTGAGGTCGAGATAGATGTTGGGGACGGGCGGCATTGCCTCATCCTCCGCGTCGCTCTCGGCGGCGAGCGCCGGTCCGGATCGCACATGCAGGCGACGCAGCCAAGCACCGCATTGCGCATCGATGCTGGAGCGGCCATGCCCGACGTTGCGTTCGCCATCGCAGCGTCCGAAGTTTGGCGTTTTGCGCAAAGCCTTCGCCGGGTGGACCGCGACCATTCGCGGCGTCAGGTCGTATTCGCGACTGGTGGACTGTCCGGGCGAGGGCCTTTACTCTGTCGTGATTGCAACGACACACTCGCCTGCCACGCTCGCGCGACCAGAACCAGAGAGGATGACGCAATGAAGACGACATCACGCCGTGTTTTGCTGACCGGAATGGTGGGACTCGTCGCCGCACCGCAGGCCGCAAGCAGCACCTTCGCTTCGACCACCGATGCGGCGGACACGACGGTCGCCGAAGAACGCTTCGCCAGGATGATCGCAGCCGCGCACGCGCCCGACGTCACCTGCGCTCGACAGGCCGAGCGCTACGCGGAAAGGAATTGGCGGGAGTATGTGACGGCGGCCCGAGCAGTGCTGAGCGCAAGAGGGTAAGCTTTCTGCCGTTCGCGTTGGGCGACAAGGTGGCATCGGTCGCCTCCATCGGCCATCCTCGGTCGACACCTAAGGGAAGCTTCGGCCATGGCGCCGCATGAGAGGTCGCATCTGCGCGCTCAGATGAGAGAGCGACGCTTCAGGACCGCCACGATCTGCGCGGTACCACAGACTGATCGACACCCGCTTTTTCATGTCGATGATTCGATACGATTTTGCCGCGAGTGCGCGACACGGTCAGCAACGCGCTGGAAACGTCTCCTCACGCGTTAAGCAACCACCCCCTAAGCATCTCGGCGCTAGGTTGAAGCGTTCAATTCTTCGCTTAAGGGGACGCCAAGTTGACGTTTGCTGCCACGCGTTTTGGTCGCCTGCTCTCGCGTTTCCGCTCCGATCGCGGCGGAAATATCGTTGTGACCTTTGCCATTGCTCTACTGCCCGTCCTCGCCACCGTTGGCGCTGCGGTCGATTACTCCCTCGCAACGCGGGCCCGAGCCAAGCTGATGGCGGCACTCGACACCGCGGTGCTGGTCGCCACCGCCAAGAGCGAGATCACGAACACCGCAACTGCGGCACAGAGCGATGCACTGAACACGTACACCGCACAGATGTCCGCATACGGCATGACAACGAGCTCAGTGACCATCACCGTGACGGACACCGTGACCACCCGGACGGCTACCGGCACTGCAACACTGACCGTTTCGAATTATTTCATGGGGCTGCTGGGCTACAAGACCATGACGGTGTCGGCGAGCTCGTCAGCGGCGGCCTCGCTGCCCAGCTATATCGACTTCTACGTGCTGCTCGACAACTCGCCGTCACAGGGGCTCGGAGCGACCACCGCTGATATGACCGCCTTGCAGGCCGCAACCTCCGACAGTTGCGCCTTCGCTTGCCATGACACCTATACTTCAAGCTCCAAGAAGACCAAGCAAACCAGCAGTTACTATTCGATCGCGAAGAAGCTCGGCATCACGATGCGGATCGACCTGGTGCGGACCGCGACGCAGTCGTTGACGGATACGGCGACGTCGAGCGAGCTCGTCAGCAACCAGTACCGCATGGCGGTCTACACCATGGGAAGCGATTGCAGTTCCATCGGCCTGACGACGATCTCATCGCTCACCTCGAGCCTCTCGTCAGTCAAGACGGCTGTTTCTTCGGTCGACCTGATGACCATTCCCTACACCAACTACAACAACGATATGTGCACCGACTTCGACGGCATTCTGTCCTCGATGAACAGCACGATTCCGACGCCCGGCACCGGTACTGCATCCTCGCCGCAAAAGTGGCTGTTCTTCATCTCGGACGGAGTGGCCGACTACTACTACCCGTCGAGTTGCTCCGAGACCGTCATCGCTTCGTCGGGCCGATGCCAGGAGCCGCTCACCACCACGATCTGCGATACGATCAAGAATCGTGGCATCAACATCGCGATCCTCTACACCACGTATCTCGCGATCACCAACAACACCTGGTACACCACCTACATCGCGCCCTGGCGCAGCTCGATCGCGACCCAGATGAAGGCCTGCGCGACCTCCGGCTATTACTACGAGGTGTCGAGCGACAGCAGTATCAGCGACGCGCTGACCGCGCTGTTTCAGAAGGCCATCTCCTCGGCGCACCTGACGCAATAGCGCACGCCGGAAGGCACCTTACCCTTTAGCAGCCTCGGCAAATCGAGAGATTTGGCTTCAGTTTCTCAATTTCTGCTTGATCGTCCAGCGACTGTGTCGCGGATGGTCTCTCGGCAACGTCGGCCTTTTGCCTGGCCTTGGACTGTTTTGAGCGAGGTTTAATGGGCAGCGGCTCGCCTGTCTCCTCGCCATCGTCGACACCTACGGTAAAGCCATCAGGACCGGGCTCCTGTGACGGAGACAGCTTGCCGATGCGCGACCTGGGCCGATTATTGTCGATGGTCGGCGTGGGCAAAATGTTGTCGATGGCCGGTGCCGGCGCGTCTTTGTCATTGGGAGGCGGTCGCGAGTTCTTGGCGGCTGCGGATCGTGGCGAACCTTTGGCGGTCGCTGTTCGCGCTGGAGCGTCGTCGGTCGCCATGGGTGGAGAAACGTTTTTGCTGGCCCGTGGCGGCGAACCTTTGGCGGTCGCCGATGGCGGCGAGGCAAGGATAACGGGCGGCGGATCCATCGGGACTTCTGGCGCCATTGCCGGCGGAGGCGACGAACCTTTGGCTGTCGCAGGGTTGCTGCACAGACTGAGACCGCCCCAGTGACACCTAGCCGCTGGTGGCGAGCCTTGGTCGCTCACCAAGGGCGGCGGGGCCAGCGAGGTTTGACATCGAGCGCCGCCCTGCAGCCAAAAACTGACAAATAACAATCCGACGGCAAGTAATGCAGCGCTTTTCCATCGCATCCTGCAATCCGCTTCGCTGTTGAAATCACTGACACCTTAGCTGCGCGCAATCTGGACTGCTCACATCGCGATCAAAAGGTGACCAAAATAGGGAGGATGCACTGGAGACGATGCGGGTTACTGGCATCCTGAAGCATGCCTGATCATGCGCGGCAGATACTATCGGTCGATCGTGGAGGCCGCGCGCAAGCTCCGCCAGAGGCAATTCGTGCTGGACGGCGAAAGGGGTCGCGCTCGGCGTCGATGCTATCTCAGATTTCAACGCCCTGCAGCTCTACGCCTTCGTCCTGCGATAGGCGGCGATGACCTGCGGGAATTGCGTAGTATTTCCGCCGCCGGTCAGTTGATCCAGTCGATCGTCGCGTAGCTTCCGCGCGTCGCGCGAGTAATGGTACGAGCCAGTGTAGGCGTCATGCGCGACCAAGCTCGCACCTGTAAGTTTATGCCTATGGAACGTATTTGTCAGCGATACCTTTGATAGTCCCGCCTAATCCAAAACGCCTGCAATCGGTGGCGAGATCTGGTAAGCGCAACCGTCTTCTGACGACGCATCGATGCCTTGGGCCGTGTTGGCCGGCGGGCTCGCCGCACCACGCAGCGCGGCAATGTCTTCGGATGTAAGGCCAAGGCCAAGGAGCTGTTCGTCATCGATCTTACTGAACTGCGTCCGGATACGCTGCTTCGCCGGGTCGTCTTTCGCCCGAACGAGCCTCCGTACCAGACCCGATCCTGCGATTGCGCGTCCTGCGGGGCGTATCGCGATGTCTTGCCGCAAACGATCGGTCATTTCGAGATGCTGCTCAGCAGCCGAAGCACCTCGCCGAGAACGATCGAGACTTTGCCGCTCGTTCTCTGCGGCTAAAAAATGTAGCCAAACATCCCGATGAAGCTAAGCAGCCCGGCACGCCGGCGCCCTTCTCGATCGCCGCTGCAGCGGCTATTGCGAACGCATTGAGTAGCGCGGTTACCAAACGAACCGGGCACCGAGCGGAATCTGACAGACCAAGCTGTCCTGCTTCGCCATCGCCGAATTCACGATGCGCGTCAACGAAACCTTCAACCGGTCGTCAGTCGTCAAATTGTAGCGAATGTATTCGGTGACCGGCTGATTCTCCTCGTCCAGGGTCTGATGCACGTCGGAAAAAAACAGTCCACGGCCCGGCAACACGACGAACGCGTTGATGGACAGTCCGCCCTGCAAGGAGATGCTGGGTTGCCCCGCACTCTCATTTACGCATTGGCCAAAATCGGTCAGCAGCCTGACCGGCCTTGTGGTTTGCAGGGCGTTGACGACATCGGTGTACTGCGACGGCGCCGGCTCGGCGGCGGCCGACGCGCCGTGTCCGGGCACGCCGGACAACAGCCACATGAAGCTAACCGCAGCGAGATATTTTGAATTACTCATCGTACCAGTCCTCTCAAGAGTTTCAGCGATAGCGCTGGTCGTTGTCGGCCGGAAAGACCGCCATCATTCGGGGCACGAGCGCCTTGTCGCCCGGTCCAAACAGGTCCCTGCGCGTCGTCGCTGCGATGGGTTGGTGTCGGAGCTGACGCCTTGTGAATGCCGGCTGCGATCGGTCGACGATCGCCTCAACTCATCGCGAAGCGATATCGTCGATGAATCTTCCAAGAAGCTCGTCAAAAACGTCCGGCGCTTCCCAGAACGGCGCGTGCCTCAATCCCGGCAGGCGATGGCACCGTCCTCCCCACAGATTCGCATATTTCGGAACCTCGAGATAATCGAGATTGACGAATGGATCCTGGGAGCCGTTCACCACGGCCAGCGGGACGGCAAGATTTTCGACCAGCACGCGCTGATCGATCCCGACACCGGAACGCGCCGCTTCAAAGATCGTCTTACGCGCCAGACCGTCGGCGCGTGCGATTGCGCGACGAAATTCGGTGGGGACCGGCGCACCGAAGATCGCCTCGCCGAACTTATGGATATCCTCCGGCCGAAGATGCAGTTGTCCTGCCAGCCTCATGTGCGATGTCGGAATAAACCCTTCGGCCATGTTGTGCCGGCTTACCGGTGGAGCCCCACTGATGAACAATCCCTTGATGCCGAAATATTTCGACGCCATTTCCAGTGCGATGTGACCACCCAGCGACCAGCCGACCACCGCAACTTCGCTAATTCCGAGCAGACTGAGCATCTCTATCACCGCACTCGCCAGACCCGGACGAGTATATGTGCGGGACGGGTCGAGGGCGTCGCCGGATTCCCCGTGACCGGGCAGATCGAATGCCACAAGGCGATACTTTCTGGAGAGCGCGCCGCCAAGCTGCTTGCGAAAGACCTCGCGCGAAAGCGAATTTCCATGGATCAGCAGGACCGGCAGGTCACCGTCTCCGGTCTCCTCCACGACGATCGAGCCGTGCGAGGTAGATAATTCATGTAGATCGATCATTGCTTGACACCTCGGGCTTGAATTGTTGCCGGGATCATTGAACCCAGAGCCTGGCTTGCTACCGAAATTGGGCACTCAGCAGTCGGATACGCGTTCACGCCGCGACGTATCGCTCTCATGGTGCAGCGCATGGTCCGTTGCATCCGAAACACCTGCGATCGAAGGCGAGTGCTGGTAGGTGCAACCGTCTTCTGACGGCGCATCGAGTGCTTGGGCAATAGTCGCCTCGACCTGCGGGCTCGCCGTGCCGCGGAGCGCGGCAATGTCTTCGGATGTGAGGCCAAGGCGAAGGAGCCGCTCATCATCGATCTCGCTGAGCTGCGCCCGGATACGCTGCTTTGCCGGATCGTCTTTCGCCCGAACAAGCCTCCGTACCAGGCCCGATCCCGCGACTGCGCGTCCTGCGGGGCGTACGGCGATGTCTTGCTGCAAATGATCGAGCATTTCGAAATGCCCTTCGGCGACCGAAGCATCTCGCCGAGAACGATCGAGACTCTTGCCGTTCGTTTTCGGCGGCCAAAAAATGTAGCCGAACATCGCGACGTAGCTAAGCAGCCCAGCAATTGCGACCGCCGCATCAAACGTGACGTCGGCATCAGCAGCAGCAAGCGGCATCAGCGATTTGGCCAGAATGACCAACAGAGCAAGAATGATGAAAAGTAGCATCTCGATATCTCCGGATTTGTGGGTGAGTGTAAAATGGCTTTCGCCATCAGAAGCGCGTGCTGCCTTGTCGGTCCGACGGCCGATTGGGCGGCGAATTTGCGGCGTGAAACACATGATAATTCGAGTTGGCCGCAATCAATCGTTCGGTAGTGGACCTGATCCAATTCGCGACTAGCTGGTTGATGTTGAGTACAATCATGAGGAGATTTCTTGAACGATGTTGTGATTGCATGCGTGACGGAGACGTCACTGCTCAGAACGGCGCAGGACCGAGGGCGATGACACCGAACCTCGAGGCCAGCGCGGGAATGTCGATCAAGCCGCCACCGGCAATGATGCGGAGGGCTTCCTCGACCCCGCCGGGATAACAAACCACCGCGATCCGCAGCTGCAAATCCGAGCGGTTGCCCCAGGCATGCGGAATGTTCCTGGGAAGCGTGACCATCGTTCCAGCTTCCGCATCGAACACCTTGTCGCCGAGCGCGAAGCGCGCTCTTCCTTCCAGCACAACGAGGTATTCGTCCTCATTCTGATGGACGTGCAGCGGGGTGCCGTCGCCGGGGTCCGAGACAATCTCGACGAGCGAGTATGCACCGTTTGTATCGGCCGCCGGCACGCGTATCAGGGAACGTTCGCCAGGTCTCGTTTGCAGCCATTCGGCCGGCTTGTTGCGATCCGGGAGAGAATTTGAAGATGCCGATTGACACATTTTTCCTTGTCCATCTTTATTTCGAACCTGCCGCCCCTTGGCACCGCTGGTCCCGACTTAGGAATTTCGCAAAACGCAATCTTGAAAATTCCTGCGGTTCGCGCCGCTCATCGCCCGGTTACGAACTTGTTACGTGTACGAAGGCAGCAGCCTGCTCGCCGATGACAACGCAAGGCGCCATGGTATTGCCCGTCGTCACGCGCGGGAGCACGGACGCATCCGCGACCCGCACCCCGTCAATGCCGTGAACTTTCAATCGGCCATCCACCACCGACATTGCATCGCGGCCCATTCTCGCGGTCCCGCATTGATGCCAGAAGGTGCCAAGCCCGTTGCGGAAGAAGCGTTCAAGCTCTCGGGGATTGCGGGTGGCCGGTGTGATCTCCCGAACCGTAAAAGGTCGCAGCGCGGCGGAGTTTCCGATCTGACGTGCGACATCCAGGCCGTCCACAAGATCCTTCAGATCCTGGACATCGCCAAGGTAATTCGCATCAACTCTGACGGGATCATCTGCATCCGGCCCGGTCAGATGAACGGCGCCACGGCTCCTGGGACGCATTCCGACGACCAGGGACCAGGAGTCAGCCGGTAACTTGAGCAACGCCGCATTCTCGGGCGTGACGTCTGGCCCGCGATGCGCATAGCTGTAGAAATTGGGCGCGTCGAGCGCTGCATTCGTCTTCCAGAAACATGCAGTCTGACTTCTGGGCACGCGGGGGAGCTCGATATCTGTACTTTCCCAGACGCATCCGAACGCGACGTGGTCATGAAGATTGCGGCCGACCGCCGGCAGCTTCTGCAGCAGCGGCACGCCGGCGCGGCGCAACTCGTCCTCGTCGCCAATGCCGGACTGCATCAGCAGCTTCGGTGTCTGGATCGCGCCAAGGCAGAGAATGACTTCGCAACCGGCCGTGGCACGCAGGATTCTTCCCTTGCAGCGGAACTCGACGCCGGTGGCGCGGCGACGCTCGAACAGAATGCGCGCCACCAACGCGCCCGTTACAACCGTGATGTTCGGCTCGGCCATCCGCGGATACAGATAGGAGCGGAAGATCGACCGCCTTCTTCCCTCGCAGACCGTCTCATCGACAAACGCACACCCGCCCGGCGACTCCATCATTCGGCCGTTCGCATTCGGAAAACGCGGCAGGCCTGCTGACCCGGCGCCTTCGAGCAACGCGAACGAAAACGCATGAGGCGCGGCCGCGGGCTGTACGTGCACCGCTCCATCCTTGCCGCGATAGTCCGGATCGGCGCTTCCGGTCCACGCCTCGATTCGATGCCGATACAGGTCGAGAACGGCTTCATAACCCCACGAAGCATCGCCCGATTCGGCGGCGTAGAAATCCCAATCGGCCTGATGTCCGCGCGACCATGTCGAGACATTGATGCTGGAACCGCCACCCAGGACCTTACCCATCGAGTAAGGAATCGCGCGACCGTTCAAATGTGGATTCGGTTCGGCGACAAAACCCCAATCCAGTTCGCTGCCAAGCGTCATCGGCCAGCGGTTCGGATCGGCAATCACGTCCGCCTCTTCGCTGCCGCCGGCTTCCAGCAAAAGCACGCGCACGTTCGGATTTGCTGCGAGCCTTGCGGCGACGACCGAACCGGAGGTGCCGGCACCGCAGACGATGTAGTCGAACTTCGTACCGATTTCGGAAGTCAGGGAGCACTGGTTCGCACGAACGCGCGCGGCGAAACTCTCTTCACTGGATGCCATGGTATTGATCTCTCCATGTCGGAGGTATTGCGAACACGACATCGCGCGCGTTCAGACCAGCGACCGGGCCTTTGCATGTAGATCCGCGTTGACGAGCCCTTCAGGTTCCAACTGATCACGACGAGCACAGTCGCTGCAGGTTGCTGCGGGCCGCGCTTCGGGTGAAAGGTCGAAAGAGCTGATCGGCGGCAAAGCCGGTCGGTGGCGACCGGCATCGCTTGAGAGGACCGGCACATCATCCGCTCTGACATTTCCTTGCGGCCGGCGTATCACGTTTTCAATTTCGCCTCGGGTTAATCCGAGATCGCGCAGCATGTGATCATCCATGCTGACGAGTTCAGCGATGGCGTGACGAGCCGCTAGTTCGGCCTCGATCGCCTTCGTTATTCCTTTCAGGACCGCCCGGACACGTGCGATGCCGAGACGCATGAGCGAGCGCCATCGCGGCCGGCGCCGCGGCAAAGCGCGGATGCCATGGATTTCGTTGAGCGATTTTCGCGAATGCATTTCCATTGAATCTCTCCATGGTCTTCTTCGAGACCGAAAGGACCTGTTGGGGCGTGACGTCATGCGCCAAACCAGCGCCAGGTCATGATCGCTGGTGGTTGGCGTGGCCTCTATCTGGGATGATGATCGGGGCCGATCTTGAAGATTCCTGCGATCCGATTCAGCGTCGAGCGATGATCTGCGTGGGTGACACGCCATGGACGCGGCGAACCCAGCGCGTCAGATGGCTTTGGTCCGCAAAACCCGTTTTGGCAGCAATTTGGGCGAGACCAAATGTTCCGTCTCGAATCATCTCGACCGCCCGTTGCAATCGCAGATGAACGACGTAGCGATGTGGACTGACGCCGACGGACCGGGTGAAGGCGCGGGAAAAATGAAACTGGCTGCGGTGCGTCATTCTCGCAAGCGTCGCGACGTCAAGCGGTTCGTTCAGATGCTCGACGACGAACTCCTTCAACCGCTTGAGCATGTCGGCGGTCAGCGGAGCGTTCCGCTTCGCCCTGGTCCGCATCGCGTAACGTGCGGCAAGGATGTCGACGAATCGGCCCGCGATTTCGTTCCAGAACAGTGTCCCGCGCGGGTAGCCTTCCTTGCTTTCGCGCGCCAGCACGCCGGCCAGATCAAAAAGCGTCTGGTCGTGGCCGCAGAGACGACTGCTCAACTCGGCTTCAACCGCTCCGTCTTCGGCGGCCGCGAGCGCAAACTTGTCCGGCCGCACCGCAACAAGAAGCGCATCCAGGTCCTGGACGGTGTCGGCGCAGGTATCAAGTCCGGCTGGACAGATCGCGAGCGATCCGTCGTGCGCCTTGTGATACAGCGCGCTACCCGCAAGGCGGCACGCAATCCGGCTCCTCGAAACAAAGGCGATCAGATGCTGCCGCAGACAGGCGCTGAAATGCGCGCCGCCCTTGTAGCGCAAGCTCACGACGGAGACACCGCTTTCGCCGGGCGCGCAGCCACTTGCCAATATCGTCGGCGGAGAGCCGTCTTTCTGCGCAGAGAACACTTCTCCAATATCTGCAATCATGGATGGTAACCTTCGGATGAGTGGGCAACCGGCGGCACGAAGCGTCAGCACACTGAAGATGGACCGAACCGGGCGCTTGTCCTCGGAGGAGGCCGCCAAGCATCATTCGCTCCGACCGCTGCCGGCGGCGCGATATTCATGGGAATGAGGCACTGCGGAAGTGAAACGATTTCAGGATGAAAATGCGCGCTGTGCAGTTCGATTGGCCCGCTGCCCTTCCGACGGCGGGCAATACCGGCCAAAGGCGCTGAGCCGAAGGGGATCGAAATTTTGGCCTAGATCTCTAATATGTCGAAGGAAATCGACCATAAGGAACCGTTGCTGCTGGAGATCGGCGATCTATTGATGCCGCTAAACTCGGATCCAAGATGACCGCTTCGTTCAACACGCTCGATCTCAACCTGCTGCGCGTCTTTGACGCAGTCATGGAGGAGCGCAGTGTCCTCCGAGCCAGCCAAAAGATTAACCTCAGCCAATCGGCGGTCAGTCACTCGCTGGCGCGCCTGAGGGAGATGCTCGACGACGAATTGTTCATTCGAACCACTACGGGAATGCAACCCACCGCGCGAGCCTTGGCTATGGCAGGGATGGTCAGGGAGGCCCTCAAATCCCTCGAGGCTGCAATCGAGTTGCCGCGGTTCGAACCCGCGACCTCCAGCAGGAGATTCACGATCGCAGCGAATGATTTTACGACGATGGTCCTCGCGTCGCGCCTGCTGAGTGTGCTGAGAACGGAAGCTCCCTACGTCGACCTCGCGATCAAGCCCGTCACCCGGATCGACCTTGCGGAACAGATCGATCTCGGCAGAATCGACGCTGCCATCGGCACCTTCCGGGGAACGCCTGCACGATTCAAATCCGATTTTCTATTCGACTACGACGATGTTCTCATCACGCATACGTCGCAGCGACTCGGCGTGGTCACAACCGAGATCCTTTCCAAGATTCCCATCATCGTCGTTTCATTCGCAGATGAACAAGAGGGCGCTGTCGAGGGTTTCATCTCCGAACGCGGGCTGGCACGGCGATCCGAAATGTTCGACCGCGCCTCGTTCGAACGCGCAATGTCCGCTTCGAAGCAGGCGCCGAGGATCGCCATCTCTCTGCCCCACTTTCTCGCGCTTCCGGGCTTTCTGGACGGTCCAGGGATATCGGCAATCATTCCGCGTCCGCTCGCCGATGCCTTCGCCCGCAACATCCCGATTGCGATCCACGAGCTTCCCTATCCCACCACCCGGTTGGAAGTCTGCCTGCTCTGGCATGAGCGCCACGAAGGCGACGCCTCGCAAGACTGGTTGCATGATGTGATGGTGCGGGCGACGGAGCACCTCCGCGCCAACGCCAAAGCGTAGGCAACCAATCTCCAGGCAATTCAACAGTCGCTGGCCAGGCCCTCGAAGAGCAGCTTCCTTCAAGACGATTTGCCCCGCTCTCTCCAAATCACCGCGCACGGCGCATGCGCGTTCGCGCCGCCACGAGGAGAAAGAGCAATGAAGGATCTGATCGAAAGCAAACTTTATCGCCTGGCCGGAAAAATGTCGGGCCGATTGTCGAGGCCCGGCCAACAGCCGTACGCCGCAGCAACGGCGATCTGGGCCAAACCGGACGGCCGCATGCCACGCGCGGTGGCTCACTGCCGGACACCCGAAGATGTGCGGGCAGCAATTCTAACCGCCCGCGACTGCGAGCTCCCGTTGTCAGTCCGTGGCGGAGGCCATGATTGGGCCGGCCGCGCGTTATGCGAAGGGCTGGTCATTGACGTCAGCGGCATGAACGGCGCGACCGTCAACTCCGTCGGGCCTATCGCTCAGGTTGCGGGAGGCGCACGCACCTCGGACGTTCTCGCGGTAACCGATCCGCTCGGCCTAGCGGCCGTGACGGGCTCGTGCAGTCCTGTCGGTATGGCGGGGCTCACCCTAGGCGGCGGTTATGGCCCGCTGATCGGCCGATTTGGGCTGGCGCTCGACAATCTGCTTGCCGCTGAAATTGTCCTGGCGGATGGACGCATCGTTACTGCCGAACATGGCCGCGACGAGGATTTGTTCTGGGCACTGCGCGGCGGCGGCGGAAATTTTGGCGTCGTAACCATGATGCGCATTCGTCTGCACGAGCTGCCCAACGTCGTGTCCGGCATGCTGATCTATCCGTTTTCGGAGGCCAGAACGGTCTTGCGGCGCTTTGCCGACACTGTCTCCGCCATGCCCGACGAGTTGACCGTTCAGGTCGGTGCAGTTGCCGGCCCTGACGGCGTGCCGGTCATCATGCTGGTGCCGACATGGAGTGGCAGGCAGGGCCAGGGCGATGAGCATATCGCACCACTGCTTGAACTCGGAACGCTGCTCGTCAACTCCCTGGATGCGGTTCGCTACGGGACGTCGTTGTCGGTGTTCGACCCGCATATCGTGAACGGGCGGCGGGTTTTCATGGAAACGTGCTCGCTACCAGCGCTCGACAGCGTCAGCGTCGACCTTCTTGTCGAGTCCATGGCCAAGGCCGTCTCGTCCGGATGCGCGATCGTGAGTCACGAGTTCAGAGGCGCGGCTTTGCGCGTACCGGTGGAAGCAACGGCGTTCGGCCTTCGCCGCGATCATGTGATGATCGAATTTATCGCTTCGTGTCCCGATCGGGCGGACAGATCGGAAGAGCGCCGGCATCAACAGTGGGTTCGCGACACGCGGCACGCTTTCGACACGATCGCGCTTCCAGGCGGGTATCCGAATTTGCTTGGACCAGACGGCGCTGACCGTGCGGCAGGAAGCTTTGGCCCCAACGCCGAACGGCTGGCCAGGGTCAAACGGTTTTACGACCCCGACAACGTCTTCCGTTCCGCCATCCCGCTTCCGACCAGCCGGGACTCGATAGCTGCGGAATGAGGGCGGGCGAGTTGACGTCGCGTGTTTCGGCAAACTAGCGGCCCGCCGACAGACTGACGCGCAATCCGCTGCGGCCGCATCTCCGATAGACCCGCGGCGGGTTGCCAAGCGCTCCTCGTCCGAAAGACGCGTTCAACTCAGGCTGATTACTTTCCTTCAGGAAAATATATGGAATCGAGTGGTTTATCTGTTTTTCGGTATGCGGATCCAAGATCAGTCAACCGCGCTCAGCACCAGCATCCTGTGCGTCTTCATCGGCATGGTGGTTGCGTGTGTGTGGCTAAACCGACACTCGGCATCACCGCCGCGGCCTCCGCTGTCCGAGAGACAAAAGAACCAAATCTCGCTGCCGGTCTTTTTGCTGCTGGCTGCCGTGACCGTCGCCCTCGAGTGGCGACGGAGGTCACGGTCCTTGACGATGTGACCAGCTAAGACGCTCGAGAAACTTAGGCCGTGCAAGGCGCGAGACAGGAGAGAAGCATGACCAAGATACAGGCACACGTGACACCGTCATTCAGGCCGGAGCTGGACGACACGCAACTACAGAAAGTCGTCGGGGGCGCCGACCGTACACCCATCGCAGCCGGTCCCGAGAAGCGTACGCCCATCGCACAAGGTCCCCTGGTGTGGGTGGGTGTTGCTTGGGTGCCGGGGTGGAAAAACTGACGACGCTCTACCAGCGCATCAATACGCCCCGGAAGGGCTCGGTGCCGTGAAGCTTTATAAAGAACCGCCCCATGTGGAGCGCGTCGTCGAAGCCGTCCATCCGGGCGAAGGCGTCAACGCAGCGCACCCCGGTGTGGGGGGTGTTGGGTGGGTGCGGCTCTGAGCAAGGGCGAGATCGTCAAGGACGCCAACGGCAGGTCGATCTACGGCAAGTCCTGAACGACAAAGGCCCGGTGTGCGCGCCGGACCTTTGTTTTTTCATGTATGCTCCGGATCCCATCTTGCGGAATAGCCCAGCAAGCGCCGGCGCGCCCATGCGTTAAATCTGGCGGTACGCCCAACAGCGGCTGGAGGGATCGACCCCCTATGGCGGAAGGCGCGACCAAACTGGGTGAGGCTGCACATCACGGGAATGAGCATGTCCTACATCTTCATGCCGGCGGAGGGAGAGAATCTGTAAAAAAAGTTGCTCGACCGCTGCGGCTCAGGTGCTCTCGGTAGGCGAGAGGGACGGGATTTCTCGGCCTCTCCGCGTGCAGTCGCCTAGCCGCGCGACACTGGAACCCACCCGATGGGCGGCCACGTGCCTCGTGACTGGCTAGGTGTTTAGTGCAAAGGCCTAGCGAGGAAGCTGGTCTGCTCCTGACATGATGCCGACAACGCCGTTCCTGTTACGCGAAATGCAACCTGGAGCCGAAATCGCCCGCCATCATCTGATTGAGGATGGGCTCTTTGGAATGACTAGCTGCTTCGGTCACGACAAAAATTCCGCTTCGCCCAATGTGTCGCGACGGGGAAAGCCAGCCATCATTTGGTTACTTCTTTGAATCTCAGTTTGGAGCGAGACGCATGGACGCAAGCATGGCGGCCTGCATGGCAACGAAGGGGTTGCTGACCTCCTCAGCACCTCTGACTAGAGAACATTCCCCTGTTGCAGTGGCTACATGCGACAATATGCCCAATTTTGTCTTTCCCAAAAACCGAGAGCATAGGCGAAGGCAAGCGTTGCTTGCCATCTGCTGTCCGTTAAACGGCGATGTACCGAACTCTCCGTTTCTTCAAAGTGGCAGCGCTGGTGCCATCGGCAGGCCCTTGAACTTCCGTCTTTCTGAATAAGTATTTGAACACGGTTGCCATCCTCTCCAGGCGGCGATGAGAGCCGTCGTATTTAACTTCATGGAAGTATTGCTTTCGCTCCGCTGCGCGGCAGGAGAAGGAGAAAGATATTACAACACTCGGCTTTACTAGAACATATTAGCTCGCTCGTCCCAGCCTTAGCTCGATCGTCACAGCCCTATGGAGCCGCCATCTGAGAGCTCAACGGTGATGGCTGGCTTGACCTTGCCGATGGAGAAATGTCCATGACACTTCCCAATCAGCCTCCAAGCATTACATCGGGCGACACTGCGTTGGTTGCCTTCTACTCCTTCGATGAGACCAGCGGTCCGATCGCGCACGATCAGCAAGGCGGTCACGACGGGACGATTATTGGCGCCACTTACGTGCCCGGAGAGACCGGCAATGCCCTGCAGTTCAACGGATCCTCGGATTATGTCAGCGTGCCCGATTCATCCGAATGGAATTTGGGAAGCGGCGACTTCACAATCGAGTTCTGGGCCAATTTTAACTCCACCCCCAATGCCGCCGGGGATCTTGCGATAGGGCAAGATGAAGGCGCTGGTGCACGGAATAAATGGTTCGTTGAATTCTTTACCGGGAGCATTGGCTTCCACGTCAACACAGACATTGGAGAGTACCTCTTTATTGCCGCACCATTTGAGCCGACCCTTGGACAGTGGTACTCGTTCGATATCACCAGGACAGGATCGTCTTACCAGTTTTATGTCGATGGGCAACTTGTCGGCTCGGCAGACGAAGCAATAGCCATTCCGGATGTTGCCGCGCCGCTGTCAATCGGGCGGGCGGAGGGAGTTTATTTCGACGGTCAGCTTGACGGTGTGGCAATCTATCACCGCGCATTGTCGCAAGCCGAGGTCCAACAAGGCTATCAGGATGGCGCGGGGACGCCAGCGGCGACCGCGACGGCGGCGGTTTCGATTGAGGAGAACGCCACGGCGGTGATGACGGTGACGGCAACCGATCCGGACGCTGGCCAAACACTAAGCTATTCGATCGCCGGTGGCCCGGACCATACGCTATTCACGATTAACGAGACAACCGGCGCGCTCGCGTTTGTCAATGCTCCCAATTATGAGAATCCGACCGACGCCGGGGGCAACAACGTGTACGATGTGACGGTTCAAGTCTCCGATGGCAACGGAGGGTTCGACACGCAGGCGATTTCGGTGACAGTAACCAATGTCGCTGGCGTATCTCTGACCTCTAATGCGGCGACGATCACCGGCACGAATGAGGAGGACGTGCTCACTGGTGGTTCGGGCAGTAACACGCTGATTGGCGGACCCGGAAACGACCAGCTCTTTGGTGGTGACGGCAAGGACAATTTTATCTATGCAGTTGGCGACGGTACGGACACGATCGATGGTGGCAGCGGAAAAGACACTCTTAACATTAAGGGCACGACCGCTAACGAGACGATCCACGTCACTGTGTCGGCAGCCGGTTTGATACTGGAGGGTGGCACAGTTACGAACGTCGAGGAGACTAATTTGGATCTTGGTGCCGGTACCGACACTCTGAGCTACACCGGAACCACCTCAAGCGTGACGGTCAATCTGCCAAACTCGATCGCAACAGGTTTCAGCTCGATCTCGGGCGTGGAGAACGTGACCGGCGGGTCCGGAAATGACAGGCTCATAGGAAACGCGGCCAGCAACGTGATCGACGGCGGCTTAGGAGCGGATACGCTAACGGGTGGCAGCGGAAACGACACGTTCGTATTCAAGACCCTGGCAAACTCGCAGGCTGCGGCGTTCGATACGATCACCGATTTCACTCCCGGTGTCGATAACTTTCAGATCGGGCATAATGTTATTGATCTGAGCACCGGCATCGTGAAGTCGGTTGGCACTGGTAGTCTTGCCGCAGATCTCGCGAGCGTTCTCACGATGACCAATCTGAAGGCGAATGGAGCCGCCGAAGTCACCATCAAAAGCGGAACGGATGCCGGCACTTACGTCATCATCAATGACAACCAGCCCGGGTACGATGCGAACAACGATGCTGTCGTAATGCTGAGTGGGAAGCCGTTGCTGCTGCACACGAGCGATTTCATCGTATGACCGTCACTCGTCGCGTTAGGCCTACTCTGAAGACAACGATCACAGCTTGAGCAGTAGGTTCGATATGCGCCGAGTGCACAAATTGCGCGGTAACATTGAATCGCATTTTTCCATCTGGCGAGAACACGATCACGGGAGGCCAAGATGACTGACAACACCAACCTTGTACGTTCTGTCTATAACGCATTCCAGCGAGGCGACATTCAATCTGTTCTCAATGCCCTCAGCCCTGGTGTCGATTGGAAGTACTACGGCCCCGTGCCCTGGGCCGGTGAACGAAAGGGACTTGAACAGGTCGGCGCGTTTTTCCAAATCCTGGGAGACTCATTGGACATAAAAACCTTTGAACCTTCCGAGTACATCACCGAGCGCAGCAATGTTGTCGTGTTCGGACGCACGGATGCCATCGCTCGAAAATCTGGCCAACGATACGAAAATCGGTGGGCTCATGTGGTCACAGTCGAGAATGGAAAGATCATTGGTTTTGTCGGTCATGACACAAGTCCACTGTGACCCAATAGGCCTTGACCTCGCAGTTGGTGGCGGAAATCTTCGGTTCTCCGGGTCTATCGAATGCTTAATTAGATCGGCAACGGGATTTCTCTGGCGAGAAAAATGCAGGGAAACGGCCGGATTATCGGCCTTTCTCCCCGTCGAAGTACGAAATGGCTTCGGCTGGGTGGCGGAGAGAGTGTCAGTCAATCCTCATTGGAAATTATAGCATTTTCGAGTTTCCCAGAGCAAAACCTACCGTTTGAGCTACGCATAAAACGCAATTTGCCTCCGACAAAGCCTATCCACCAATGGTCGCTCATCGATAACAACGCCGTCTCCAACTCGATTTCGCTCGGCAACGTAGTGCGGCGTAAGAAGGCGCATAGCGGCAGTTGGCGGTCAGTGAGCCGCGCAAGCAACAATTTCATGAGGCGACTTGCGGCTTGCATCTTGCGGCGGTGAAAACACCGCCAGATATCCGCTGTCGCCCGCGAGTTGATGCGTGACGATCTCGCGATAGCCTACCGCGGAGAGTTCGCAGCGCAGCAGTTCGATCGGCGTGCCATGCCGTTCCGTCGGACGCTCAAGGTCGACAATCCCGATCCTGGCGCCAGATTTCAGGGCAGGTGCGAGATTGTAGAGGAAGGCATAGGGCTGGGCGATCTCGTGGTACATGTGCACCAGAATGGCCGCATCAAGCGAAGCGGCAGGCAGCCGCGGATCGTGTGGTTCACCCAGCGCCAACTTCACATTTGACAGCTTCAGCTGCGCGACGTGCTCGCCAAGCTCGACCAAATAGTCGCGCGTAACATCTTCCGCGATCACCGAGCCTGTGGGGCCAACGAGTGGAGAGAGACGAAGGGTATGGTAACCGCTGCCGGCGCCGATATCACCGACTGTCATACCGGGCTTAAGTTCAAGGATGCGGGCGATTTGACCGCTTTCATCGAGAGAGTCCCGGCGCACTTCGCGGGTGGGACTGACGATCGGCGCGACGGGACGTTGCGGTGCGGGAAATTCCGCAGCCGGGAGGCCGGGCGGCGCCAGATAACTGATATCGGCCGCGCCGGCGTGACCGGCGATCAGCGCTGCAACAAGTATGACAGCGCTGGCCCGTAGCGTCTTCCCCATGTTCGCTCTTCCGAGTAACCGGCGCCTAGGTCCAGAACCGAAATTAACGCCGTGGTCAGGCGGCCCAGTGTCGATATCCTAGCGGATGGCAGCCACGATAGATACGGCAATGAGAATGATGGTAACGAGCGCACCTGAAACATAGAGAATGGTTCTGATGCTGCCGCCTTTGGCGGCGTTGCCGCCGCGTAAATAGACCGCAACGTGGATTAGACGAATTGCGATATAGATCCAAACGAGGGTTGCAAGCGTGGCGGGTCCTACCCCCACCATCATAGCTAATACAGCCGGAACCACAAAAGGCGTCAGCGCCTCCACCGTGTTCATGTGAACGCGATCTATCCGGTACAGCAAGTTGTCGTCATCCAACGGCAGGACGGGCCCGGAGAGTGCCCCGGCCCTGCCTTTGGACGATCCTGAATAGACCGCCAGCCCAATTGAAAGGAGGCAAAGGAAGAGCACTCCGACAATGCTAAACGAGTAGGCTGCCATACAGAACTCCGCAAATTCCGATCACGTCGCATGGGACACGCGAGCATCATGCCTCGCGGGCAATACGCTCGGCGTACCGCTTCAGATAGAGCGGCCAACCCTGATCACCCTCAACGCCGTCGCGCACGCCTTCCCAACCTTGGCCATGACGTTCGAGGTGACGGTGCTCCAGTTCCAATCGCGTCCGGCTCGGCGTCTCGGCGATGAACCGCACCTCCCACTCACTGGTCTTGTCGGGATCGGTTTCGATTTGCCAGCGCGGGCTGATGTCCCAGCTTAGAACCACGCGATCTGGCGGATCAAAAGCCAACACACGCGCCCAGCGGCATTCGCTGCCATCGATACCTCGATCATAAACGTGTCCCCCAACCCGGGGTTCGAATACAGTCTCTGCGATGGGGACGGAGAGCAGATTGTGCTCGCGAGGCTTGAAGCTCCCGAAATCTTCAGTGAAGACCTTGAACGCGCGCTCGATAGGCGCCTCGACCACGATAGATTGTTTGATGGGCGCGGCCGATACACGTTTATTCATTGCTGGTCCTCCACTGATTTTTCGACGGCCACTTTGTAGGCCGCCAGTGTGCTGCTCCAGAACCGGTCAAGCCAGGCGCGCATCTGGCCGAGCCCCGCTGGATCGATGTGATAAATGTTGCTGGCTCCCTTTGGCTCGGCACGAACCAAACGAGATTCGCGCAGCACCTTCAGATGCTGGGAGACGGCTGACTGCGAGACCGTCAGTTCTCGAGTGAGCTCAACGACAGTCCGAGGCCGCGTGCCCACCAGTTCGAAAATTCGTCTGCGAGTGGGATCGCCGAGAGCGGCCAATTGAACGCTGTCTTTAGGCATGGCTGGCCGACGTCAGATCATTAGTCATCACTAATGATTAGCGTAGACTGATGATTGCGTCAAATGGAGATGTAGCCAAGCTTTCGCATACCGAAGGCAGGTCATGACCCGGAACTTCGCCACCCCCGCGCCGCAGCGGCAACGACGGCGAGCGTGGCCTTGGCGCCGTCCGCCTCGCCCTTCTCGAAGTCGCCTTCGGTCTGCGCCATCGAGTTCGTGACGTGAGCGAAGCAGACGATCGAGTTGCCGCTCGTCGTGCCGAAAGCGTAGAGCGCTGCGGCCTCCATCTCCACGGCGAGAGTCCCAAGATCGCGCGCTCGCGAGATCGCCGCTTCGGTCTCGCGATAGGGAGCATCCGTCGTCCAGGTCGAGCCGCGATGCAGTTTCTCCGGCAGCGAACGGCCCGCCCGCTCGACGCGATCCAGAAGGGACACGTCGGGTGCCGCGGCGAAAGCCGAGCCAGGCAGGTAGTGATAACTCGTCCCCTCGTCGCGCAGCGCGCGGTCGATCAGCACGAAATAGGGAGTCGGTCCTATGGCATTGATCTGGCCAGCCGAGGTGACGCTGACCAGCAGCCGGCAGCCCGACGCAAACAGCTGCTCGGCGACCAGGACGGCGAAGGGGGCGCCGACCGCGCAGCCGACAATTCCGACCTCGCCGACGCCGTCGAGATCGAAGGCAAGGAGTTCGGTGTGGTAGCAGGCCCAGCCTTCGTGCATCCGGCCGGCGCCGGTCCGCTTAAGGTGGCGGACGACGTCACCGTCCGGATCGAGCACGCAGATTTCGGGCACAGCGACGAGCGGCAACCGCCTCTGCCGGCGCGCCTCCCTCAACAGGGATTCAGGTCGGAACACCGAGGGCGCCGCGTGATCCTTAACGCCAACGATCGGCCACGCGGGTTCCGCGCGATGAGGCTTATCATCCATGATGCACCTGACGAGTTGTCTCAAGCCGCGGATTCGGTCGGCAGGCCTGCGGCCTTCCACTCCGGGTAACCGTCCTCAAGACGGCGAATGCGATAACCGCGGGCCCTCAGCGCCGCCACGGCCTTGAACGAAAGCACGCAATAGGGCCCACGACAGTAGGCGATCACTTCACGACCTTTCGGCAACTCGCCCAAACGTCTTTCCAGTTCGGCCAGTGGAATGTTGAGCGCCCCCGGTAGATGGCCAAGCGCGAACTCATCCTCGGGCCGCACGTCGAGCAACGTAACGAGGTCGTCCCGCAATCGCGCGACCAGATCGTCACGCGAGACGGGCTCAAGCGCATCACGTGCCTGGAAGTAATCGGTCACAACACGACCGATCTCGGCGACATTCCGTTCACCGACGCGCCCCAGCGCTTTGATCAGCGTGACCACTTCGGCATCTCCGGCGAGACGATAGAGGATGTGTTTGCCGCGACGCTCGGTCTCGACGAGACGCGCCCGCCTGAGGATCTGCAGGTGCCGCGACGTATTGGCGAACGTCAGATGTGCCCGAGCCGACAGCTCCTCGACCGTGCGTATCCCCTGCGCAAGGTGCTCCAGAAGCTCAAGCCGGTGAGCGTGGCCGAGCGCCTGCGCCACCTGGGCAAGGTTTTCATAGATCGCCTGTTTGGGTCCCGCGCTTGACACGGCGCTCCTTCAATATATCATTCAGCAGATCGATTGAATGTATCTAGCGTTTCTCACGAGGGAGTGCAAGTCCATGATTCTCCGCCAGTTCTTGCATAGCGATCCAGTCGGTATCTCCTACCTTTTCGGCTGCGGCGGCAAGGCCGCTGGTGCGGTCGTCGATCCGGTCGGCGATATTCAGCCCTACCTGCAGGCCGCCGACAATGCCAGCATGCGGATACACTACGTCATCGACACCCACGTCCATGCCGATCACCTGTCGGCGGGCCGGGCACTCGCGGCCGCAGCGGGAGCCGAGTACGTGCTCTCGACGGAGGCTGGCGTATCGTTTCCCTACAAAGGCGTGCGCGACGGCGATGTACTTCCGCTCGGCAACGTCTCCGCCACCGTGCTGCACACGCCCGGCCACACGCCCGAGCACATCTGCGTCCTTGTGACGGACCGGACGCGCGCCAACGAACCGTGGTTCGTCTTCACCGGACACACGCTCATGGTCGGCGATCTCGGCCGCACCGAACTTGCCGTGAGCGCGGAGGAAGGCGCCAGGCAACTGTTCCGAAGCGTGAGTAGGCTGAAGGAGCTTCCAGACTACGTCGAGGTGCTGCCGGGCGCTTATGCGGGCTCGGTCTGCGGTCGCCGCCTGAGCGGCAAGCCATCGTCCGCAATCGGCTTCGAGAAGCGGCACAATCAGGCGTTCACGATCGAGAACGAAGCCGAGTTTGTCCGGTTCATGGTCGCCGAGATTCCGCCGGCGCCACCGGAAGCCGCGAAGATCAGGGCGGCAAACTCAGGCACGGCGGCGGCCGCGGCCTGATCTCATGACCGAGGCTGTAACCGGACCACAGACTGTCCCATCCGTCCGACTGGGGCTGAAAGAGAACTGGCCGCAGTTTGCCTTGCTCGTCCTGATCAACGCGTTCGTCGGCGGAATGGTCGGAATCGAGCGAACGGTCGTGCCGCTGATCGGCTCCGAAGAGTTCAAGATCAGTTCGACGACCCTCGTCGTTTCGTTCATCGTCAGCTTCGGCGTCGTGAAGGCGTGCGCCAACTTGGTCTCGGGCCAACTCGCCGACGCTTGGGGACGCAAACGCGTTCTGATTCTCGGCTGGATCGTCGGGCTGCCGGTGCCGTTCATGATCATGTGGGCGCCGAGTTGGGGATGGGTCATCGCAGCAAACGCCCTTCTCGGCATCAACCAGGGTCTTGCCTGGTCGATGACGGTAATCATGAAAATCGATCTCGTCGGCCCGAAGTCGCGCGGGCTTGCGGTCGGCTTGAACGAGTTCGCCGGCTATCTCGCGGTTGGAGTGACCGCCTTCCTCACCGGATATATTGCCTCGAAGTACGGACTGCGGCCGGCACCGATCTACCTCGGCGTAGCCTACGCCGTCTTCGGCGCCGCTCTGTCGATTCTGCTTGTACACGACACCCGGGAGCACGTCCGGTTGGAGACTGCGGCGCACGCGCGTCAAGCGTCTCCGCTCACCTTCCAGGAGATCTTCGTCCTCACGTCGTTCGCGGACCGCAATCTGTTCGCCGCGTCGCAGGCCGGGCTCGTCAACAATCTCAATGATGGGATGAGCTGGGGAATCTTTCCCCTGTTCTTCGCCTCGTTTGGCCTCCAAGTCGACCGGATCGGCATACTGAAGGCCGTCTATCCCGCGACCTGGGGCATCCTGCAGATAGCCACGGGCCCTCTTTCCGACCGTTGGGGCCGCAAGGGCTTGATCGTGGCCGGCATGTGGGTGCAGGCGGCGGGTTTATTCCTGACCGCCGCAACAAGCCATTTCGAATGGTGGCTGGTCGGCAGCCTCTTGCTCGGACTTGGCACGGCCATGGTGTACCCGAGCCTGATCGCCGCCGTGTCCGATGCTTCGCATCCAAGCTGGCGCGCACGTTCCCTCAGCGTCTACCGCTTCTGGCGCGATCTCGGTTACGCGATCGGGGCGCTGTCGGCCGGCATCATCGCCGACCTGTTCGGCATGACCTGGGCGATCGGAGCGATCGGCGCGCTCACTTTCCTCTCGGGGGCGATAGTGTTCGTCGCCATGGAAGGCCGGCCCGGAGCACGACAATGAACGAGACCTTTTCAGGACGCTGCCTTTGTGGGGCGGTGCGCTTCGAGGCGCGAGGTCGGCCGAAGGGAGTCTTCTGGTGTCACTGCGAAAGCTGCCGCCGCCATTCCGGCGCCCCCGTCAGCGTGTTCGTCGGGTTCGAGAACGACGCTGTCACGACGATCGAGGGCACCATCACCACGTTCAAATCAAGCCCAGGAACCACGCGTGGCTTCTGCGCCCGCTGCGGCTCGACGCTGACTTGCGCTACCGTGCATTTCCCGACGGAGACGCATTATCACGTCGGCGCCTTCGATCGGGCGGCGGAGCTGCAACCGAGCAAACATTTTTTCGCCAATGAGCAACTGCCCTGGCTCCAACTTAATCACACCTAGCAAGGTACATGACTGCGACGATGCGGCCGATCTACCTCGATTGCAATGCGAGCACACCGATTGATTCAGCCGTGGCGGAAGCCATGCGGCCATTGCTGAGCGACGCCTTCGGCAACCCCTCCAGCGGCCATTGGGCGAGCGCGGCTGCAAAAGCCGCTCTGGAGCAAGCTCGTAGTCAAGTGGCTTCACTGCTCGGCGCTGCACCCGAGGAGATTGTGTTTACTAGCGGTGGCAGCGAAGCGAACAATCTCGCAATCAAAGGCACGTTCTTCGCGCTCAATCGCCAAGGGGCGCACATCATCACCTCGGTAATCGAACATCCTGCCGTTCTTGCCCCCTGCCGGTTTCTCGAACAGCACGGCGGTTCGGTCACATACCTTCCGGTGGACCGGACAGGCTTGATCGATCCAGAGCACGTCCGCCGCGCCATTACTCCGCAGACGCTGTTGATCAGCATCATGCACGCCAACAACGAAGTCGGTACGATCGAGCCGATAGCCGAAATCGGCGTGATCGCGCGAGAGCACGGAATCCGCTTCCACACCGATGCGGCTCAATCGGTTGGAAAGATTCCGACCAAGGTGGACGAGCTTGGTGTCGATATGCTGACGATCGCCGGCCACAAGCTCTACGCCCCTAAGGGCATCGGCGCGCTGTATGTCAGGCGAGGACTCACGCTTGAACCGTTGATTCACGGCGCCGGTCATGAATCGGGCCGACGCGCCGGAACCGAGAGCGCCCTGCTCGCAGTTGGGCTTGGGACGGCCTGTGCACTGGCCGCAGACCTCGCGCCGATGAACCGCATTGAAGCCTTGCGCGATCGTTTATGGCAGGCGCTGCAAGATAGTTTCGGCGAAGGCGTCGCACTCAACGGCCATCCCACCCGTCGCCTGCCCAACACCCTCAACGTGTCGTTCGTCGGCAGGATAGGCGCGGATATCCTGAGCCAATTGCACGACGTCGCGGCATCGACGGGTTCGGCGTGCCATTCCGGCCAAATCGAGCTCTCGCCCGTTCTCGCAGCCATGCGCGTGCCCGAGAGAATCGGAATGGGAGCGATCCGCTTCAGCCTGGGCAGGCACACCACAGCCGACGAGATCGACGATGTGGTCGAACGTCTGTCCACGACTGCCGACGTCTGACCGCTTCAGTTCAAGACGCGCCGCTTCGTCGCCAACACTAGAGCAGGTTCGTTCGAGTCATCCCACGCAGTATCGACGTTCATGCCGGCTCGTTGGAGCGCTGCCGCTACGTCGGTCAGCGCCGGAAAGCGATAAATTTCCGATGGGAACGATGCGATGACCTTGCGGTCAGCGTTTGTCCGGAACAGCAATCCCAGACGGCCACCCGGCTTCAGTACGCGCGCGATCTCGCGCAGCGACATTTCGATATCTTTCCAGAAATAGAGCACGTGAACGCACTGCGCCTTATCGAACACGTCATCGGGGAACGGCAGCGATTCCACACCCGAAAGCACGACATCCACGCGAGCGGCTTCGATAAGGGAGCGGTTTCGTTGCGCCGCGATCTCGACCATCAGCTCAGAGGGGTCCACCCCGACGACGCGTCCTCGAGGAGCCCGCGCGGCCAATTCCATCAGGCTGCGGCCATGACCGCATCCGACGTCGAGCACATGATCGCCCTGCTCGATACCGAGCTTATCCATCACGCGCAGATTCTCGCGCCAGGTTTCACGAGCCATGATGAAGGCGATGAGCCGGCCCAAGAGACCGCGCGCATTCCGGGCCTGATCGGCAATGAACGGGGGACGACGCATCTCTAGATTCCCGCTATTCAACAAATCCGGCCGGGAGGGTGCCTCAGCTCCGCAGAACTGGCTCGTCGAAAATGAACAGGGTCTCGCCGTTTCTGAAAACGCCATGACGGATCAATGCGTTGGGTGACCGGCCGTCGCCTTCGAGTCGAGCGGGGCTTGAGCTTGCCGGACATGTGTTCTGCCTCGCGAAATCCGTCCTCCGAACCCACGATCAGAACCTACGGTTTGCGTGGTGAGTAGGGTAAGATTCCGGAACTAGCCGCAACAGCCTTAGTCGCGCTACTCGTTGTTTCCGCTGTCGATTCGAACAATCGGATACAAAGGAAAACTGTGTGGTGGCGGAAAGAACCATCCTCCGAACCCACGGCGAAAAACCTACAGCTTGCGCGAGGAATTAGCGCAAGATCGCGGAATTCTTCGGTCGCCTTGCGGTAGATGCGAACAATCGGATACACAGGGAGAGCTGTGGCGTAGAAATGGCGGAGAGAGTGGCCGCCTTTGCAGCGTTTGGTAAGCCCCAAAGAGGCCCAAAATGGCCCGGTGGCTAGAGCTTGAAAAGCCTTGCATCGCAGGGATTTTCACCACTTGTTCTTGCCCGTTTTCACCCGATATTGGTCGGTAAGCACCGGTAGAGCCGTTCCGGGGGTCAATCCGGGGGCTAGGCAGCTAGGGGAGAAGGGCGATTGCGATGGCACTGACAACGAGGCAAATCGCCAAACTGACTGAGCCAGGTCGCTACCGAGATGGGGAGGTGAAGGGCCTCTATCTGCAGGTAACGCCGACCGGTGCCCGCTCATGGCTGCTACGCTATGAGCGCGGCGGACGCGAGCGGGCGATGGGCCTGGGACCAGTCGATGACTTCACGTTGGACGAGGCCCGCGAGCGCGCCCGCAAAGCGCGGCAGCTGCTCAAGGATAGGATCGATCCAATTGATGCCCGCAATGAGGAGCGCGCCAGACAGGCGACGGAGCGCGCCCTAGCTGCGGCCGCGAACGTCACCTTTCAGGAGTGCTCGGAGCAATATTTCAAGTTTCACTCACGCAAATGGAATAATGCCAAGCACGCCGCGCAATTTCTCTCGACGATGAAGATGTACGCTTACCCGGCGCTGGGAAACATCCCGGTTGCGGCGATAGACAAGGCGCTCGTCCTAAAGGCAATCGAGCCGATCTGGTACTCCAAGACCGAGACAGCGAGCCGAGTGCGTGGCCGGATCGAAGCGGTTCTCGATTTCGCGAAGACACGCGGTTATCGGACCGGAGAAAATCCAGCTACGTGGGACGGCAACTTGGTCCATGCCCTGCCCGCCCGCAACACAATTGCCAAGGTCGAGCATCACGCGGCGCTGTCCTTTGCTGAGGTACCCGGCTTTATGGCTCAGCTGGCAACTCGCGAGGGCATCGCCGCGAGGGCCTTGGAGTTCACTATCCTCAATGCCAGCCGCACTGGTGAAATCATCGGTACTCGGTGGTCGGAGATCGATTTGGACGCGAAGCTGTGGACCATCCCGGCCGGGCGAATGAAGGCCAAGAAAGAACATCGCGTGCCGCTGACCGGCCGTTCTCTTGAGATTCTCAAGACGCTGCCGCGTGAAGGGGATTTTGTGTTCCCCGGCGGCCGCAAGGGCGTTCCGATCTCAAACATGGCCATGGCTGAGGTGGTGAAGCGTATGGGTCGGCTCGACATCACGGTCCACGGCTTTCGGTCTACGTTTCGGGATTGGGCGGCGGAGCGAACCAGCTACCCTAATCACGTCATCGAGATGGCGCTCGCCCACGTAATTGGCAACAAGGTGGAGGCCGCCTATCGACGCGGTGACCTATTCCAAAAGCGTCAAAAGCTGATGGCAGATTGGGCGCGCTATTGCACAACGACGTTGGCGCCCGGAGCTCACGATAACGTCACGCCCATGCGTGCGTCATGAGCAAGATAAAATACAAAAGGAGAAAGTTGGGCAACGGCCGCTCAGCCAAACAGCGACCAATATCTCCCGAGCTTAAGAGGTTAATGGAGGAAAACGCGGGTAAAGGCACGAGCCAAGAGTTCGAAGATATCGCGTGGTGGCTCCCCGACGATCTGTTCACTCGCCCTTGGATCGGAGCCTTAGCTTCCATTGATAAAACCAAGGGCAAGAACAAGCAGCCATTGATAAAGTTGCTGCGATCTGAAACTCGAATTACTCGAATGGAGCGCGACTATTTGATCGAACTATTGGATCGCTATCAGTTCAATTTCCCAGCTAGTGATTTGTGTACAACGGCCTTGGCCTTGCTGCGCGCGGACAGTGAATTAACGGCTGCTCAGCGCGCAGAGCTGGCTGATCTGCTACAGATACGAGAACTTAAACGGCCAGCGCACCGACCCCTCACGCCCGCCTATGACCGAACAGAGGCGGAGGCACAACTAGAATTGGATGCATTGCGAGTTCGTCGGTTTCAGAAGAATGGGGGCAAGGTTGGTGGAGCACCCATGAAACGCGATCCGGCGGTTGACAAGGTTGCCCCCGATCCGCTCGACGCTTCTTTGCTCGCGGCACAGATTGCGGGTAAGCGCGGGTCGACCCGTCGCATGAAGAAGCGTCGCCCAAAGTCTTAGCTTGTGATCCCTTCGCGAACCAAAAGCCGTTGCCAGCTCCGCTGGCGCTATGGCGTTCACGGTTCACCGGGCCTCGGACAACGAACCCCCCACACGCGTTTGGTCGACAGGACGGTGCTGTCACCCTCGCCGCTGTTGCGCTTGAACGTATTGGTCTCTGTGATGGTTCGGCGACACTGACGTTTTGCCGTGCGTGCGCTGGATCAGAGCTGCGTCCGAAGCAGCCCCTGCTGATCTCAAATGGGCTCCATTCGATCAACGGATGATCGGTTTTGCCGCTGTCATGGTCACGCCGGTGCCCGCCCTTAACTACCCAGTAGTTAAGGGCGGTAGCGGCCCAGCTGCACTCGCCCATAACTTAATGCTCCACCGGCAAGTGCCGCTGGGTAATAACGGAGCGCAAAACATGCCTACGAAAACCAAATTAGATCCGGCCTCGCCGCTCGTTAGGCCAATGGACCCAACGGATGATGTTGGCTCTGGCGGACTCAGATCACATCAGCTCAACCGGCTCTTTCGCTCACGCGACCTTCCGGAGGTTGTCGGCCTCCGTCGCACGCAGATCAGCGAATTGATGAAAACCGGTGAATTTCCGAAACCAATTCCGCTCAGTGACACCGGCCGAGCGGTCGCGTGGCTCGAAGCCGATCTTCTCGCTTGGCAAAATGCGCGAATTGCCGCGCGCAACGCCAATGTTGCCGTGCGCGGCGAAGCCAAGAAGGACCAGTGACATGTCCCAAAAGAAAACTCCGGTCAGCGCTGGCACGCCACGCCGGACTGGTAAGGATACGTCTGCGGTAAGCGGTGTGACTTGCCACCAAAAGAAGGGGCCTGACATCGAGGCCATATGGGACGCTTGTCGCAAGGCGCAGGATGCCGAGTCGTCGCGCAAGGCGCGGGTGGACGCAAAATTACAGTCTGTGGCATTCCGTCTCGGCTTTGCGAAAAACGCAAATGGTCGCTGGGTGAACCCGTGCCCCGGCTGCGGGGCCGAACTTGGACTGTACACCACACCGAACGGAAACATCCGCGCGTCAGGTTCCCCGAAGTGTGAGGCCGTTTCGTTGCTTCAGCAATGGCTTCACGATGAGGGGTGTCAGTTATGAAGGGCGGCCTCATCGACGCCGGGCTGGCCTACGCCGCGTGTGACTTGTTCGTGTTCGAGGCCCGGTACAAGCGGTCGAAAAATGGCAAGTGGAGCAAGCAAGGTCGTTGGTCCGGCAAGAAAACGAACGGTCGCAATTGGGGCATGACCAAGGATCCGGCTGAGATTCAAAAACTCTGGGGCAAGTACCCCGACGATCCGCTCGGCATCCCGACGGGATCGGTAAATCGTATCTTCGTCCTCGATATCGACACTATCACCGTCGATGGCCACAAGTATGACGGCTTCGCAGCCCTCCGCGCTTTAGAGGAGAGGTACGGACGGCTGTCAGAAACCCTGATGGCGCAATCGCCCACGGGATCTATTCACTATTACTTCCGATTGCCGCCGGGCCTGCGGATTAAGAATAGCGCGTCCGAGATCGTAATTGACGGCAACACCCGCGCGCTCGGCATCGACGTTCGAGGCGAAGGTGGCATGGTGATTGCTCCGCCGTCAAAACATCCGCGCGGCGGCGAGTATCGGTGGCTCAACAATGTCGAAATAGCTGACGCGCCTTCGTGGCTGATCGACAAAGTGCCAAAGTCAGATGACGTGCGGCAGAGGTCTGGTGTCGCGCGTACGCGTGTGCCCGCCAAGCCGAAGGTCGCGAGCATCTTGGATCCGGTGCTGGCGGCGATGATGCGGGCAGACAGCGGCGGCGGTGTTTCGCTGCTGCCGGAGGACAACGACCTTCCCAGTATCGAGAGGATCACGCTGGCGTGCCGGGCCGTTCCGAACCGAGATCTCGGATGGGACGACTGGAACACCGTCACAATGGCGATATGGCACGCGACCGGCGGCAGCGCGGAGGGTCTTACGATACTGCATACCTGGTCGCGCAAGAGCACCAAATACGACGCAGCGGAGACCGACGATCGCTGGGCCACCATCACCAGGTGGCCACCGACGAAATTCAACGGCATGGCGAAGCTCGTGGTTCTCGCCAAGCTGGCTGATCCAGAGTGGGAGCGGTGCAAACCGCATCTCAAGATATGGGCCGCGCTCGCTCGCCTGCCGTTCGATGAGAAGTATCAGTTTGCCGTTGGCTCCTCAATCCGAGCCGAGCTGGGCGATGCTGGGTTTGATCTGTTCGCGGATTGGGGCGGCAGCAATTGGGATCGGTGCATCGATGGCCCCGGACATTGCGGCGACAACATATATCGCCTCGCCGACAAGCACGACCCGACGTGGTGGCATTTGTACCGCAGGATGCTGGATGCGGGGGTGAACTCGTGAACACTAAATCCAAACTCGAACAGAAGGCCGAGGCGGAGGTCAAGGCCAAGCGTTCCCCCATATTGGTGCCATTAGACTTCAAGCACTCGCAACTGACCGGTACGCCGTGGGTTGCGGTGGGCTTCGCACTGCGCGGGGCCGTGACCATCATCTCGGCGACCGGTGGCACGGGGAAGACCCAGTTCACGCTTCAGGCGGCGATCGCGTTCTCGTTGGGCGAAGACTTCGCGGGCTTTCACCCGATGCGTCAGGACCTGAAGATAGCATTCGTATCCGGCGAGGAGCCGCTCGATGAGATTTGGCGGCGCATCGCGGCGATTGAGGTTGCTAGGGTCGGTTACAAGGCCGCAGACATCGAGAAGATCAAGGAGCGTCTGAAGGGCAGATTGTTCATTTGCCAAGGAAAGAACGTCGCCTTGGTCACGAAGGGCACCACAAAGAATGAAGTTGCTCAACGAACGTCGTTTCACGAGGAACTGTGCGAGGAGATCATCGATCTAGGTATTGATCTTGTTATTTTGGATCCGCTCATCCGCTTGCACACTGGTCTCGATGAGAATTCTGCCGAGATGCAGGAGCTTCACAACGCTGCCGACGACATCGCAACGCGCGGTAACTGTGGTGTGGTGTTGGTTTCTCATACCAACAAGATGTCTAGGGGGACCGTGGACGATCAGAACGCGGCGCGTGGCACTAGCGCCATGACCGACGCCGCGCGCGTCGTAATCATAATGGCAAACATGACGGAGAAGCAAGCCGAGGACATTTTGCCCGAGGCCGAGCAGGCGACCTACATGCGTTATTGCCGCCTCGGTGATCCGAAGCAGTCCTACACCCTCAACTCGGGCTCGCAATGGTTTCGCAAGAAGACAATCAAACTGCCCGTCACTCTGGAAGACGACACCGACGATTATCGTTTTGTTCTGGAGCCATGGAAAACAAGCAACGACATACTGTCGGCGGAATGGCTTCCGCGGTTTCTAGACCGGCTGAAGCAGGGTCGAGGCGATGGCGAAGCCTTCACCGCAGCGACCGACGGCCCGAAATCTAGTCGCGCCGACGCGTTGTTGCAGGTTGAGTTCAAACTCTCCAGGAACCAGAGCAAGGGGGCATTAGACCAACTGATCAGGGCCGGAATTATCCGCATTGTCGAGAAGCACAGCACCAAGGGCAAGAAGATGGTTAAGGCCTACGAGGTCCTCAAGGGCGCACCAGTGCAGGCCGACGATGAGCTCCTATAGGTCCAAAATGCGCGGTCCCCGCAGTATGCACGCAGACCGTCTGCGCACACTGCGCAAGGGCCGCGCGCAGTCTGAAACCCTATATACAGACTGCGGGACTGCGCAGCACCCGGGCGGGCACCCCAGCAGCGCAGTCTGTAGGCCGTCAAGGCCGGGCCTACAGACAGACGCAGCCAGAGGTGTGCCGACGGTTTGCGGCGGAAGCCAACCTGCCGCCATTTATGCGGCCCGCCCCGCGTCGTGCCGAGGGGACCCAGCACTCAGATGGCAGCGCAATACCCAAAAAGGCCATAGCCTGCAACGGTGCGTACCTGTGCGATTTCGCATGGCTATGGCCCCAAGGGGCACCCCTGGCAGTTCGTCGCACCAGCAACGCCCGCAAGTGCTCCTTGGGGCCCGGCCATGAGCCTCGGAGCGTGGCCCTGCCCATGCCACCCGCCGCAACGAGCCGAGGTTTGGGGCGAGCAGTACGGCGGCTTAGCCTGCTGCTGGTTCGGGAGGCCGACCGACAATTGTGGTGGGGGTGATGGCGCTGCTTCCAGCAGCCCAGCGTTAAACAGGCAAACTGACAGAATCGATCATTTGCAGATGAAAACGCATCGAGTTCAGTAACAGAATGGGTGAAACGTATGCGACGGATACCACTTGAGCTTGGGCTTCAGCTGAATATCAATTTATTGAGCCGCGACGGCTTCATTCAACCTGGAAAAGTGACTCAGCTGTCACGCTTTCGTTGGTTTGATGGAGACGGCAACGAGCTGGCCTCCGCACGCATCGAAGCTGACCTCACAAGTCCCTCGGCCGACAATGTGACGTACGGCACGATGCGGATTCATGCCAACTGGATCGATCAGAGCATCCGGCTGGTCGGCTGCCCGCGTCATTTCGGTGGAGTGCAACTTTATTTTATTTGTCCCGCTCAAGGCCGGCACGTTTCCGTACTGTGGTCTCTGCCCGGCGCAAGGTTTTTCGTTGGACGAAAGTCATTGGGCAAACAGGTGGCATATACGTCACAGTACTACTCACCAGCGGCTCGGGCGCATTACATGAAAGAAAAGCTTTGCGAACGCATCGCAGGACTGGAGGCGGACGAGTGGATTGTGCCGCCCAAGCCAAAGTGGATGCGCTGGCGGACCTACGAACGACTGGCAAAACGGTTTGAAAAATATAGTAGCGAGGCCGGAGTGCTACCGGTGCTACCCCGAACGTTCTCGCTCGACGGCGACGTTGTCTAGGCCCCCCTGCAACTCGAAAAATCTGCCTAACGAATCGAAATATGTTGGCTAACTGCGCTGCGACAAGCCAAACTCGATACCCGTGGCGCGCCGAAATCCATGCCCTGTTTATCGGCAAATATTGTGGTGCCGCGCGCACCCGAGCGGCTTCCGTGCGGCTCCCCGGTCATCAAGCGCCCTGCCGGGTGCTGACGTCCGGACCCGGTCTGCCCAGCACGCCCCCCAAGCCGCAAAAGGCGCCTAGCCCAGGTGCCAAAACCACCTGCGCCAGAGGCCCCGCCAGCCCCCATTCCGGCCCGGTGGTGCGACGAACGCCCGGTCCGGTACAAATGGGGCGGTACGGCTCCCAGAACGCCAGTTCGCGGGCCGTGGCCAACGGTGGCGCGCTTAGGACCACTGCTTTGGCTTTTGGAAGGCCACCTTGCAGCCAATAACGCACGTAGGCCCACCAGCTACTCAGTGGCTTGCCGACGCCGCCCAAACCCAACTGTCGCTCCAAGTGCCCCAAGTTGGCGATGAGCGTTCGACTTTTCGGCTCAACCCATCTCAAGGAGGCGTCGCGGGCCGCCCTATCTGCCAGGCCCCTCGCCCAAGCTTTGCCTTGGGACGTGTTGGGATCGCAGGGATTGTCGGCGGCAAGTTGGGACAAAGGAAGATCGCGCCCACAGTGCTTACAAACGATCGCCTCGCGTCTGATGGACGCTGCGCAGTAGGGACACTGCCTTGCCTTCACGACGCTCAACCCATGACAAACGTTCGGCCTCTTGGAAAGGCAAGGGCAGCGCTACGAGCAGAATGAACGCCAATCCACAAGCGTACGGGCCCCAAGACCTGCGCGCTTTGGTGAGCAGCTGGGTCCTTATGGTGTCTGTTGCCTAGCCCTGCGCTGGAGCCACCTTCTCCCCTTGCGGGAGAAGTATCGACGCGAAAAACATTGAGAGATCAAAGGCTCGGCGGGTCAGTATCCGCCGAGTGTCAGGAGTAGCCTTCCAATCTTGGCTTGTCCGTCTAACGCCCGGGATCGGCTCCATGGACGAGGGCTATTCGGGCGGATCAGTTGGCCGCTTTAGGCGCTCGCGCCATTGGCGATCCTGCCGAACCAGCAGCGGGTCCCGGCGCTTCCGCTTTCTACCACCGGAACGAACGGCCTGAGCGACGACTCCGGGTCCCGGAGATACCGTTGTGGTAATGTTCGCGCCTTGAAGGCCACGAAGCTTGCTCGTGACGGTGACGTTCTCAGCCTTCGCGGCCTGAATGAGATTATAAATGTCCTCGCCCTTTATGCTTTTTCCGGGCTCCGCAATAACGATGGTGTTGAGTTCGATAGGCGCGGCGTTGGCCTCGTCTTCTGCGGCAGCAGACCGACCCATGGTGACGACTTGCTCAAGCGTGGATTCGTGAAGCACATCTCCCATCCCGGCACCGCCCGCGAATCGTTTCCGCACCTTTCCCGGGTTCTTACGCATATATTCGAGGAGACCAATGTCCTGCTCGGAAAGTGCCGCGTGGAAATCGTTGTATCGGGATGAACGGCTTGTCATCGACATACATTTGAAAATGCCAATGGGGTCGTTTGGAGTGTTCGCCGCCACCGTCGTGGCCGCTGAGATCGCTTGCGCTGCAAGAGAATGACCATTGCAGGTTTTTGTACTTGATCGTGAGCTCGACAAGCTTGCCACTGCCCTCATCAGCGAGGTCGTTGATGTTTTTCGCGAATGCCTCCTCGTTCGCGACCCAACGCAAGTAATGTTCAAGCTTGATGAGCCCATACTTCTGCGTGATCAGGTCGAAATGCTCTTTGCCGAAGCCATCGGGTTTTAGAAGCCAATGGGAGCATGGTTTGGTCGAATCAAACGCAGTCAGCGCGTCGCCGCAGACCCAACATTGCCCCGCTCGAAATTTCTTCTGAAATGCCTTGTGTTCGTCCTCGCCCTGTTTGCGCGCCTCCTCGTTGAGGCGCGCCTGTTCCTCAGGCGACAGCTTGGACAGATATTCAGCATACGCTAGGGCACGCTGCTTGACGCCATCAGTCATTAGGAGATTTCCCCTTTGGGTAAGTCCGAGGGAGTGGCAAAGTACCTCGCCAATTTCGGTGCGGCGTCGCGGCAGGTCTCTCGCGGCGCCCTATTCAAACCGGAATCACCGTACGCCTACCGCAATCCGTGCGACATAAGCTACCTAGCGGCCGGTCACCCTGGATCAGTTAGCCCAGCCTCTTGTATGAAAGTATCTTTTAAGTAGTATCTCGCCTGTATTGCAAGTTATCCTAAGAATCAGTTTTCGTCGATATCCTTGGCATTCGGCCAACCGCTCACCACGAAAGAGAATACAGACATATCGCCATGAGCGCTAAAACGCCTAAGGCGCGACACGCCCGCCTTCTCTCAAATGGGTTTTTCCCCCCGGAAATGCCTTCTTGTTTCTACAGCGAGCGATTCGGCGCTAGCCGCGAGGCGGTTCTAAAGGCATTTAGCGCAATCCCGTCGAAGAAAAAGGGGCCTCCGCACTTTCATCTATTCAAGGGCGAGCGTGCCGTTTTTCACTTTCCTCGCTTCGGCCGCGAGGACCGTAGACACGCATACATCAATCCCATCTCGTACTTTTATTTGTCAAAGGTCCTAGCCGAGAATTATGTCGGTATCCGGAAGCTCAATCGGCGTTCAAAGATTTCTATCGCGCCCGCAATATTTGACTGGGCCGGTGAACGAGCGCTGATCAGGCCCGCCTTCGACGCTCGGGATGCACAGAGGGTAACCCTAAACGCAGGCTACGAGCTACTGGCAGAGGCCGATATCACGGCTTTCTTTCATTCGGTTTACACGCACACTATTCCGTGGGCGATTCATGGCAAAGTCCTCGCTAAGAAGAAAAAGCAGGACATGACCATGTACGGGAATCTTCTCGATCTTCTCGTGCGGAACGCTCAGGACGGGCAGACTATCGGATTGCCTGTCGGTCCCGATACATCCAGATTGCTGGCGGAAATTATTGGCACCGCTGTTGATCAAGCGCTGCAGACTGCGCTCAAGGGCAAGCGAAACTGGAGCGCAAAACAACGCGGGGGAATGCGCTTTGTAGACGACTATACCTTCGGCTGCACCTCGCGGCAGGAGGCTGAGATCGTTGTCGCAGCTGTCCGTCGTTGCGTGAACGAATTTGAGCTGGAGTTGAACAACAACAAGACAAGCATTTCACCAACTGGGCCTTTCTTCCCGGCGGCATGGAAAGAACACGTCAGAAGCCTTCTCCCGGGCTCCAATGCTGATAGAGGCAGCCTTCTTCAGTATTTCTACGGCATAGAGGTGGCGGTTCGGGCCCACCCGGAAGCCAACGTCCAGAAATTCGCTATTCAGAACGCCCGTCGCCTTTTCTTGGAATGCGGAGAATGGCGGCTTATTGAAGATTATCTGCTCTCCAGCTACCGGCAGAACTCTACTGTTCTTTCTATCATGCTCGAAGTCCTAATTTTTCGAGATCTTGATAGGAAAGATGTCGGTGTTGAGCGCGTCGGAGCTTTCGTGGCAGCGCGAATTCCGACGCTCACACGTTTGCAGAAGCGTGGCGAAATCTGCTGGCTCCTATTTCTTTGTATCTGCCTAAAGGCGCCCATTCGGGCGGCGGCAATCTCGGAGCTGTTTGATGTGGAAGACAGTGCGATTGCCATCCTGATTAGCGACGCCAAGCGTCTTGGCCTCATTCAGGGGGGCATCGACCAATCATTGTGGGACCGCAGCCTAACGGCGGATGGCCTCCGGAGTTCAATGTGGCTCTATTCTTATGAAAGCGCCCTGAAGAACCTAAACTCCAGCGGATCGAAGGCTCATGTTACAGCTGATCCGTATTTTGGGCCCATGCTAGCACTCGACATCGAGTTCTACAGGTCCGGCTCATCCCATATGAACCGCAATGCATTGCTCGCACGGCTACGGCTAGAGCGGGCGCGGCAACAAATCCAACAAGCTGCGGTGGAAGAGGACCTGGCGGAGGAGTTCGACGACTTTGATGCGGAGGTCGAGGAGGCTGACGAGAGCGAAGACGATTTTTATTGACGACCGCGCCGAACGCGATCGTCGAGCCGATCCAGTCGAAGGCCATGCCCGTAGTTCTGACGAACGATGATGTCTGGATGCGGGCGCCATGGGATGAGGCCAGGGCGTTGCAACGGCCGTTGCCGGATGACGCGCTCGGGATTGTCATGCGAGGAGCCGACAAAGAAGATAAGGCCGCCGCTGCATGAAGTTTACCGATCAACACGACAATGCTAATCTCTTGGTCGGGGGGACCGGGCAATGGCGGCTGAAACTGACGCGCATTACAAAGTTCAGGTTGATAGCGACCACATTAGAAAGCTTACTACCGGCCGCCCGATTGCGGCGGTCGCTGAGCTTGTCTGGAACGCCGTGGACGCAGACGCCACCCGTGTCGATGTCGAGGTCGAAGGCAACGACATTGCGATGACCGCGGTGGTGATCCGCGACAACGGACACGGCATCCCATACAATGAAGCTGGCTCTCTGTTCGGCAAACTTGGCGGATCGTGGAAGGGGCTTGCCCGGTCTAAGGGACAGGCGCGCTTTCTGCACGGCAAAGAGGGAAAGGGCCGCTTCAAGGCACTTGCCCTTGGACGAGTAGCCGATTGGATCGTTACCTTCCGCGACGGCGGAAAGCTCCTGCAATACACAATTACCCTCATCCGAGACGACCTCGTAGATGTCCGCGTCAGCCGCCCCGTTGAGGTAGCGCCCACGCTATCGACAGGGGTCGAGGTAAGGATCACCGAGTTAGATCGAACTTTTCGGTCGCTGTTGCCGGATCAGGCCGTCCAGCCCCTTTCCGAGATTTTTGCTCTGTACCTGACGGACTACCCTACGGTCGCCATTTACGTTGACCATCAGAAGCTCGATCCTTCGGAATTAATTCGTAGCCGAGAAACTTTCGACCTTGAGCCAGTTTTCGATGATGGAAAGGCGTACCCCGCGAGGCTTGAATTGATCGAATGGATCGCAGCGCAGGAGCGATCCGTCTTTCTCTGTGGTGATGAAGGGTTTCCGCTGCACCGGATAGTGCCATCGTTTCACACGCCCGGTGCGCAGTTCTCGGCCTACATCAAGTCGCCATTGATCTCGGACCTCCTAATGAAAGGCACGCTCGACCTCGCGGAAATGAACGCGGCGGTCGAAAAGGCATACGAGGAAGCTTCGACGAAGATAAAGAACTACTTCCGCGACCGCAGCGCCGAAGCTGCCCGGTCGGAGATTGATGAATGGAAAGCGGAGAACGTCTATCCCTATCGCGACGAGCCAAAAACCGCTGTTGAGACCGCAGAGCGGCAGGTTTTCGAGATCGTTGCTTTGAACGTCAACAAGCATCTGCCCGAGTTTGCGACAGCCCCGAAGCAGACGAAGGCCTTTCAGTTGCGCATGCTTAGGCAGGCAATTGAGAGAGGTCCGGACGAGTTGCAGTTGATCTTGCGCGAGGTGCTCGAATTGCCCGAGCGAAAGCTCCAAGAACTCGCAAAGCTGTTGGAAGAGGCTGATCTCGCGAACATTATTAGCGCATCCAAGATGGTTGCTGACAGACTGAAGTTCTTGCACGGGCTCGAAGCGTTGCTGTTCAGCGCTGAGACAAAATCGCATTTGAAGGAGAGAAGTCAACTTCATCGCATCATCGCAGACAATACGTGGGTGTTTGGCGAGGAATTCAGCTTGACGGTCGATGACCAGTCGCTGACAGAGGTCTTGCGGAAGCACCGAAAGCTGTTGGGCGACGACGTCGTTATCGATGGTCCTGTTAAGCGGATTGACGGCAAGGTTGGGATCGTGGACTTGATGCTCTCCCGCTCCGTGCCTCAAAGCCGTGCGGATGAGTTTGAACATCTCGTCGTCGAATTGAAGCGCCCGAGCGTTAAGGTGGGGGCTGACGAAATCAGCCAGACCGAGAAGTACGCCTACACGGTAGCGAACGACGAGCGGTTCCGACATGTTAAGACAAGCTGGAATTTTTGGGTCGTCTCCAATGACCTTGATCCTTTCGCGCAAGTGAAAACGCGACAGAAGGACCGCCCGCGCGGACTTGTTTCAGATGCCGATGACGGCCGGGTGAAGGTCTGGGTCAAGACGTGGGCAGAGATACTAACCGACGGCAAAGGGCGAATGCGGTTCGTACAAGAACATCTGCAAGCCAACGTCGATCCCGACCGTTCCCTGAAATACCTCAAGCAGACTTATGACAAATACCTTAGCGGCATAGCCGACGCCGATGAGGAAGCCGCTTAGGCTACTCGCCGCATCGCGCGGCCCGGTTATCGCCTGCCGCCTAATGCTAACGCGACCGCACTTTCTCGCAGATTGAACCGGCCACCTGCCGCTCTATCCTGCGGCATCACGATCCAGCGGCGGCGACCCTCCGGCTTCATCGCACCGCGCCTGCCGTCGAAGCCTGATCCTAATAGCAGGGGGTTTGGTGTGGCCTTCCAGCGGAAAAGACCGGCAGCCATCGGCATCAAGGCTCCGTTTCCCGGCTTCATCGAACCCGCGCTCGCAACCGCCGTCGAGAAGGTCCCGAGCGGCGCTCGCTGGATACACGAGATCAAGTTCGACGGCTACCGCGTGCAAGTGCACATCGCCAACGAGGCGGTGAAGGTCTACACCCGGCGCGGCAACGACTGGACCAAACGCTTCCAGAAGATCGCACACGACGCATGGCACATCGGCGCCGGTTCAGTGATCATCGACGGTGAGGTCGTCGTGCCATCAAAGGATGGCACCACCGACTTCTCCGTGCTGCAAACCGAGCTGAAGGGCAAATCGACCAAGATCGTCCTGGTCGCGTTCGATCTGCTGTATCTCAATGGCCGCGATCTGCGGAAGCTGCCGCTGACCGAGCGCAAGTTGCACCTGAGGAAGGTAATCGACGGCACCGATGTGCAATACAGCGACAGCTTCGAGGTCGATGGCAAGGAGATGTACGAGCACGCCTGCAAGGTTGGGCTCGAAGGCGTGGTGTCGAAAGTTCGCGATAGCGCCTACACGTCCGGTCGAGGCAATAACTGGGTGAAAAAAACCTGCTTGCAGAGGGAGACGTTGGTGATCGCGGGCTTCGCTCTCGACGGCAACAAATGGGACGGCATCTATGTCGGCCGCCGCCAGGGCGAGGACCTGATATATGCAGGCAAGGTCGATCATGGCTTCGATAAGGCATCCGCCGCCGATCTGCGCCAGCGGTTGACGCCGCTGATCCGCAAGACGCAGCCCTACACCAAGCGCATCGCTCGAAAGGGCATCTGGGTTGAGCCCGAGCTTCTCGCGGAGGTCGAGTATCGTGCCAAGTCTGCTCAGGGCAAGGTTCGCCATCCGTTTTTCAGGGGCATTCGAGAGGACCCCTGACCTCAGCGCGGCGCGGACGGCGAAGGGGTGATCACGCAGCAAAGACGGGCGAGCGCGCCTGCGCCTCCTAACTCGCGACCTGAGCCGACATCCCGTTGACGATTTTCCGGTGGTCCCGCGAAGGCTCGCGAAGGGGCTCGAGTAAAGGAGGTGGCTGCTGCCAAGCTCACAGCAGGGGTGTCTTCGCTCGTGCCGCGCCTGCCACGGTAGCGCCCAGTGAGCCATGGCAGTCGCAATGGATCAGGCTACCGCAATGCGGTACACGATGCCCCGCGGCCATATAACCAGCTTAAAGATCCCTAAGAAGGGCCAACGTTTTGGGGGCCGTCAGAAGGGCACAAGAAATAAGGTCACACGCGAGCTAATGGAGGCAATTTTGCTCGCCGCGGAACAGAGCAAGCTCTCCAAGACGCACGACCTGGTGGGTTATGTCACATGGCTCGCCGACAACCGCCCCGAGACCTACGCCAGCTTGCTCGGCCGCATGATCCCGCTGCAGGCCAAGGTCGCAGTCAATGGCAACATCGACCAAACCATCAAGGCCAAGCCCGAGACCGCGATGACGCCGGACGAACTGGCCGAGTACTACAACAAGCTTCGCGCATTGCCAGCGAGTACGAAGCCCCTCGTCATTGTCGACGATAACGGCGAGCCGCTGTACTCTGAGAACGCAGAATGATGTGCTCGCGCTGCGCATACAGCTGATCCTGGCGAGGTCACATGTGAAGCGTTGTCTAAAATTATTGAAAGGGGCTAGAGCAGCCGCTTTGGAGCGTTCGGATCGCTGCGAGGGCAGTACAGCCTGACGATTTCTAGCAACCAGATCGTAGAGTTGGATAACAAGACGGCCGCAGGGAAGAGGGAGATAGGCCTTCGCCAACGACCAGGCAACGATCCAAAGTTGTCTACGCTCGATGCCCACGCTGCGAGCGCGTAGCACGCCAACTGTTCCTATCTGACACGGCTACTAGGATGGGATCGCATCGTAGTTGATCTTATCGAAGCGGTTCGCCTGAGTTTCGAGAGCCGTCCAATCGAAATCATAACATTCTGCATCGGGCCAATCGTTCGGATATTTGATCCTAAACAACGAGCCCGTGGACGCTTCCATCGCGTGGTAGTCATGGCCCTCAGCCACAATGCTGACCGGTCCAGCACCAAAATCCTGGTCCAAAAATTGGGATGAAACAAGCACGAGGAGCCCAGCGACGGCTGTTACGAGATTTTCGAAATTTGCCTTCTTAAACTCGTCGTGTCGGTTATGTTTGCTTGCGTTGTAGGCTTGATACCAAGGGAGACCTAGCCCACCTGGATTTGGCAATCCACGTGCCGACCTCCATTGGTCGAACGGCTTGAAGATCTTGGGCGCGCCATTCCAGATAGGTAGCATCACCTCGTAAGATGATAGGTGGTGCGTAGCGTCTACCTTTCTGTAGTCGGTCATATTCAGTGACCGATTTGCGGGTTGCGTGAAGACGTTCTCTTCTAGGATTGCTTTGAAATTGGCCTCTACTTCAATACAGGCGCGCATGAACAACGCGTGCATTCGATATGAGAACGCGGACAGGCATTCATCGCTTGGCTCCAGATACTCGAAAATCGATTTGAGATCATCCTGAATTAAAATTAGAGCGCGCACGTAGTGCTCTGCATTTTTGGCGTAGTTGCGATCATGGATGTAAGCTCGGCCGCTGTAACCGGAATTGGGGCCGGGTTTGATCGTTCGATAATTTCGATGGAAAGGCTTTGCGAGGCTCATTGTTGCTTCACCACCGATGAATTTCAAACGATGTCTTCTACCTTCAGCGCCACTCCTCCTGCGGCATCGTCACTTGTGGCACTCGGAGCTGCTCTAGCCCTCGCTCGATTACTCGTAGGTCCTCCTGAACATGCTTCAGGGCCGGACCCGGATTGATGCCGGACGCGGCTTGTAAGCCTCCGAGCAACTGGCGCCGAAGTTCACGCATGTCCTCCAATGCTCGGCGATTCTTCAAACGTACATAAGCGGAAACGATCAATTCAATGGTGTTCAATGGCATGGGTGCTCCGAAAATACACTTCCTGAAAAAGGCGCTGTCGGGCTGGAAATACAGATCCCGGCAGCGCCGTATTTTCTAACTGGGCGCTGAAATCCCAGTTGATTTTGACTATGCAATGGTCATGCCACAGGTTTGTGACAGGACCGTCCTCGCGGGCAACTGAAGAGGGCGCAGACGGAAAACGGTTCTGAAACCGATTTCGGCGCTTGGCGACATCGATCGGAAGCAACTGCTGAGTAATATGCTGCAATCGTAACCGAGCTAGCCGCAGTCATGCAACCGGCCTGGAAGAAGCTCCCTGTGTTCGCGCTGGCAGCCGCTTCATTGCTCTTAGCCGGTGCCAGTTGCAGCAGGATACCCGCAGAGGGTTTCCGAACCCACCTTGGGCGCTGAGTGGCAGTGCACCCGAACGCTAACCGTGACGACGTGCCGCCCGAGCGCTCGGTCCATCGCCGGGTGGCTACGGTTCTCTCTCCAAATTTGCGGGACGACGTTCAAGCCACATTCATCATGATCCATCTAAGTCGCGCTCCAGGAGCGGCGACTGCCTTATGATGGAACCTTATGTCGATTTCACGGGGCGACTTCGATCCTTTGGCCGCTGTCGTAGACTGGCTCGATGCCTGCCGACGGGGAGACCTCAATGCGCTGCTCAGTCTGTATGACGAGCAAGCGGTCTTGGAATGCGACTGCGAGGACGTGAGCTTAACGGGGCGAAATTCGATCGCGGCTTACTGGGCACCGAAGCTCGAAAGCAAGCGAGGACCCGCCTTCAACCTTGACGATGTGGCCCTGACTGACCACGGGGTTCAGATCGACTATCAAAGCTATGAAGGCAAGCCGGTCCGGCTTTACTTTCGCTTCGGCGCCTCTGGCAAGATCATCTACACAAGCTGCGGCCCGTTAGTCCATCGCGCTGCCAAAAGCTCCTTCAACTAAGAAGCCCGTCCTAATTTCAGACCGGCCTTTTGAGCTTGAGAACGTCGTGGCCCACGTTGCCGAGCTGCGTAGGCGGCCTCATTGATGCGCGAAACTCCGGGAAGGACGACCTTCCGCAATCGGTCGTCCGGGTCCTCTTGGCCACCTAGGAAAGGCGGGTACGCGGACGGCCCGGTGCGAAGATATCTGCCATTCTGCATATCGCATTTAATTTTGTACCCACTCGCACACAAAGCGTCGCGAGATGGGGCGCTCAATACGGAAGCTGTGATCTTCATGGGTTGGAACCCGGGGCCCGGCACGAAGTTAGGCAGATTGCGTGCCATCGCGGCTGCGCTTACCGACGCGTTGCATTGGAGGCGGCGCATGAAAGTCATCGTTGATGAAACCGGCGAGATCATCGCCCTAGCAACGGATGATCTTATTCTAATCGGTGGCCACCATCGCCTCGCCGTGGCGGGCAGCATGGGTAAAAAACTGTTCTGGCGAGATACCGGCGAACCTGTGAAGCTTGATCTCTTCTTCAAGCATCATGGAAGTTCCGTTCGACATACAGCCTGAGCCGCGTGGGGGTATCGTTGTTCGGGTACATCGCAGCGGTTGTCATCATGGGCTGACGCTGGCAAGTCGCAGTAACGCTGCCGAAACAAAAACATCGCTGAAATTAACTTAAAGCGAGCTCCGGCAAGAAAAGCCTTCGTAGTAAAGCTAGGAAGATCACCGAGCGATCCTGATTATGTTGACGCGATCCCCCACGTCCCGCTGCGTCAAAGGCATCAGAAGTCTTCAGAAAATGGGCATGCTCGCGACAAAGGCCTTTTTCAACAGAATCGACCAGTTCCAGACTCCAGCAACGCACAAATAGCTAGCTCATTCGATCACCTTGTCGGCCCTAAGTATCAAACTCGCAGGTACATCGAGGCCAATCGCCTTGGCGGTTTTCAGGTTGAGCGCGAGTGTGAGTTTGGTCGGCTGTTGAATAGGAATATCGGCTGTCGCAACGCCGTTGAGAGCTTGGCCGATCTCAACCACCCATAGACCGAAAATATAAGGCCAGTCTGGCGCATAGGCCAAACATACTTGTCCGCTTTCCGCAATGTCCGTCCACCAAGTGATGGATGGCAGGCGATATTTCACTGCCAGTTGGAGTATCAGCTCGCGGTGCTCGGAATTGGGAGGAAGCCCGTTGGCCATGAGTGCCTGAACCGATTGCTGTGCCATGGTCTCGAAGGCTTGCCGGTACTCCGTTTCTCCTGCCGACGTTTCCATCGATATGCCGATGATTGAAACTCCCAACCGATGGCCAGCTTCTTTGACAGCCTGTCCCCAAGCCCCGTCCCATTCTGCGCGGTTTGAGAGATAGGCAATGCGCGTTGCAGAAGGGACCGCCTGCAAAAGAATTTCAAGGTGCTTTCCTTGCATCGCGATCCCGGCGTCCAAGGAAATGCCGGTGATGTTATGTTCTGGCCTTGCCATATTCTTTACAAGTCCAGCAGCGACCGGATCGCCAAAAGTTGCAACTATGGGAATTGTGGTTGTCTCTTTTGCGACCTGCAAGATGAGCTGATGATCGAACCCAAGCGCTATCACGTCGGGCTTTGCTCGCACCACCTTGCGCGCGATCTCTTCATTGCGTTCGGGCCGACCCTCGGTGGCATATCGATCCACGATCAGGTTCTTGCCCTCCGTGAAACCCATCTGAGGCAGCCGATCGAAGAGAAGCGCCCAGTAGGTCGTTGCGAAGCTGTCCATTCCAAACTGGCTGCAAACCGCCAAGCGGTGGATCTTATTTGGTTCGGCCGCATGCAAGGCATTTGCCGCTGTGGTGGCCAACAACCCAGTAAGAAGGTCCCGGCGTCGCATGTGCCCCTCCTTCCACAAACTACGATTGTAGGATCAAAGCTTATCACCTTTGTGGGCTCTCCGCAGGGACCCAATTGAAGAAATTTCAGGGGCACGAGCGGCAAGAATTAGATCGAGCAAATGTCTTCCGGTCTGTGCTTCAAATCAGAGGCAGGGTGAGGGCCCCATGGCGTACCTTGCAGCGCAGCTAAGGAACAACGTTACATCTGAGAGCTTGGCGGAACGAAAAGGGTCGTCAGTCTTTCTCTGGGTTTGAGAGGTGCCCATGACGTCTCAGGCCATAGAAGGTGCGTGTGCATTCGCTTGGCGCAACTACTTGCTGCTCCACAGCGGTGTCAGCGAGAACGACATAAGGCGTTCGGCCCTCTATCGCTATGTCACCAATCTTGGTGGTAACGGCCGACATGATTTCGATCTGTTGCAAATAGCGGCAGTCGCTTACTTGAAACGGCTGGCTGAACTGCACGACGAACGAGCTGCGAGACGCGCGGCAGATCAAGTGTTGGCCGAGTGTTTAGAATCACAAGGTACGAAAGCCGACAACTAGCTTTTGGCCAGTAACACCGGAGGAAAGGAGCGAACAGCATGACAGAGAAGACCGCCACCGGCGACCCACAAAAGCGAATTGCCGCAGCGACGGCAGTCGGCATGAATGCCCTCAACCCAATGATTCACTTTCACGTCTCAGTGCTGAGGATGTGGGCCGATAGTATTGAGCGGCTCGTGGGCAATTACGAAAAGCGGGTGCAAGAAGCCGCGACCGGCGTCAAGCAACAGTCAGATAAGGAACGCGCCGCCTGATTAGCGCTGACGTCGTCGTACCAAAAGAGCGTTGAACCGAAAATACCAAAGGCCCTGCGGTGCTCACGCCGGGCCTTTGTGCATCGAGGGGCGAACGCAACCGTAATCACGACCGCCAGCACCAAAAAGATTGCGAGCACCAACTTCTCGCTATCCGGCATCGCGGGCCTCCCACTGCTCGCGCTCCAGGTCTTGCGCCTGAACAAGCTCGCGCTCCCTGGCGGTGTCGCGCAGCCGACTCCAGATCCACTTCCCACGCTGCATGCCGGGCATCTGTCATCCGTTGTCGTAAGGGTTGCCCCGCAACGCCATCTGGATGACGGCCATGACAATGGCGCCGAGAACACCGCCGATCAGTACACCTGCGGCGAACCCGCACCAGAAACTCATCGCTCTAGACCCTGATTGGTGCTCTGCCCTTGGTTCGCCATGGATTGCCCCGACGTTCTGCGCGGGTGAGCGCTTCCACACCGGGATCATCCGGTGTGCAAGGTCGCCACTTCGTGATGCCGTACATATCCCGAAGCCGATAAGGTGGGGATAGGTTAATTCAGCGAATACACCGCTTCGCAGCTTGCGGTTATTTCTCAGCTTGAGAGAGATGGGCACGACACCAAAGAATCCCACAAGCAACTTCGTGATTTCGAGAAGGTTCTGAAGATACTCCAAGACCACCGCGAGATCATCATCAACACGATTGAGCAGATCGACAAAGGCTTGGTGAAGCTTCCGACTGAGCTGCTTTAACTCTCTGACGAAAGCGGGTCATGCGTCCGACGCCCGAGGAAGAGGTCAGGGTAGCCCTAAGCAAGTTCCAGGGAACGGTCCCAGATGTGCCGCCTCCGTTCTATCCACTGTCTGTTTGTGCAGGCGCGAGCGTAAGGCGTCTCTCAGCCACCGCCGGGCGGGAGCCAACTTGGGCAGATCGCACGACTAAGAGGTTTTCAGGAGACCTGGGGGCGAAGGTGCCGGGCTTAGCTTTGGCTGGCTCAACCACTCGCTGATCTGCGCTGCTTTCTCAGCTCGTTGCGCTCGGTTCATCATAAGCTCGCGCTCAGTGCCGGGTGGAAGTCGTTCTGCTGCTTCTCGAAATTGCGTAATTGCATCAGCGAGACGTTCGTTGAATGTCTTCGTATGTTTGACGTGCCGCCGTTCACCCATTGCATCCTCCTACGCTACTGCAAAATAGGTGCTGCCTTACCTTGGCACTGGAACGCGGGGGATCATCATTGGTTCCACAGCCGGAAGGAAGACGAAGGACACGGGTTTAGGAGGACTAGCGAGGTTGGCTCACGGCTTCTGTTCTTTTAGTCGAAGATGAAACTGATGATCGCCGACATGTTGGTCGAGCTGGGTCACGAGGTAGCTGGCGAGGCTGGCGATCTAAAGACTGGCTTGACGCGCGCCTCCTCAGCGGGGATCCACTTGGCTGTCTTAGACGTGAGGCTTGGCGCCATAGCTCAGAGGCTATCGCAGTCGCGCTGCGAACTCGGAAGATCCCGTTCGCTATGGTGCGGACGCCGTTCCCGCAACTTCAAAGAACGCCCGGCTCTTCGCAAGCCAATTTCGGATTGAGGAACTGGAGCGCTGATTGCTTGCGTTAAGGGCTAAGAC
>NZ_JBANBJ010000179.1:0-922 GCF_059803515.1 Bradyrhizobium sp. UFLA05-125 | reverse complement strand
GGGTCGAGCACGGGCGATCGTTCCCATTATCCAGGGGGACCCGGGTCATTACCTAACAGTGCGTTTTTTCGATCGTTCCTTGGGCGCGAGCGTGAGGCTCTACAGCGGGGAAGCCGGCGCCTTCTTGCGATCTAGGAACAAGTGAAGGATCGCCAGAGTTGGATCCGCTACCTTTTCAACATCCGGGACGGAGCCGAGCTTTATCCGGACGAAGAAGGTCTAGAACTCGCGAATGAAAGGGTCGCTGAGATAGCGGCCGCACACACCTTGGCTGCCATGGCGAGGGATGCGCTTGGTATGGGCGATCGACGCGACATCGCTATCGAAGTCCCCACCGAAGTCGGCCCGCTTTTTCAACTTGCCCTCGTATTCGAAGCCAACCGGTTGATGAATTAGGCTTCCCTAGGAACCGAAGATAACGATCCACCGTTGGTTTTGCGATATTCCCGAGGACTTTTCCATGGCCAAGAAGAATTGTTTGATTGTACGAGCTGTCGGAAGCCAACTCGATCAGTTGCGCGGAGAGGCATCGCGCATTTCGCGAGGAAATAAAATCGAATGGTGGGTCGAGCGCGGTGACGCTGGGACGCAGTTTTGCTTTGAGACGGCCGAAGCAAAACAAGCGTTTGCCTCAATCTGCGAAAACTTCGCAGTTGCGTGCAGGGAAGCTTAGCGAACACAGAAGCAGGCCCGCCAGCGTGAACCGGCGGGCCCAGGACGATCCTTGCTGCGCACGAAGATGCCATGCACTCCAAGGCCCTTGGCCGCTGGCTTCTAGGCGATTTGACGTGGCGCCATTCTGAGGGGCAGTGAGCCGACCATGATGAGCATCTTCCCAACCCCGAATCGCGTTCAGGCTGGCTCATGAAGCTCACGACGGAACGATCCCTTCTCCGACCCGGAAGCCGCAGCGCGCAAGCTC
>NZ_JBANBJ010000178.1:0-980 GCF_059803515.1 Bradyrhizobium sp. UFLA05-125 | reverse complement strand
ACCCCGCTGCCGTCGCCGCGCACCTCGCGCAAGCCGAACGGCGTGCTCGGCTCGTCGATGTCTGCCAGCCACCCCCGGAAGAACGCTTCATCCGCCTTGGCATCAGCGCCGAGATGCGCCTGCGCCACCAGATTGCGGAACGGCTGTGGCTCGGTCAGCTCATGCGCCCGCCCCTCCAGCACGGCCCTGACCTCGGCACGCATCACCTCCAGTGTCGTGTGGTCCCCGATCAGATGATGCTGCAGCTCCAGCAGCAGCCAGCGCGCGCTGCCGGGCTCGCGCGCGATCACAAACCGCAACAAGGGCGCTCGGCCAAGATCGATGCGGTGCTGGCGCGGATCAAACCGATCCTTAAGCTGCGCGGCGCCAGGACCAGCAGACCCATCCAGCTCGACCTCGCTCACCTCCAGCGGCGCACGGCGCCACACCACCTGGGCCGGGCGCGACAGCCCTTCCCAGACAAACGAGGTGCGCAGAATGTCGTGCCGGTCCACCACTCGCTGGACCGCAGCAAGATAGCGGTCCAACACGCCACGGTCGGCAAACGCCATCTGCGAGATCAGCAGGTACGGATCGCCCTTTGTCGCCAACAGATGATGGAACAGGATGCCGTCCTGCAGCGGCGACAAACCATAAACATCCTGGATGTTGCCGACCCCGCCGGGCACCGTGGCGATGATCCGGTCGATCGCGTCCTGCGTCAGCTCGATCAGCGGCAGCATCTCTGGCGTGATCGCCGGACTCTGTTCGCTGATCCGATTGGCCGGGACCGCCACCTCCTGATGACTGCCGAGGCTCGCGGCCAGATCGGCCAGCACGGGCTTTGCAAACAAGGTCCGCACCTCAACCCCCAGCGACCGCCGCCGCAGCCGCTCGATCAGTTGCACCGCCAAGAGCGAGTGGCCGCCGAGCGCAAAGAAGTGGTCGTGGCGTCCGACCCGCTCAACACCCAGAAGCTCGGCCCAGATCTGTGCCAGCGT
>NZ_JBANBJ010000177.1:0-1040 GCF_059803515.1 Bradyrhizobium sp. UFLA05-125 | reverse complement strand
TCAATCTCCTTTCGGTTCGATGGCAAACGCTACGAGGGGCATGTCGGCGACACACTGGCCTCGGCACTGCTCGCCAACGGCGTGCGCCTCGTCGGCCGTTCTTTCAAATATCATCGGCCTCGCGGTATCCTTTCGGCGGGCCCCGAGGAGCCGAACGCGCTGGTCGAGCTGCGCACCGGCGCGCGCCGCGAGCCAAATACCAGGGCGACGACGGTTGAGCTGTTCGACGATCTTGAGGCGATGAGCCAGAACCGCTGGCCCTCGCTCGCCTTTGATTTGCTGTCGGTCAACAGCCTGGCCTCGCCAGCTTTCGTTGCCGGCTTCTACTACAAGACCTTCATGTGGCCGGCGGCGTTCTGGGAGAAGCTCTACGAGCCGTTGATCCGCCGCGCGGCAGGACTTGGGCGCGCAGCTGGAGTGGATGACCCCGATCACTATGAGAAAGCCTTCGCTTTCTGCGACGTTCTGGTGATCGGTGGTGGGCCGGCAGGCCTGACCGCGGCCCTCGCGGCCGGCCGCAGTGGCGCGCGCGTCATCCTCTGTGATGAAGACTTTCGGCTTGGAGGCCGCTTGCTCGCCGAACGGCGCGAGATCGGCGGACGTCCGGCTGCCGAATGGCTCGCCGCTACGCTGGCCGAGCTCTCCAGCCTGCCTGAAGTGCGCATCATGCCGCGCACCGGTGTGTTCGGGCTCTATGACCATGGCATCTACGGCGCTGTCGAACGTGTCAACGACCACGTCGCCGTGCCGCCAGCGCATCAGCCGCGTCAGCGCAGTTGGCGAATCTACGCGAAACGCGCGATCCTGGCCTCCGGTGCGCTCGAACGACCGATCGTCTTTCCCGACAACGACCGGCCGGGCATTATGCTCGCCGGTGCCGTACGCGCCTACATCAATCGCTTCGGCGTATTGCCCGGCCGAGAGGCGGTCGTTTTCACTGCCGGCGACGAAGGCTGGGCCACGGTGCGCGATCTTGCCGCGGCCGGCGCTCGCCTCGCCGCGATCGTCGATTCCCGCAGCGAGACCGATCCGGCGCTCAA
>NZ_JBANBJ010000176.1:0-1076 GCF_059803515.1 Bradyrhizobium sp. UFLA05-125 | reverse complement strand
GTTTCGCACGTGCGATGCGGCCGGAGGCAAAGGCCTCGAACACCGGAAAGCGGCCGCCGCGCGTCAGCCCATGGATCAGCGCGGTGATGAACACGGTTTTACCGGCGCGCGACAGGCCGGTGACGCCGAGCCGGACGGTGGGGTTGAAGAAATGCCCGCCATAGTCGAGCAGCGCCCGGGCCGACAGGCGCGCCTCTTCGACCATATCCTGAATGCTGAATGCCATGGGGAAGGCGAGGGATCTCGTGCCGGCGGAATAGGCAAATTGGACTAGTCACAAAAGTGGCAACTGCCTGACGAAAATCAAGCTTCATACTTCCACCGCGTTTTGGGGTGAACCAGCCTTTGAACGGCTCGCCGACCACGAAAGACCCACGTAAGAGTGCCACAGCGTCGCCTTCGGACTGCCATGACCGTTTTCAGATTGAAACAACTCGCGTCGACCTCCGTCCATGCCGCAGCCGACGTGATCGGCTGGGACTATGACCGCGCCGAGCTGATCGCTGACGGCGTCATCCATGCCATCGGCGTGCTTCTGGGCGTCGTCGCGGCGACCGTTCTGGTGGTGCTGGCGGCAGTCAATGCGAACGCGGTCGACATCGTCGGTGTCTCGATCTACGTCGCCGGCCTGCTCTCGATGCTGGTGCTGTCTGCGACTTATAATCTCTGGCCGGTGTCGCCGGCCAAATGGATATTACGGAGGTTCGATCACTCCGCGATCTACCTCCTGATCGCTGCGACTTACACGCCGTTCATCCTGGAACTGAAGGACAGCACCTTCGCGCTGGCGCTGCTCGTCGGTGTCTGGTGCGTGGCGATCCTCGGCATCGTGCTCAAGCTCGGCTGGCCCGGCCGCTTCGACCGCGTCGCCGTCGGCATTTACCTCGCCATGGGCTGGAGTGGCCTGATGCTCTACGACGCCGTGGTCAACGCGCTGCCGACCATGGCTCTGTGGTTCGTGGTCGCGGGCGGCGCGCTCTATTCCTTCGGGGTGATCTTCCACGCCTGGCGGCGCCTACGTTTCCAGAATGCGATCTGGCACGGCTTTGTCTTGGCCGGCGCGGCGTGCCATTATA
>NZ_JBANBJ010000175.1:0-1177 GCF_059803515.1 Bradyrhizobium sp. UFLA05-125 | reverse complement strand
CCCACCCTTGTAATAGCGCAATCAGATATTGTCGGGGTGTTCCGAGAGGAATGGCCTGCCGCGACTGCAACCGCGGCAGGCCGCTGGCGATCGGATCGCGCCCACCCTGAGCAGTTTGTGGCTGCCCTGTAGCAGGATCGCGCCAGCACCTTCATCGGACCCGGATGGTTGCCGGAACAATCAGGTTCGCTTCACAAGGCAGGGTCGACGAGGATGACACAGACTAGCATGACGACGGCGGGAATCGATACGTCTAAAGGGAAGCTCGACATCGCAGTTCATGGTCGAGACGGGTGCTGGGAGGTCGCCAACGACCTGCCCGGTTGGCGTAAACTGGCGCAACTGCTGAGCAAAGCTGGCGTGAGGCGGGTCGGGATCGAGGCGACCGGCGGTTACGAGCGCGGTGTGGTGGAGCACTTGCGTGCGGCCGGCTTCGTCGTGCTGGTGCTTCAGCCGATCCAGGTCAAGGCGTTCGGCCGCTCACGGTTGCGTCGCGCCAAGAACGATATGCTGGATGCAGCGCTGATTGCCGCTTGTGCGGCCTCGCTCGAACAGGAGAGAAGCGCGCCGGATCCGCGCCTGGCGGAGCTCGCCGAGCAGCTCACCTTCCTTGAGCAGATCGAGGAGGACATCAAGCGCTTCAAGACCCGGCTCGAGCATCTCGATAAGCCTGGGCTGCGCCGCATCGTGCTGGATGACATTGCCCGATTGAAGGCACGCCGGCTCTCCCAGATCCGTCACATCGCCGAGCAACTGCGCGCTCACCACGATCTCGCTGTTCGCCTTGACCTGGTGACGAGCATTCCCGGGATCGGTGAACGCACCGCGCTGGCATTGCTGATCCGCATGCCTGAACTCGGCCGTGTCAGCCGCGAAGAAGCCGCAGCCCTTGCCGGGCTGGCTCCCTTCGACAACGACAGCGGACAATACAAGGGCCAACGCCACATTGCCGGCGGCCGTGCTCGCCTGCGCCGCTCCCTGTTCGCCGCGGCTCTACCGGCCGCCTTCCGCTGGAATAAGGCCGTCATGGCGTTCTATGCCCGCCTGACTGCGGCCGGCAAGGCCCACAACGCCGCTCTCATCGCATGCGCCCGCAAGCTGCTGATCTACGCCAACACCGTCGTGCAACGGGGAACGCCGTGGACTGAAAAAACCCTCGGCGTTTAATGGTTGCTAC
>NZ_JBANBJ010000174.1:0-1135 GCF_059803515.1 Bradyrhizobium sp. UFLA05-125 | reverse complement strand
TCCAGTATTTCGGCACACGCATTCTTGAACTCTCCATCCTTGAGTCTGACTCTGCCGGCGGATGGTCCGGGCTGTCTTGAACAGAATTGCGCGGCCGACCGGGGGCAACTGGTCGGCCGCGGAGCGTTGCAACAGCGTAGGATGTTGCAACGATCAAAGTCTTAAGAACGGTACAGGCCTGCCAGGGGCTGGGAAGGCATCAGCCCGTACCTTGCTTATAAACTAAACCATACCGTATCGTTTTATTACGATCAAGACGCAATTCGCCCAAGCGTCGGAGTTAACCGGTCACGAATCTGTCAGCGGGACGGGCGGCGCCGAACCGCGCCTTTGGAGATGGCCTGGACTCGGCCCGGGGGGCCGAGCGCACCGGCCAGGAACAGCCGAATTGCCGAGCGCATGCGCTTTTCGGCCGTCTTCATCTCAAGCGGTGTGCCGAACGTCGCCATCCGATGGGTATGGCCGACGACCACGTCGAGAAAGACCTCGGCCGCGATGCCGGTATCCTCGAGATCCATCGCGCCCTGCGCGACCAGATGATCGAAGAAACGCGCCGTCGTGGCGACGGCCTTCATCCAGCCTTCCTCCTTGCCGAGCTTGGCGATGTCGGGGAAGTTGATGGCCTGTGACGTCATCATACGGCTGAAGGCGACGGCGTCGGGACCGCAGGTGAACATCAGCATCTCGCGCCCGATCTCGATCAGGCGCTGCTCGACCGAAATGTCCGAGGGGCGCGTGAGCTGCACCTCGGCGGCCTCGGCAAGTGGCGCCAGCCAGCGGGCGATCTCGCGTCTCAAAACCTCGGCAAACAATCCGCGCTTGTCGCCATAGCGCGCGTACACGGTGGGCTTGCTGACCCGGGCAGCTTCCGCCACGGCATCCAGCGAGGTCGCGTCATAGCCGCGGTCGAGGAACAGGCGTGTTGCGACCTCGATCAGCCGCTGGTCGCGTTCGATGGCGGCGCTCTTGGTCGGCCGGCCGCCGCGCGATCTCGGGACCTCTCGTTTCGCCGCTCTTGTCTTGGTCGCAGTCAATCCCATGCCCAATGATTCCTGCGCGATCGTGATCATCGTCATCGCTCTATAACGCGCAGCAAGAGGGGCGTCACCGCGAATTTGGCCGAATCGGCCTCATC
>NZ_JBANBJ010000173.1:709-1287 GCF_059803515.1 Bradyrhizobium sp. UFLA05-125 | reverse complement strand
TTTACCGCGACGTCGACAGATGCGGCCGGAAATACGAGCAGTCTTTCGGCCGCATTTGATCCCGTTGTTGGGACGTTGATCGAGTCGGTTGGAGCAACCAGTCTCGTTCAGCTGGGCGGCAACTACCTTCTCGATCCAATTGCTGGTGGAACCGGACCCATACTGAAATATGGTGGCTTGGCGTACGTGGCCGGACAGTTCAGCGGCTGGGTGCCTCTTGGTGTGGAGGCGACGTCGAGCGGCTATGATGTGGCCTGGAAGAACACCTCGACCGGGCTTTATACGGTGTGGACTACCGATAGCAACGGCAACTTCACCTCAAACCTGCTCAGCAAAGTGGCAGGGACGAGCGTGTCCTTTGAATCGATCGAGACGGTGTTTCAGCAGGACCTCAATGGCGATGGTACGATCGGTGTGCGTACGACAACCATTGAGTCGTCGGGCGCAACCAGCATGCTGCAGGTGGGCAACAACTATCTCCTCAGTGACAGTGGTCCCACGCTGAAATATGGTGGCTTGGCGTACGTGGCCGGACAGTTCAGCGGCTGGGTGCCTCTTGGTGTGGAGGCGACGTCGAG
>NZ_JBANBJ010000173.1:0-610 GCF_059803515.1 Bradyrhizobium sp. UFLA05-125 | reverse complement strand
GCGGCTATGATGTGGCCTGGAAGAACACCTCGACCGGGCTTTACACGGTGTGGACCACCGACAGCAATGGTAACTTCACTTCGAACCTGCTCAGCAATGTGTCGGGAACGAGTGCATCCTTGAAATCGATAGAGACGGTGGTGCACCAGGATCTCAATGGCGATGGGGTGATCAATAGCTCATCGACGGTGCTCGATATCTCCGGGAAGGTCACTCTCAATCTCAGCAACCTCACTCAAGCGACGCTCATCGAGCCAGGGGCTACCCTCGAACTGACCGGAGCAGCTTCCGGATCGGTCACGTTCAAGGGCGTAACTGGGACCCTCATTCTCGATCATTCCACGCAATTCACCGGTACCATCAGCGGCCTCTCCGGCAACGGTGATCCGTCCAGTTCGGACATTCTTGACCTCAAGGACATCTCGTTCGGGACAGGAACGAGCGCCTCCTACGCCGGCAACGCGTCGGGTGGGGTGTTGACGGTTTCGGATGCGCAGAACCACGTCGCGCACATCACGCTGGCCGGCGACTACACCCATTCAACCTTCAATCTGTCGACCGACGGAAACGCCGGCACTCTCGTCATCGATCCGCCTGCCGACGCGTTCAG
>NZ_JBANBJ010000172.1:0-1369 GCF_059803515.1 Bradyrhizobium sp. UFLA05-125 | reverse complement strand
GGTCGTGTCCCCGAAGGTGGTGTAGCTCGGTAGAGCAAAGCCGTCCGCACGCGCGCCCTCCAATAGCGCCGTAGCGGGCGGGCGGCTTTGCGGTGGTCACCGATGATTCGTCGGTAAGGTTTGGGTTGCGACACCAACCTGATTCGAGGAACCACCGATGACCGACGACATGATGAACCTGCGCGCGCTCGTGGAGAAGACCCCTGACGCCGATCTCTTGCGCGAGATGATCGGCTTTGCCGCCCACCGGCTGATGGAGCTGGAGGTCGAGGGCCTGACCGGGGCGGCTTACGGCGAGAAGAACCAGGAGCGCCTGGTCCAACGCAACGGTTATCGCGATCGAAGCTGGGAGACCCGCGCCGGCACCGTCGAGCTGCGCATTCCCAAGCTGCGCAAAGGCTCCTACTTCCCGGGCTTCCTCGAACCGCGGCGGATGGCCGAGAAGGCGCTCACGGCGGTGGTGCAGGAAGCCTACGTCCAGGGCGTCTCGACCCGCTCGGTGGACGATCTGGTGCAGGCCATGGGCATGAGCGGCATCTCCAAGAGCCAAGTGTCGCGGCTGTGCAGTGAGATCGACGACAAGGTGAAGGCCTTCCTCAATCGCCCGATCGAGGGCGACTGGCCCTATCTGTGGATCGATGCCACCTACGTGAAGGTGCGCCAGCAGGGGCGCATCGTCTCAGTCGCGGTGATCATCGCGGTGGGTGTCAACAGCGACGGCCGGCGTGAGGTGCTCGGCATGGATATCGGCCCGTCCGAGGCCGAGACGTTCTGGACCGCGTTCTTGCGCAAGCTCGCCCGCCGCGGCCTGCGCGGGGTCAAGCTGGTGATCTCGGATGCCCACGAAGGCATCAAGGCGACTGTCGCCAAGGTGCTCAACGCCACTTGGCAGCGCTGCCGCGTGCACTTCATGCGCAACGCGCTGGCGCATGCCGGCAAGAGCGGACGGCGCGTCGTCTCCGCCTTCATTGCCACCGCCTTTGCCCAGGACGATGCCGAGGCGGCACGCGCGCAATGGCGGCGCATCGCCGATCAGCTGCGTCCCAAACTGCCAAAGCTCGCTGCGTTCCTCGACGAGGCCGAGACCGATGTGCTGGCCTACATGAGCTTCCCGGCCGCGCACCGGGCCAAGCTGCACTCGACCAATCCGCTCGAACGCGTCAATGGAGAGATCAAGCGGCGGACCGAAGTGGTCGGCATCTTCCCCAACGAGGATGCCATCATTCGCCTGGTCGGCGCCATCCTGCTCGAACAGAACGACGAGTGGGCCGTCCAGCGCGGCCGCTACATGACACTGGAAACGATCGCGCCTTTGGGCGATGATCCCGCCGTCAGCTTCCCGGCTATCGCCAGCTGACCGATCCGGCCC
>NZ_JBANBJ010000171.1:0-1600 GCF_059803515.1 Bradyrhizobium sp. UFLA05-125 | reverse complement strand
CTCTGAATATTGCCATAATGTAGCGCGGGGTAGACAATAACGCAGTTAAAGGCCGGACCGAGCCCGCCTTGAAAGGCAACATACGTTATGCACAACGTCGGCAAAATTACAGCTGCAGCCATGTAACTTGTCAGAGCAGATACATCAAATCGTCTTCCTTCAGTAAGCGCCAATAAGCCAGCTATCACTGCCAACGAACCTCGAGTCGGCGTAATCATTGCAGCCGCTCCTCCAGCCAAACCGGAGAAAATCACCCACGAAAGCCGACGCGTATGGATCCACATGAGTGCGCCGAAAAGCGCCGATATACAGAACAGCGTCGTAAACCAATGGTGGCTAACTTGCACCCAAGCGCCTTGCGACATAACGATGAAAGCGGCGACGGCGACAGCTGATGCTAACGTGCTGCGCGAGACACGAAGCGCTACGCAATAGAGAACGCAAGAAATTCCGACGAATGTGAAAGCTGCAAGCAAGCGCGCGGAGAAAAGTGAAACGTTGGTTAGTCCAAACCAGCCCGCAGTTAAGAGAAATCCACCTGGCGGCAGAAACTGAAAAAAATCGCGATAAAGCTTTTCGCCGCGAAGCAGGCGATCCGCACCTTGCAGGAGTACGCCTTCATCACCGAGCATGATAATGCTTCGCAGAAACGGCAAACAGCTCAACCCACTCAATACCGCGACTACGACGAGCGCGACGTGCCTGCCGCGGATCGCTATGGCAAATGACATATGTTCTTGCACGCCGCCGCTTCCCTAATTGCACCGAACAATGGCTTCGATAATCTCCCGTTACCGAACTATCAGTTTCTCTGTCTTTCGCGCTGTGTCGATTGACATGAGGTGCCGCCAAAATTAACCAGCGGACGCCGAAGCTTAGGTCACGAGCGATCCAATGTCCTGCAGCCTGGAAGGCTCTTGAACTACTGACCGAGCAGCTAACCGACACGGCCCCACTATCACCGTCTATCCGTGGATATCTCCGACTCCACTTGCCTTCCATTCAGCCACGTTACAGTTGCGCACCTCAACGTCGAGAACGCTCCCAATTGGAAGATTATTCCGTAAGATCTGTGTTATGGCACGTGCGGAAAGCCTGTTCGAGAGTACCCTATACTCCGCGAATGTGGCGTCGTAGCAATGACCCCGAGCTGCTACGCTCGTCTGATCGCTTTTAAGCGGCATTCCATTTCCCTGTCAGCTTTCTGTATCACAGCGTATCAATTGGAATGGGTTTCCGATGTCTGTGGCGTCCCGATACCAAAGATTGTTTCCGCCGCCTTGTAGCCAACCGCTGTCCAAGACATTTCGTTGATCCAAAACAGCTGAATATCATTGAGGCCTGCCTGCTGCATGAGTAACTCGACCTCATCCTTACGCCAATAATTTGCAATGCGCGGAATCATCTGGTCGAACACAATATGATGCAGATGGCGAAATGCGAATCCTCTAAGTAATCTGAAATATTCGACACGCGACAAGCCAAGGCGAAGGAATATCCAGACTAAGGCGGTCGGGACGTAAGCCAAATGCCGGACAATAGAAACGGGCATCCTGCTGAAGACATGGTTTCGCAATGGGTTCAGCACCCGGACGTAGTG
>NZ_JBANBJ010000170.1:0-1606 GCF_059803515.1 Bradyrhizobium sp. UFLA05-125 | reverse complement strand
TATGTTGGCTACACAAGCAATCGCCGGCATGCATCGACGAAGACCTGCGCGCCCAGTACGATGTCCGCGTCGGACGTGCTCTCGCTCAAGTGAGGTTGACGTCGCCGATGGATCGCACGAAGCGCGCCAGCCGGCATGATCGAACCGAGAATCAGCGCATCGTGACCGGCGCCACTCGGCATACGTATGAACCCCTCTGGCACCAGATCGCCGCAGGCAGCTTCTTTCTGAATTTTGGTGTGCTTGGCGAAAGGGGCACTCGAATAAGGTTCAGACATCGAAACTCCATGGGTAACTTCAGCAAGGGAGCCATCCGCTGTACTCATACAACATGATCAACTCCTCAGTCGGCAAATACCAATTCTGGCGTCGTCAATTCCACATTGGAATGAATGTCCTTGGCCGGGAGGTGCCGCGCGGTGAGATGAGCCAGCTAAGCAAATGATCGAACGCTTTCTGCTGCGCTGCGCCATGGATTGGTATTAGCCCGGCTAGACGCCGGCCACTGCTGGAGGATAGGCAACGCATGAAGATTTTTCCGATCGCCGTGATCGTAACGAATATATTCCAAATGAGACGCCCCCATTTTCACCCCAGGCGTCAATAAACTTCGACCAGATATTTTGAACCCAATTATTGCAAATGGAATCGTATCCGTGAGGGTCGATGCATTGTCCAGGTTTGTTCACTGGAACAACTGACAAACGGACCCACGGAGCGGGACCGCTCGAACCGGTTTGTTAGTTGGACACTGACCGCTCCTGATCCCTTTCTATTACGCTGCCAGAAACTCTGCCTGCTGCTGTTGCTGTGGGCATTTGGTCAAGGCATCAGCGTTATCCATCATGTCCGCAGCCTTCGCGGCCAACATCCGTTCGCGCCAGAGCGCCATCGGTGCGCGATAGCCGCGTGCCTCAAAGGTCACGATCGTTGTAGAAGGCGATCCAGTTTACGATTGCTGCCTTGGGCCTCGCAACCGTCGGCATAGCCCCTGAGATGGATGTTCTCATGCTTGAGCAAGCGCCACAGCCGCTCGATGAAGACGTTGTCCATCCAACGACCGCGGCCATCCATGGAGATCTTGATCCCGGCGTCCGCCAACGCGCGGGTGAACTGGCTGTCTTGGTCAGTGTTGAAAATCTCCGGCGTACCGTACTTCGCCAGCGCCTCTTCCAGAGCTGCCGCGCAGAACAAAACATCCATCGCGTTCGGCTATCGCCACCCGGCTCGTCGTCCAGTCGATGATGACGACGAGTTAGAGAAAATAGCGGCCGAGCCGCCCACACCTGGTCGGCCGATCGATCGTCATGTTGCGCGGCAGATAGGGATGGAACTTGTGGCCCGGCGTCGGCTTCGTCGTGTTCGGCTTCGGCCCTAGCGCCGCGATGCCCATCTTCCGCATCTACACGCGCTTGCGATTGATCCGAAGCCCCTCAGCCTTCAGGATCGCGATCATTCGCCGTGAGCCCAAGAAAGGCCACGCGGCGAACAGCTAGTCGATCCGCCGCATCAGGGCAAGGTGGTTGTCTTTGGCCGGCCGCGGCGGCCGGTAGACCCCAGAGCGCGCGATGCCAAGCAACATGCATTGCCGGCGGATCGACAGCGC